>JAGWFW010000019.1:9615-24140 GCA_028867735.1 Nitrososphaerota archaeon
TAGACATAAGCATGGCCAAGTCAAAGATAATCCCTACAGAGTCACAATACATTACAATGATCGAAAAAAAGACGTCTTCGTTGTTTGTAGCATCGTGTGCAATGGGGGCCATTTCTGCAAATACCACTGAATCTGATGTGAATAGACTCTCAGTTTATGGCAGAAATCTAGGCATATCTTTTCAGATAATTGATGACTTGATTGGAATAATAGGGGATCCCAAAATCACAAAAAAACCAGTCGGAAATGACATCAGAGAAGGAAAAAAATCTCTGCCCATTCTTTTAGCCATAAAGTTTGCAAAGGGAAAAGAGAAGAAAACAATCCTAAATGCGTTTGGTAATTCACGTATATCAAGACAAGCAATGGAGAAGGCCGTGGCAGCAATAGCTGAGCTTGGCATTGAGGAAACAATTCGAAAAAAAGCTTCTTACCATCTAGATACGGCAAGAAAATCCATTTCAAGATACGATAATTCCGCAAGGGAGGATCTACTTGCCTTGTTGGATTTTGTAGTGGAGAGGAGTCTGTAATTGGATGACGAGATAAAGCGCGCCATACGAGGAATTGCACTATTAAATGCGTCAGAACATGATGGAAAAACGAGAAATGATGCAATAATTTCAAAAATAATCGGATTCAGGCCCGAACTTAGAGAGAGGATAAAAGAGGTAATACCCGTCATTTCCCAGATAGTAACTGAAGTAAATACAATTCCTCTACCAATACAAAAATCAGAATTGGAATCTAATTTTCCAGAGTTACTTGTAGTAAAACCAAAACAAGATAGAACTGGATTACCCCCTCTTGAGGATGCAGAGCAAGGCAATGTGGTCACCAGATTTCCTCCGGAACCAAATGGTTATCCCCACATTGGGCATGCAAAAGCTGCCATAATAGATGAGGAATACGCGAAGATGTACGGGGGCAAGCTCATCTTCAGGTTTGACGATACAAATCCGGAAAATGAACGGCTAGAATATTATGCTGCAATAAAGGTAGGGCTTGACTGGTTGGGGGTAAAATACGATCAAGTCAAAAATACTTCAGATGACATTGAATTGATTTACAAAAAAGCAGAGGAATTCATCCAGTCCGGATATGCGTATGTATGTACTTGTAATAAAGAAGTCATCAGTAGGAACAGACGCGAGATGGTTTCTTGCAAATGCAGTCTTGGAGATCTTTCACAAAACATAAAGCGCTGGAACAGCATGTTTGAAAGGTACAAACCCGGAGAAGCAATCGTAAGATTTCGAGGAGATATGCATTCAGAGAACACAGCTATGCGAGATCCTACATTATTACGAATAATAGACGAACCGCATCCAATTCATAAAGACAAATATCGTGTGTGGCCAAACTACGATTTTGCAGTAGCCATAGAAGATAGCGTGGATGGGGTCACACATGCATTTAGGACAAAGGAATACGAATTACGAAATGAACTTTACTATGAAATTCTCGATAAGCTCAAAATGAGGAAACCGAGAGTTCTCGAATTTGCAAGACTAGAGTTTGACGGAATGCCTGTATCTAAAAGAATACTGAAACCGCTAGTACAAGAGGGAAAAGTTTCAGGCTATGACGATCCGAGGCTACCAACACTTGAGGCAATGCGCAGAAGAGGGATTGTTCCAGAAGCAATCAGGAAATTCGTACTTTCACTAAGTTTCACAAAATCTGATACTTTGGCACCTTTTGAGACTTTGGAATCTTTTAACAGAAAAATCATCGATCCGACAAGTATCAGACTGTTCATGGTCACAGATCCTGTAAAATTGATAGTAAAAAACAACAACATGGCAGAGGTAGAGATTCAGAATCATCCACAGAAGGACATGGGAAAAAGAACTATCAAGGTTGATGGATTTTTTTACGTATCGGGTCACGACGCAAAATCTCTCAAAACTGGAGATGAAATAAGGCTGCTCGAACTATACAATGTTAAAATCATTAAATCCGGTTCAGATATAGAAGCAGAGATAACAGACAATAGCTTCAAGCCAAAAATTCCAAAAATTCAGTGGATACCAGTACAAAATGCTATAAAAATTGAAGTTTTGATTCCAAAAGTTCTTTTTGTAAACGAACAATTTAATGAAAATAGCTTAGAAATCAAACAAGCTCTGACCGAACCACACTACTTAGAATTAAATGTGGGTGCAGAAATCCAGTTCGTAAGATACGGATATTGCAGAAAAGATTCTGCAAACCAAGTGATATACACACACAAGTGAATAAAATGAAGATTGCCAGATTACTAAAAGAAAATATGGAAACATATGGGTTTGTTGATGGAGACAAAGTCCTTACAAGAGAAAGCATGACCGCACAAACTGGAATTCCAATACCACAGAGTGTCAAGGATTTTTTATTTGATGGATGGTATGATGAAATAAAACAGAAAGCTTCCCGGATCAACTATGATAGTAAAACATCGGATTTCAAACTTCTTCCACCCATTCCAAATCCATCAAAAATAATCTGTCTTGCATTTAACTACAAAGATCACGCAAAAGAACAGAATTTGATCCCACCAGATGAGCCTGCCATCATAATAAAACCAAGATCTACACTCAACGGAGCAACATCAGACATAATCTGTCCCTCATTCGTATCAAAACTGGATTATGAGATAGAACTGGCATTGATAATTGGAAAAGACTGCAAAAATGTTTCTGAAGATGAGGCAAAAAAGGCAATATTTGGATACATGATACTAAATGATGCATCTGCACGCGACATTCAAGCCAAGGATAAGCAATTCACCCGTGCAAAAGGATTTGACACATTTGCACCCTGCGGTCCCTGGATAACCAGTTCTGACGAGATACCAGATCCGCAGAATCTCAGGATGACAACTAGGGTCAATGGAACCATCAGGCAGAACTCATCGACATCAAACATGCATCTTAAGGTAAATTCCATAGTTTCCATCCTGAGCAGAGTCATGACACTAGAAAAAGGCGACATTATATCAACTGGTACCCCCGCAGGAGTGATGCTAAACAAGCCTGATGCTGTATTTTTGAAAGATGGCGATAAGATAGAAATGGAGATAGAGCGGCTCGGTAAACTCGAGAACACGGTCAAGTTTGTTTAAAAAATTTCCGGATCAGGCAAGCATCATGCATTAAAATTATTAAGAGTTACAGGAAGCAATCTTTTCATGGGAAGAATAATTGTCGGTAAAACTGCAGATATACCACCTGGAAAAATGCAAAAAATTGCAGCAGATGGAAAAGAGATCCTAATAGTCAATGTGAATGGCAATTTTTATGCAATAAATGACACTTGTACTCATGCCGGAGCTAGTCTTTCTGAGGGAGTACTGGACGGATGCACGATAACATGCGGTTGGCACGGAGCAAAATTTGATTGCCAGACTGGGAAACTCTTGGCTTTTCCTGCAAAAATAAAGGATTTACAGTCGTACAAGGTGGTAGTAGAATCAGATAACATCTTTTTGGAAGTATGATGCAAACTTTATAAAATAAGCTCAATTAGTTTAGCTTGATTCACACATGGCAGAAAAGAAAAATCAGAATATGGAAACTCTCAATACAGCGGTTGTAACACTTGAGGAAATAGCCACAAATCCCTCAACCCCAAAAAACATCAAGAAAAGCCTTTCAGATCTTGTAGGCGAACTAAAAAAACAGGAATATTCTGTCTCGGTGAGGGCCGCTAATGCCATAAGTGTCCTTGACGAAATAACACAAGATCCGAATATGCCATCATACGTGAGAGTTACATTATGGCAAGCCGTATCCACCCTTGAGAGAATAAGAGAATAAATTTAACGTAGAATCTTATTTTCTTGTGAGGATAGAAGAGTATCTAGACACGCTTCCTAAATCAATCATGACAGGCCAGGATGTTGAGTTACAGGAAGACGCACTTAGAGAGATCTTTGAATTTGCATCGTTGGATAAAGACGATGTCTTTTATCATTTAGGATGCGGCAATGGACGTAGTTTGCTTATTGCGCTGGAGGAGTTTAGAGTAAAAAAAGCCGTAGGGATAGACAACAACGACGAAAAAATTTCGTCTGCTAGGAAAATACTTGACAATAGGTTTTCAAACTGTATTTTGAAATGCGAGGATGTTTTAGAGTCAGATATAAGCGATGCAACAGTGATTTTATTTTGGTTCTTGGACGATCTCATCGTAGAAAAAATGGCTGAAAAATTTTCCATGTTGAAGAAAGGCTGCAAAATTATAACCATATGGGGTCCATTGCCAGGACATCTTCCTGATAAGGTAAGCTTTCCCTACATCATGAATAAAACTCCGTTTAAGAAAGCAAACAGCCTGAAAGAACAGATCATGGCAGTGTTTGAAACTGATTGCATAGACTTTGTCACTGCATGGGAGTTTGCAGAACGATATTCAAGAGCAATAGCGTCTAAAAATGCAGAAAATGACAGATTTCTTACAATATTGCAAACTCTGATCATCTGGATAAATGCAAAGAATCTTGGCATGGCATGTGGAGACGATATTCCCCCACCTGTAAGGAGTTACATGGGAATACTCAAGACTTATTTCAACATAGAAACAGAACATTTGCTAAACCATGACACTTTGTAGAGTCATGTTTTTATTTGTAAACCAGATATGAATAATATTGGAAGAAAGAATAAACATCAATGTTTCCGCTACAGATTACGAAGCTACTAGTAAGATAATCATATCAACACTAAGCAGGCTTGAACAAATGGTTCATGGAGAAAACGACTTTATCGTGACCGATTCAGAATTTGCATTTGGATGGCACTTTTATGTCGTATGCGTAAACATGTCACTTGTGAGAAAACTATCGGATCAGTTGGGGCCAGACTTTGAAAAAATAAAAGGAAAGACCATGGAACATAAATTTTTGAATTGGCTTGATCAAAGAGTTACTCAGGATAAGTTTAGGATAAAACTTGCAATCAAGGAAGAAATGGAATCTAACAAGTTTGGCATATTCTGAGACATTGAAATGCCATTTCCAAATTTGGTGTAAAAATTATTAGTTTGTTACAAGTCGCCTTGAGAATACCAGTACTGCAATTATAGATACTGTGATAACAAGGCCTGCCAGTGAACCAAATTCGGGAACTTGAGCATTCATAATTTTACCTTGTTCGGATGCCAAAGTAGCAGTGATTGTTCTACCCTGTGCATAAGTAAATGAAACCGTTATGACATCATCTCCTGATGCAGCCAGGAGCCCGTCTGTTGGACCACAAACGGGAGAACAGATTGATGTGGTTCCTGACAAGATTACATAGCCTGTAAAAATTCCGGTGTTGGGCCCTGTTTCGACTAGCTTGTAAGGTATGCTACCTTCCCTGGTAGAGACGACTATTTTGTTTTCAGGATCGTTGCCTATGGCATCTATCGCATATGGATTTGAATTAAAATCAGGTGCGTTGATAGATATACGAACCATTAGCGAGGCCGGGTCTTTGTAGATCGTGATTGGAGATACAATTTCACTAGAATCACCCGTAGCAGATATGACGTATGCTTGAGCATCGGAATAAACTGACGATGAAACAATGGACAAAACGATATACATGAAATGAAAAATGCCAATCAACAAGAGATATGGCACGTAGATGGAATTAAAGGTGAAGGCCCTTGAGGGGAATCGAACCCCTGTCCGGGGATCCACAGTCCCCTATACTCGCCACTGTACTACAAGGGCCACATGAAATCAAGTCCCTTTCAATCCAGTATTAATCTTAACTGAATTCTATGCCTAGCGTTAGCTCAATTTTTTGGATAATTAGAATAGTTCACTATGCGAGGTTTTATGGATTGATAATGCCCCGCCCAATTATTTTTCCTTGCTTTAACATAGTTAATGCTTCTGTTGCTTGATTTAGGTTGAATTTGTTTGAGATCACAGGTTTTATGATATCTCGTCTAGCCAGGGACACCAGTTCCAACATATCCGGCATGGAACCTGTGTAAGAACCAATTAGTCTGTATGCTCTGGTTGGCATTGACACTAGGTTTAGCTGCAAGGCCCCCCCGAACAACCCAACAAGCACTACACGTGCCCTTCGCCTAAGTATCTGCATATCTGCTTCAACAGTCTTGCTTCCGTTAACAAAATCTATCACTGCGTCAGCGCCCAAATTTCCCGTCAATTCCATTATAGCTTTTACTGGATCCTCATTTTTTGAGTTAACAGTAAGATCTGCGCCATTTTCCTTTGCTACCTTTAACTTGTTATCATCAATATCCATTGCAATTATTCTTGCACCAGTGACTGCCTTTGCCAACTGCATTCCCATCAATCCCAATCCGCCGGCCCCCACAATTACAACATTATCATTAGGTTTCAGCTGCGCATTCTTAACCGCACTATACGCAGTCAGAGCCGAACACGACAAAGGTGCGCTAATATCAGTACTCAAGTCGTAAATCTTTGCAAGATACTTGTAACTTGGAACCAAAACATATTCTGCATATCCGCCATCATTGTACACTCCAAGAGATCTAGGTTTGTCACACAAGTTTTCCTCTCCCACCCTGCAGGCAGGACAGAGACCCTCTCCTATCCATGGAAACACTAGGACTTTCTCATTTTTTGTAAATCCCTCTACGTCCTCGCCCATGCTTTCCACCACACCTGCAACCTCATGACCTGGAGTCAGGGGATATTTGACACCCCTGTCGGTTGTCTTCATGATTTGACCGCCTGGGCCCTCATAACCTCCATCCCAGAGATGTATGTCACTATGGCATACTCCTGCAGATTCTACTTTAACGAGCACTTGAGATCCCTTAGGCTTTGGAGTATCAAGATTCTGAATTTCTAGTGGCTCCTTTATTTTGACAATTCTTGCAGCCTCCATGATTAACCTGCCAACACGTGATATAAGATAGTTTTTGTGGTTCTCATGCCTGTGTTGCCGGCTATTAAATGCAATCCAAATTTCTAGCGGCATACAATCTGAAAAAATTTTGATTGCATCTTTGAAACTTCAAGTGCATTCTACGTATTGGCAATTACCCGTAAGTTTATTACTAACAGGAAAAATATTCGCAAATATGAAATTTAGAATGTGGTATGTTGCAATGGGAGTAACAGCAGCAGTAATCTTCTATAGCATGCTATATCTAGGACACGTACTTTGTGTTCCGATGGAAAACGCGCCATGTGTCTCAATGCTAAATTCTACGTAGACTTAATTAAAAGCAAGTAGAAGATTTTGCATGAGTTGTTCTGGAGAGACCATCGAAGCAGATAATGAGTTTATTCAGATAAAGCCAATGATTTTAAGCCAACTTAAAAAAGCAAAATACGGTGTTGCCGATCATGGCACGGTAGAACTGTGCCATTGGACAAAAAAATCATTCAGAAACGAAGGAGACTGTTACAAACACAAGTTTTATGGCATATCAACCCATAGGTGCATGGAATTTTCTCCTGCAGGCATGTTTTGTGAAAACAGGTGCGTCTATTGCTGGCGTCCTATGGAATTTTACAGTGCAATGAAGATGCCTGCCGAAAAAGTTGCCCCGCCAGAAGTGATTCTTTCAAAACTAATGGAAGAGCGCGAGAGGCTGATAATGGGTCACTATGGAGATGTCAAAAGCGACAGAAAAAAGATTGACGAGTCACTTCTTCCAAGCCATTATGCCATATCTCTCTCAGGAGAGCCTACCATGTATCCACAGTTACCGGAATTGATAAAATATCTAAAACAGCTCCCTGCCACAAAGTCGGTATTTTTGGTTACCAACGGACAAGAGCCTGAAATGCTCGAACGGCTGCGCGATGAAGATGCACTGCCAACACAGCTGTATCTATCCACAAATGCCCCAAACGAGGAGATATTTCAGCTCGTCAACAGGCCAAAATACAAAGATGCATGGGAGAGATGGAATACCAGTCTTGACATACTATCAAGACTTGACAATACGAGATCTGTTCTTCGCATCACACTGATCAGGGGACACAATGAAAGTGATCAACTGATTCCACAATATTCGGACATGATAAACCGAGGCAATGTTCACTTTATAGAGATAAAATCCTACATGCACGTGGGACGCTCAGCTAACAGGTTAGCATATACGGACATGCTATACATGTCGGAGGTAAGACAATTTTCAAACGAATTGTCAAATCAGAGCGGTACCTATGCAGTAATGGATGAAAGCGACATTTCAAAAATTGTCATTTTGCAAAACAAAAAACGACCTATCGACCGATGGATATCTGCCTATGCAGATACCAATTAGCAAATTTTTTCAATGCAAGAAATCTGTGTGAAATTTGGTTCTTGTTTTTTAGTTGTGAGTATGTCAGAGTTTTTCCCTCCGGTAGGAATATTGGATCAAAGCCCCATCTTTTACCCTGTAGTTTTTTAGATATCTTTCCCTCTACATCAGATTCAAACAACATTACATCCCCTTCTCTTTCACAATATGCAATGACGGATCTGAATGTAGCTCTTCTTTGTTTTGACAATAGCTTGAGAATACCTCTGTTTCCAATGGTATCAAATACAAACGACGAATACGGCCCAGGAAATCCTTTCAGAGATTTGATAAACAGTCCCGCATCTTCCACTATGACAGGTTTTGAGCAAAGTCGATAGGCCTGAGCCGCTTTGTGCTGTGCCACTTCCTGCAGGGTTTCTGCCTGGATCTCCTCAAGGTTACATTTGAAAAGCTTGAGAGGCATCCCAAACGTAGCCAGAGTTGACCTTGCCTCCTCAAACTTGTTTTGGTTTGACGAGGCAAAATAAAGACTAGACGACATTTGCGTATCTTCCTCTCTTTTCTATGACAGAAACCTGCAATACAACCTGCTCCTTCTTTTGGTTTCCCACAATTTTTCCATAACCCCTCAAAAATGACGACCATGCAAGCCCAACGATTTCAACGTGAGCACTGTTCAACACCTCCTTGAATAACCTAAGGTCTATGGCATGGTCCTCTATTCTTTCAGTTTTCTGAGATAATCCAAAATCAAGAATCACAAGATTGCTACGTGACAATATAAAATTCGAAGTGGTGATATCCCCATGCATGACACCATTCTTATGTAAAATGCCGACAATTTTTCCAATTTTTTCACATGTCTTTATTATCATTTCATTTGATAGATCTCGTACAAGTTTTCCCTCTACAAATTGCAAGTAGATTTCAAATTTTTTTTGGTCTACAAAATAAACGAGTGGTGTGCTGATTCCAAACTGTTTTACCTCTGAGATCATCTTTGCTTCTCGTATTATCCTCAACGTGCGAATTCTATTGTCAAGAATTTCATTGCGATATTCCTTTCTCTTTCTAATTTTTAGAATGGATTTTTTTCCGTGCCATATTGTCAGATAAATGTCAGCCTCTGCCCCTTTCTTTACAAGTTTCAACAGTAGTGCAGATATCCTTACTCATAATTTAAGTTACAATTATAACATAGGGTGAAAAACAAAATTTAGTGCTACCAAACGAGAAAAAGATCATGCAAGAAGACTGCTCTGAGGACAAGATTGGCCCTGGAATTCTTACCCTAACTAACATGAGGATTGCCTTTGACAAGACGGAGGGAAGAATTGCGGATTTTTCCAAAAAATTTGGGGACACTGTGATGGAAGCAAGACTCAATCAAATATCTGATGCGTCAAAGGAAGGTAGGTTTATCAAAAAACTTCGGATTACGATAAAGACCGATGAGGGTGAAAATACCTACAAATTCGGTGTTTTCAGCAATGGAAAATGGGAAAAAACAGTACGCGAAGCCATGTCAAGCTACAAAGATCAGTAAGGGACTTCCACAGAATCAATTCTCCACGATTGTCTCACAAATGTATTTTCTAGCTTGACCCCGCTCTTTTTTGAAGACTCTAACAGGCCGACCCAAGAGATCTGTGAGCCGCAGTCTCCCGCATATTCCTTTGGAGATACATAGAATTTACAATTGTGTCTTTTGCATATGCTTTTGAGAATCTCCGACAGTCTCTTGTTGGCAGCTACTCCACCAACTATTAGAAACTCTTTCTTGCCTGTAAAAGATAAAGCTCTTTCCACCGTCTCTCCAATCATTGAAAATGCTGTTTCCTGCAATGAAAAGCATGCAGTCTCCAACCCCTTTGACATTATTTGTTTGGTGGCAGAAAAGAGACCCGAAAACGAGACATCGTTTCCTTTTACTACATATGGCAGAGGTTCATAGTTTGATGACTTGGATGCGAGGTCTTCTATCTTTTGTCCACAAGGCGATGCAAAACCAGCATGTCTTCCAATCTGATCCAGTAATTGTCCAAGTGTGATGTCAAGTGTCTCTCCAAATACCCTCCATTTCTTTCCTAGAAATGCAAGAATCATGGTATGACCACCTGATACAAGCAAGACAAGCGGGTCTCTTGCTCCTGTTAACATCTTGCCCAGTTCAATGTGTCCCAGTGCATGGTTTACTGGATACACAGGAATATCATAGTATGATGCAAGAGACCTTGCAACAACTGCTCCAATTCTAAGACACGGTCCAAGGCCAGGACCTGCTGCATATGAGATCATGTCAAGGTCAGCAATTTTCATGTGAGCCTTTTCTAGGCACTCTGAGAGTACCTGAGAAGAATGTTCGGCATGGTGCCGTGATGCCTCTCGTGGATGTATTCCTTCTCCTTCCGGGGGCCGGTAGATCTTTCTAACATCGGATAGAATCTTTCCATGTCTTCCTTTTTTCTCAATAACGGCACACGAAAATGTGTGGGCAGTGCTCTCAATTCCAAGACAAATCATTCTATCCCCTACTCAGAGCTGACATTATCTTCAATACATCACCGTTTTTTAACTGATGCTCTGCGCCCACTCGTTGCTTTGTTTTTGCATCAACTGCATAGAGAAATCCTTTTGCAAGATCCTCGTGAACTATTCTTGCCAAGTCTCTTGCAGTAGAACCTGCAGGAAGCAATCTTGCGTCTGGCAGAATCTCGCCGTTCTTGTTTGATAATTTTGATTCGTCTTCTACCGGAAAGACCACAATTAGTTTCAATAGATCAAAACATGCAGAATTTAGGCTCTCTTGAACCCCAGTTCCGCCAATTTTTTCCATCACTTTGTGAGCAAGATCTAATGCCTTTTGTTGCTGCGGATTAGGGCTAATTCCGTCTTTAATCTTGAAAGTCTTTTCCCCTGGCAGATAGTCTACAAGACCTGCTTTTGCGGCCTTTCTTAGCAGGAGCTCTGTTTCGGCACTACATGCCATGGTACTATGTATTTTTTTTAATTCATCCAAGACCCCAAGGTCATGGCAGAGATCAGCCTTGTTTGCAGCAATTATAATCGGTTTTGTTCTCTTTCTTAATTCCTTAACAAATGATAATATGTCGTCTTCACTCCACTCTAACGGTTTTTTTATCTGCAGATTCAAGTGATGCAATACCGTTTCGACGTCATATTCCGATATTCCAAGCCCGCTAAATCTCTGCGTAATAGAATGAATTATCTTGCCGCTCTTGCTTTCAAGCTCTCTTGTTAGCTTTTGCCACTCCCTCTCAAGTATCTGCTTCATCCACTGGTCAAATTCTTCTTCTACAAACTTTACATCATCAAGTGGCTTGTGAGTTCCGGGAGGAACTGGTTGACCCTGCATGTCAGTTGATCCCGATGCATCCACTACATGAATTAATACTTCAGCTTGTCTTGCATCGTCAAGAAACTTGTTTCCAAGTCCTTTTCCTTCATGAGCCCCCGGCACAAGGCCTGCAACATCGATTAGCTTGATTGGAATGTATCTCGTGCCCCCTACACAGAGTTGGTGAACATGGTTTATGCCAAAATGTTTGCACGCACAATCTGCTTTGACATAAGCGATTCCGACGTTTGGTTCAATTGTAGTAAATGGATAATTGCCAATCTGGGCAGTTGTCTGGGTCGCGGCCGAAAAAAATGTTGATTTGCCAACATTTGTCTTGCCAAGTAACCCTATCTGCATATAGTTCTAGTCCAGAAATTGCTCATATTAGTATTGATAAATACAAAACAAGTGAAAACCTAGAAAATGCAAGCAGATTAACATTGTACGTGCGTATTAATTGTCATGGGTTCGATTCAGCAGTCAGGCCGCAGAAGTGTTTAATTAAATTTCGATTCCATCCCATTCATTGAGGATAATAACAGGCAATCCCGGAACTGGCAAACATACCATAGCAAGAATAATTGCAAAAAAAAATGGTTTAGACCTGGTTGACATTAACAGTATAGCAATAGCAGAAAAAACAGCTGAAAAAGGATTGGATGCGCTAGATGTAGACGTTAAGAAACTAGGAAAAATTCTAGGCAGGAAAATATCAAAAAATGCACTGCTTGTCGGACATTTAGCGCCATACATAGTCTCAAGAAATAAGGTAGATTGTGCAGTTGTATTGAGGCGGAGTCCCTACAGTTTAGAAAAAGTATACGCGAAGAGAAGATACAACAAGAAGAAATCAATTGAAAATCTTGGCTCCGAGATTTTGGGGGTTACGTATTACGACACCATAAAAAATATCGGACCAAAGAAAACATTCCAGTTTGATACAACTAGCGAGTCCATAAAAGAAACCGTAAAGAGAATCGAGAGGCTTTTTGCAGAGGGCAGGGCAAGAGAGGACAATGTTGACTGGTTGAAGACAGTCTCAAAGAAAGGAGACCTCAAGCGATTTTTTCCATACTAGGTTCAAATTACGTTGCATGAAACCAGAGTATGAAATGTTTGAGATAAAAAAATCAGACCTTGCAGGAAGAATAGGAATACTGCATACAAATCATGGCAAGGTTGAGACGCCTGCATATGTGCCAGTGATACACCCTGTAAAACAGTCAATCCCCGCCAAGAAGATCAAGGAGATGGGCTTTGATCTTGTCATAACAAATGCCTACATCACACTAAAACAACGCGGCAATGAAGCTGTAGAAAAGGGAATTCACAAGATAATTGATTATGATGGTGCAATCATGACAGATTCTGGAGGCTATCAGGTTCTAGAATACGGCGACATTGATACAAACTATAAAGCAATGGCAGAATTTGAAAAGAAAATTGCAACAGACTTTGCAATTCCTCTTGACAAGCCAACAGGTTTTGGACTATCAAAGAAAAAAGCGATAGAATATGTTGGCCACACACTAAAAGTTTCAAAGGAAACGCTAGATGCAAGAGATAACAATGGTCAGATCTGGATAGGTCCAATTCAAGGCAGTGAACATTCCGATCTTGTCAGGGGATCAACAAGAGAACTTGTAAAATATGGCTTTCAGATGCTGGCGCTTGGAAGTCCAGTTGAGTTTATGGAATCATACGAGTACAGGCTTTTAGCCCAGATGATAATTACTGCGAAAAAAGAGATGCCAGATTCCATACCACTTCACCTCTTTGGAGCGGGCCATCCACTCACAATCCCCCTTGCTGTGGCACTTGGATGCGATACATTTGATTCTGCATCTTACATGCTATATGCAAAACATGACAGATACATCACAGAAGACGGTACGACTCATCTTGATGAGGTGTCCTATTTCTCTTGCCCATGCGAGATATGTACCAAATTCAAGCCAAAAGAGATTCTGTCTCTTCCAAGAGACGACAGGACAAACAATCTAGCACTGCACAATCTTTACTCTATAAAGGCAGAAGTTGACAGGGTAAAACAGTCAATTCACGAGGGACGATTGTGGGAATACGTCCTAAAGAAGGCTAGGGCCCATCCCAAACTCTTTGAGGCAGCATCAGTCTTTACCTCAAATACCTCATTTTTTTCCCAAGGCGTTCCCGCATTCAAGGAAAATGCCATATTTTTGTTCTCAAAAGAGGACCAGTTTAGGCCCGAAGTGACAAGATTTCACAACATGGTACGCAAGTTCAGAACAGGAAAGAAGAATCTCGTAATTGTAGCAGATGGCCCCATGAAGCCATTTTACCTATCTGCAGAATATAACAAATTGAAAAGAAAGTTTACAAAAAAAATAGACGATACCCAATTCTGCCAGTATAATCCATATCTTGGAATAATTCCCCTTGAACTCTCTGACATGTATCCTGCCGCTCATTATGTAATGTCAAATTCCCAATGCAATCAAGAGGATTTTACTGAATTTGCTACAACATTGAACGTGTTTCTAAAACAGAACAAGTTTAAGACAATTCATGCTGCAAATGATGATTTTCTAAAGTACCACTCCAGACTGACCAAGAAGAAGATCAGGTTCTTTAATTTCAAGACAACTATCGGAAGGGCCAAAAAACAATTTAGAAAATGATATCAAGGTTAGAAAGTCAAAGGTAGAAATCTTTTGAAAAAACTTGAATAGAATCAGAATCGCATGTTAAATTATAATTTGCATTATTAGATGAATTAAAAAATAAGAAAAAATGGAAAGAACGGTTCGTTTTAAAGTGCGGCGTCTTCTGCCCAGCCTTTTACGAAGATACCATTCTTGTGGAGAGGAACTGGTTGACCAGGTGTGTATGACATTGGTCTCATCCAGAAAATTGCCTTTGTTGGGCAAACACCTATGCATGCACCGTC
>JAGWFW010000001.1 GCA_028867735.1 Nitrososphaerota archaeon
CGATAACGCAGGTGGAATTGTAGAAATGACAGGTATGGGAGAAGAAAATCGTAAAGTTACAGATGAAATTGATGCAGTGGGAAATACTACAAAAGCTGTGACTAAAGGGTTTGCAATTGCAAGTGCGGGTCTTGCTGCATTAGCCATGATTCAGGCATTTCAGTATGAAGCAGGAAAAGTCTTTCATCATGCGTTTGATTATAGTCTTTCAAACCCTGCCGTAGTTGTCGGATTGCTTGTAGGTGGGCTGTTGCCGTTCTTTATCACAAGCCAGTTGATTTCAGCAGTAGCACGGGCAGCTTCTAAAATGGTAGAAGAAGTAAGAAGACAATTCAAGGAATCTCCTGGTATTTTGACCCATGAGACAAAACCTGACTATGCAAAATGCGTTGATGTTGCAACCGTGGCGTCATTGCGTGAGCTCTGGAAATCTGCCGCAATAACAATTGCAGCGCCTATAGTTCTTGGCATAATTCTGGGTCCCTCTGCAGTAGTTGGACTTTTGATGGGTGCTGTAATTACGGGGATTTTCCTGGCATTCCACCTGGCAAATACTGGTGGTGCATGGGACAATGCCAAAAAATACATGGAAATTAACAAACAAAAGGGAACTGAAGAACACAAAATAGCAATTGTTGGAGATATAATTGGGGATCCCTACAAGGATACGGCAGGACCTGCACTCAATACTGTAATAAAGTTGCTAAATACCGTGGCAATTGTGTTTGTGTCTGCGTTTATTGCAGTAATAACACTCTAATCTGCAACCTCTTTGTCGTCCACTACAATGGTCATGTCAAGCTCATCTATCTGAGCCTCTATGGTCTTCTTCATTGCCTCGCTGTGCTCTTGGCAAAACTTGAAGAAGCCGTCTATTGTCTCAAAGCATCCGCATATCCACTTTGTCGCGATCTCGCCTTCGACGGTAAGCTTGCTGTACTTGTCGTTTTTTGTCACGATTCGGGATAATGCTAGACAAGCTAAAAAGAGTTTTCAAAAATAGTAGAATTAAAATGAAAAAGCTAGTGCTTATGGACAGCCTTCCATCTTCTGGATGAAGTATCCTTTTGACTGGATCTCATTGGCAATTGGCGGAGGCGCACCTTGTGAGTGGCAGAACTGGCACTCTTCGGTTGTAACATTCGAGTCTCCCTCGCCAATGGTCTTCAACCATTCTTTTGCATACTGGATTGCCTTTTGATGATCTTTGACTGCAGTGATGACATCAAAGTGCATTGTGTGGCCATCCTTTGCTTCCACGTATGTGTCGTATACATGAATTTCCATGTTTTTGATGGGTAGAAAAGGGATATTTATTCTAATCATGCCTAGGCTTTTATTGTGATACACAAGGTGAGGGTCGATCTCTCAAAGATCAAAAACATGACTCTGGAATTGGATGATGCCATTGCACCAAAAACTGTCCGATCATTTCTCAGCTGTCTGCCACTTGGTGTGGGAATAAATGTCTGGGGGGAGGAGCTTTACACCGACAAGACCCCCATGGATGTAGGTGCAGAAAACTCCAATCCTGTAGTGGATCTTATGGATGTGGCATACTGGCCGCCTGGGAGGGCAATATGCCTATTTTTTGGTCCGACACCAATTGGCACAAAGGGCGAGATCAAACCGTATTCGCCTGTGAATGTAATGGGAAAGATACAAAAAACTGAAAAGGATTTTATCAAAAACATACGTGACGGAACAAGAATGACGTTTGCCCTAGAGTAATTCTTTTACGTCACTTACGCGTATGACTTTACATTGTGGGGCCAAAAAGCCGAATTCAAGTGTAAGGATTGTAGCGCAACCTTTGTGGACAAGGAGCATTTTGAACGCCATAAAAAAAACATACACAAGCAATAATGCTAAAGGATTGTCACATTGATGGGGATGACGGTTGATTCTAGAATATATGCCAAAAATTCATCATTTGAATTTGAATAGATGAGCCACGGGATGGGGTTTACCTCCATGTACTGGCGGTCGGTGGAAGAAGGATATGCTGCCGAGTCAGGGTGTGAATGAAATATTGCTATTACTTCTAGTCTCTTTTTCTCAGACTCTGAATATGCCTTGATTAGTTCCTCGTTTGATATGGAAAAATTAACCGGTGAGGCCTCTGAATTTTTTGCCAGGAAAACCTCGGAGACAAAAAAGCGTTTTTCTTCATTCTTTCCAAATAGTATGGCGCAGGACTCGTTGGGTTCGTTTTGCTTTGCGTGTTTTTTCAGTATGTCTACGTGATTTTTGGAAAGGAATATGTTTTTCTGTAATGTCATCCTACTATTATCTTTCCAGTCATCCACGGATGAACTGTGCAAAAGTATGAAGTCGTACCGGCAGCTGTGAACGTGTGCTTGAATGTGTCGCCAGGCTTGATTAACCCAGAGTCAAATGTCCCTGAGGGTCCTGCACTTGGGTCTCCGCTTGTAACTGTATGTGACACGCTGTCCTGGTTGGTCCAGATTACAGTTGTTCCAACTTTGACGGAATCGCTTGCAGGATCAAAGTATTTCTGGCCGGCACCCTGTGTTGACGCGCCCTTGGCAATGTTGACGTTTGAAACTATTGACTGTGTTATCACTATCTTGCCTGTCATCCATGGATGGACTGTACACATGTAATCGTATTCCGTTGCATTTAGTTTTGACGTGTCAAGCGAGTATGTCTTTCCAGCTGCAATAAGACTTGAATCAAACACAGAACCGTCAGGTGTGTTTGTGACTGTATGTGGTACGGTATCGTTGTTTGTCCACGTTATTATGTCACCTTTTGGAACCGTAACAGTATTGGGCGTAAAGTTTGGATTTCCCTTGACGGACGCGTTGACTGGTATGTTGACTGTGATTACAGGAGATGTGGGCAATGTCTGACTTGGGGACTCGGTAGCATTTGTCGCATTTAGCGGATGCAGTGAGAACTGGGCACCGGGTCCCAAAAATCCAAATGCTGTAAATGAACCTGCTCCCACTGCCATGGCAGCCAAAAATATGACAGCTATTGGCCTGAAGTATTTTTGCGTCTTCATTGAGGCAAATGCTATCACGATAGCTGGTACGATTATGATGATCAAAACTCCGACAAATCTCGGCAATGATGTTACGACTGTATTCAAGCTTAGCGCATAAGCTCCAACCGAGCCTGCAATCCCAAAGATCACAAGAGTTGTAGCCTTTGCCCTTGAGCTGGTTGAAACTCCGCCGTTTAGGATTCCAGCGGAGAGAAATACCATTCCTATGAGCATGGTCAGGCCTGAAAGTGCCTGCATTCCTGTAAGGAATGTATTGGCAATACCCAAGTAGGATAAAATGACTCCTGACATACCGATAGCAGTTAGGCCCATGCCCGGCATCATGAGGTCCCAGTCACTCATCGTCATAGTGCGATTAGGTGAGGTACTTAATTCTTTTGACCTTCAATGATAAGCTTCGAAGAAATTAAATTCCCACAAGGCCCGCTAAGGCTAGTGGGATTAAAAGAAGTACTGGAAATATCAAAACCCCGTATAGTAGTTTTGCTTGTAATTACCGCGGTAACCTCGATGTATGCTGCAAGCAAACTGATAGGACCGCAGCTTAACTATCTGAGCTTGCTGCACCTCATTATTGCCGGATCGCTTTCTTCTGCGGGATCGAGCGCCCTGAATCATTACTATGATAGAGACATCGATCCATTGATGAAGAGAACAAGCAAGAGGCCTATTCCGTCAGGAAGAATGTCTGCAAGAAATGTTTTGCTGTACGGTCTTGCCGTTAGCGCGATCTCTGTGATTTATGCATGGTTCACGCTGAATGCACTTTCGACATTTTTCATAGCACTTGGAATCTTCTTCTACGTGATAATCTATACTGCTTGGCTCAAGCGCACCAACTCGTCAAATATTGTGATTGGCGGATTTGCTGGAAGCTGTGCGGCGATGGCCGGATGGTCCGCAGCAACAGGCTCGATGGATATACTGGGGGCACTTGTGGGAATACTTGTCTTTGCGTGGACGCCGTCTCACTTTTGGTGTCTTGCAATGAAGATAAGAGACGACTATGCCGAGGCTCACGTGCCAATGCTTCCGGTGCTGATTGGAATGCAAAAGACTTCAAAATACATACTTGCCAACACCGCTATACTGCTTCCTTATTCTCTGGCGCTTGTAGCGTTTGGCCTGGGTTATGTCTATCTTGTAATCGCAGCGGCATCGGGAGGACTCATGCTGCTGTATCATTACAAGCTGACAAAGAATCCAACCTCGGACTTTGCATGGAAAGCTTACAAGGTGACCGCACCGTATCTTACAATAATATTTGTAGGGATTGCACTTGATGCGGCATTTCACTTTCCAGTGATTGTGAAATAATTTATTCTTCTGGATCTTGCTCTACGCCCGGAAACCCGGCTTCGTACTCTTTTTCTAAACTTTCTTGGTTCTGTCTTTCTATCTCGTCTTCATCTGACTCTTTTACTGAAATCTCTATCCTCCTCTCGTCCTTTGTCAGCCACGTTACCTTGACTAGTCCGTAAATTTCCAAGTTGAGCAGCGTCTTGTTGAACTCGTCTTCAGGTATTGAAATTCCGGATTTTACCAGTGCTTTTGAGAGCTCCGAGTCAGTCATGGCTCCTGCGTTCTTTACTATCTCATATACTGAATTTCTAAGAGGCATGGTTGTCATATCTTAACCGTAAAATGCTTTGTCGATTGGCTTTGGTAGTGCGTATGATATATTGTCTTTGATTGACGAGTACCAGTCCTCGACGCCTTTGGTGATTGATGGCTTGATGACCTTTAACGCGGCGGCAAAGTCTGTATTGCCAATCTTTGGTGTGTTGTTTCTCATTGCCTGCACTGCAGCTTCCCTGCATACTGCCACAAGGTCTGCACCCGTATATCCTTTTGTTGCAAACGCAATCTCTTTCAAATCAACATCGCCAGACAGAGGCATCTGTTTTGTGAGCGTCTTGATTATCTCAAGCCTTCCCTTTTCCTCGGGTGCCGGTATGAAAAGTATCAGATCAAGACGGCCCGGTCTGAGAAGTGACGGGTCTATCAAGTCCGGCCTGTTCGAAATTCCTACTACGATGACCCTTGAGGCTCCTCCGTCTTCCATCTCTGTAAGCAGCTGGCTGAGCAGTCTTTCTCCCACGCCTCCTTCTTCTAGTGATTTTGATCTTGCCAGGGAATCCAGTTCATCAAAAATTATGATGCAAGGGGATGACGCCTTTGCCTTTCTGAAAATCTCCCTTATTGCTTTTTCAGATTCGCCTACCCATTTTGAAAGAATCTCTGCTCCCCTTACAAGTATCATGTTGCCGCCGCTCTCTGTTGCAAGCGCTCTTGCAAGCAGTGACTTGCCGCACCCAGGAGGGCCGTAAAGCAATGCGCCCTTGGGAGGCCTAATCCCCATCTTTTGAAATTTTGCGGGCTCTTTTATTGCGGTGATCAGGTTGTCGTTTAGCGTCCTTTTTGCGTCGTCCAGACCGCCGACATCCTTCCACCATACTTTTGGACTCTCAACGTAGAACTCTCTCATTGCAGTGGGTACAATCTCATGCATTGCATCGTAAAAGTCATGAAGGCTTATGGCCATCTTGTGCAGAACTTCGGGAGATATCTTTTCAGTCTCCATCTCAATTTCAGGCAAAAATGTCCTAAGTGCCTTCATTGCAGCTTCTCTGCAAAGCGACTTGATGTCGGCACCCGTGTAACCGTGAAGTTCAGATGCTAGGACCTTTAGATCTACATCAGCCGAAAGAGGCATGCCCCTTGTGTGAATCTGAAGGATCTCGAGCCTGCCGTCTGCATTTGGTACTGATATCTCAATCTCCCTGTCAAACCTGCCGGGCCTTCTCAGCGCAGGGTCTACACTTTCGGGCCTGTTGGTTGCACCCAATACTATGACGTTTCCCCGGTCTGTCAAACCGTCCATCAGTGCTAGCAGCTGGGCTACAACCCTTTTCTCAACATCGCCATAAGCCTCCTCTCTTTTTGGGGCGATTGCATCAATCTCATCTATGAATATCACGCTTGGAGCATTATCTTTTGCCTCCTTGAATATGTCTCTGAGTCTTGCTTCTGTCTCTCCGTAATACTTGTTCATTATCTCAGGTCCATTTATGGAAAAGAAATTGGCCTCAGACTCGCTTGCAAGCACCTTGGCAATCAATGTCTTGCCGCATCCCGGAGGACCATACAAGAGAATCCCGCTGTGCGGTTCTATGTTTAATTGAGTGAAAACCTCTGGATGTTTCAGGGGAAGCTCTACAATCTCGCGCATTCTGTTTATCTGAGCCCTGAGTCCGCCTATCTCCTCGTATGTGACTCGAATCTTTTTATCGACAGAGGTTTCAGTCAGAATTGTAAGCGAAGTTCCGCGTTCTATCTTGACGACTCCCTTTGGTGCAATCTTGTGAATCTTAAAGTCCATTGAATTGCCCAGTATCATTACTGATATCTCGTCTCCTTCTGAAAGCGGCAAGCCCTTTAGCCTGTTTTTGACAAAATCTGTAAACTCCTTGTCTACTGTGACATTCCCATTTACTGGCATGAGTACCACTGTCTTTGCCGGCTTTGCGACAACCTTTCTTACGTTGACCAGGTCGTTTATTCCAACACTGGCGTTTTTCCTCGTCTGGCCGTCTATTCTTATCATGTCTGGTGCCTTGTTATCGTCATCAGCGGGCCATACTATTGCACAGCTGGATTTTTTCCCGATAATTTCTATCATGTCGCCCGGTTCAACTTTTAAAAATTCCATCGCTTCCGGTTCTATTCTTGCTCGCCTTTTGCCTACGTCCCTTTGCTTGGCCTCCCCGACGCGCATTTGGAGTAGCTCGTCTTTTCTCACTACAAAGACACCTACTTTGCGTCTACAGAAGCTCGACTTATCCCGAGCACCTCGAACTCTCCAACCCCGTCAGTTGAACGGACACTGTTTTCAAGCGAGTCCATCTGTCCTTCCCTGTCATCTAGGGAGAATTCGGCATTAATAAAATAAAGGCCAAAAGCAAGAGGCTCTTTTGTATACTTTCCAAGTGTTATTCCATCTTTCAGAGTAGTACCTATCTTCCTGGCAACTCCATCAAGATCAATCTCAGTTCCTGTTGGTAGAATCTTTGCTCGTAATGTTAAACGCGGCATCTTCTTTATGGTCCTTCAAAATTGCATGACTTGCACGTATATGTTCTGGCCGCTTCCCTGCAGCTTTCGCATCTCCAGAGCAGTACAGAACCACAACCAGGGCAGTTGAATTTTACACATTTATCATTAGGCATTATGGGTCTATGACACGAACTGCATATGGGCAGTGCAATAGATGACGACATGTCTGAACTTCTTTTCTACCGAATTTATATCTTCCTTATGAATTAAGATGTGTTTAACCCAAAAGTCGTCTCAGCTCATTTCCCAAAATTGTTTGAACAGCTTTCACTGATCCCTTTACTCCTAAAAGTTTTGCAACAGACATGGTATGAAAATCAAAACTTCCTTCCTTTGAAACTTCGTTTAAAACTTCGGGAGTTATTGATTCAAAAAGACTGTTGATTGACTTGTTGTCCAGCCTTTCAAGAAGAGATCTTGCCAGAAGCATCTGCTCGAATTCTTTTCCAAATTTGTCCGACCATTTTTTCTGATATTCCTGCAAGGTGCCCTCTCGTCCAGTCTCTAAAAATTTTGATATGGCATTTCCGGCAAGTATGCCTCCAAGTCCTGAGGAATAAATCCCTCCTGCAGTTGTGGGCTTTGCCTGTCCTGCCGCATCGCCAACAGTCACAATATTTTTTGTCACAAACTCTTTGATTGGGCCCTTGATCCATATGGGTGCAAATATTTTCCTTACAGTCGAGTATCTCCCTTTCTGTCTCAAAAAGTCTTCTAGCACAACTGCCGGGTTTATGCCCTTTCCTGCAACCCCCACCTTGGCCTCGTCATGCCTTGTTGGTATCACCCATGCAAAAAATCCAGGATATTTTTCTTGATCAAGATACACCTCTACTCTTTCCTTGTCTATCCAGTCTGCATACACTTCGTACTGCGCTGATTGGAGAGTTCCTGTACGGTCTTTGTTAATCAATGATGAAACGCCCCTTGCATCAACTATTACCTTGCATTTGATCTCGCCGTCACTTGTCCTGACCCCATCCTTTACTATCTCCCTAAGTGAAGTTCTCACACGTATTTCGGCCCCGTTGACTTTGGCCTGATGGGCAATCTGTTTGTCAAACTCTCGCCTGTCTAGGACTATGACCTGCTGTGGTCTTGCGTCAAGCACAAAGTCTTTTCCCGATGGCGCTATTACTCGCGCGGACCTTATCTTGTTGTCAAGCGTTGCCCTGACGGGAATTACTCCAAGATCATCTATGCCAGATATGCTTACAAGCCCGCCGCAGTGTTCCGGAGTGCCAATCTCGTAATCTTCCTCTATTACAAGAACCCTGTGGTTTTGTGCCGCAATCTCTCTTGCACACAAAAGACCCGCTACGCTTCCTCCTGCGACAACTACGTCGTAATCCACACCATGATACTTTTCATCAATTATTTATATCAAACATCAGGCATTGCATCAAATTCTGGCGTCTTATCATTTTGAGTTTCTATTGCTGTTTGAGCCTGTACTTTGATGAACAATCTTTGTGGAACCACTTGTCACCAAATATGACATCGCCTTCTACAAATCTCATCTCTGTGCTGCAAAAAGAGCATGACGGTCTGATGGTTTTTTGAATGGTTTCCATTATGCTTCCACGTATTGTGCTTTGAATATAATCTTCTGTCTGTAACAACGGGACAAACTATTCACATGACCCAAGACGATAATTCTGCGGTATGATGGCAAAACCAATCTCAATTCAAAAGTTTTAACATGTGCTACTATGATTCAGAATTGATATGGGTGCAGTAAAACAGGTAATAGTTGTTAGACGGGATCTTGGAATGGGTACAGGAAAGATTGCTGCTCAAGTGGGGCATGCATGCGTTCTAGGCGCAGAACATGTTAGAAAGTCCAACAGGGAGTGGTATGACGAATGGGCAGAGTCCGGGCAAGAAAAAGTGGTGCTCAGGGTTTCAAGCCTGTCCGAACTTGAAAATGTAAAAAAACAAGCAATATCGTTAGGCCTTCCGTGGTCCGAGGTAACAGATGCGGGTCACACCCAAATCGAGCCCGGTACAGTTACCTGCATATCTATAGGGCCTGCTCCGGAAGATACAATTGACAAGGTCACGCAAAATCTGAAACTGCTCTAGATCTGCTTTTCGCGCTCTCTTACTTTTCCGTCAAATGACGCCGTAATGTTCTGTCCTGGCTGTGCGTTACATGGAGGTATCTTTACGACAAAATGATCTTTGGTCTCAACATAACAACCGCTCTGATCTACTGCTTTTACTGTGACCACCTCGGTTACTGTATTGGGAATGAGATTCCAAAACGGGAAGACAAGTGTGGTCATTACCACTATTGCTGCTGCAATTCCACCAAATATCATGGTTTTCTCATTCATACGTCTGATCGAAGTGACGCTGTATTTAGATTATTGCGTAAATCTTGGCCATTTGCTAAAAGTGAGAATATTAGAAATGCTCTTAAATCCATTAATCATCGAAGATCCTGTGTTCGTAGCTGTAGTTGAAATTCAACTAAAAAAAGGAATGGAAGAGGAATTCAAACAATGGGTCAATGAATCAAACAAAGACCTTGCAAAGTTTGATGGGTTCATTAACAGAAGACTTTTGGCTACTCGTGCAGGAAAGCACACAATTCTTGTAGAGTTTGAAAGCCAAGAAAAGTTTGAAAAAATGCACAAAACCCAGGAGCATTCTAGGATACAATCAAAGGGCCACTCATACATGGAAATTCCTCCAAGGCCCATGTTTTATGAAGTAGTTGCCAATTAGCAAGACACCTGCACTTGATACAAAACTGTATCTATTATCTGGAATACGCAAATCTCACAGATAGTGAATCTTTGTGTGGTTATTGTGTATCGTCTCAAACTGTGTGACATGGCCGCAGTGAACGCAAGAGAAAAACTGGTCTGACCTGCCCTGCGGAAACGAGTCTAATTTGTAGCCATCAAGCGAGACAACTGTGATGACTCTGTTTTTCTGTATGACTGCAAAGTGCCTTTCATGTCCTATTGATGCAAGGAACATCTTGATCGCCGTGATGACATCTGCAGGGTCTATCTCCTCGTCCTCAACGGGTGCAAGAACAAACTCGTGCAGTTTCAGGGCTGGAACCGCTCCGACTTTGTCAGAGGCGTATACTGCCAGCGGGGATTTTATGGAGGGGACTTCTCTGCAGTTTACCGTAATCATGTTTATCAAAAAGGCAGAACTGTATTTTAGTTTAACAACTCAACTTAGGGCTTTTTTCAGTACTGCAAAATTTCCCTTGTAGAGTATCTCCCTTTTGCCTGATTCATTTATAGTCCCGATCTTGCGTATAATCTTGTAATCTGACAGCTTTTGCACCTTTCTATATGCCGTACTTGTAGGTATGTTGCATTCTGTGCAAATCTGGCTGGTGGATTTTGCAGTTGTCATGATTGATTCCAGTATTATCCTGTTAGCCTTATCAGACAAGAGACATTGTATCTCCCTGTCTTCATCGCTTTGAACCTCTAACATTGATCCTATTCTTACATGTACAATTTAATGGATTACTTAACTAAGTTAACTGAGCCTCCTGACATTTCGGTTCTATCAAACCGGAATGAGATCCCTTCTACAATGTGTTCCTACGAGAAATACGTTCTGTACAGGCAAAAGATTTAGATAAATAACTTGGGGCATTCTGCTAGTGACTGACATTTATGAAAACGCCGCAAACGATTTTCTTGAGCTTGCAAGCGAACAGCGTCTCAACATAATCTTCAAGCTACTGGAAAAGAAATCAAAGATATCCAACATGGCAAAGGAGCTACACGCCACGGTGCAAGAAGTACACAGAAATTTCGAGCGTCTTGCCAATGCAGGATTAATTATGAAAGACAAGGATGGCATGTATGACCTGACCACATATGGAAAAACCATGTGTACCCAAGTTCCGTCCCTTCTGTTCCTCTCCAAGAACAGAAAATACTTTGAGAATCATGATTTTGGTGACGTATCAATGAAGTTCATACAAAGAATAGGCGCGCTTGCCGGAGGGCAGCAGGTCAAGGGGTTCGTCAAAGTCTTGGAACAGTGGAAGACAATCTACAAAAATGCAGACGAATTTGTATATGAGATCTTTACTGAAGTGCCGCTTGATCTGATAGAGCCGCTTCTTACCAAAGTAAAGCAGGGGATACAACTGCATTACATTTTTTCCGAACCAGTGATAGTGCCAAAAGGCAGAAAGGAGCTTCTCAAAAAACTGGGTATGAAAGAGTTGCTTGAAAAAGGTCTAGTTGAGCGAAAAATGAGGGCCGGCACAAATGTGGTGGTGGTACTAAACGAAAAAGAGGCATGCGTCGGCTTTCCTACTCTGGACGGGGTTGCAGACATGAGGGAGATGTTTTACAGCAGGGATACATTGTTTCATGAGTGGTGCTTGGACTATTTTCGATACTGCTGGTATAACTCTGACTCGTTCCAGGAAAGCAAAATACAAGAATAGGCAGCGGTATAAATTTAATCTGCCATACATTCTAAAACTTTATTGCTTGACTTTACTGCAAAACACATCCGATGCATAAACTGTAGCTCTGCTTTATCAGTGGAGTCGCTGGCAGGTGAGACAGAGATTGAGGAGGGATTTCTAAATTGCGACAATTGCAAATCTGTCTATCCTATAATATCTTCAGTGCCTTTCATGCTTGGCGATCTGTCTTCATACTTTTCAATTAGAATGTCTCTGGGCGGCCAGCTGATGTTGCTTGCAGCATCGTCCAAAATGAAGTCATTTGTAAAAGGCATACTGAGAAAAATAAACGCATCAGAGGATACGTCCGACCTTGAACAAAAATGGGCGGGAATTTACAAGTGCAGCTTGCGGTCCAAATTTTATTCCCATATCAGGGACCTGATGCAAAAGCTACCTGCAGGAGGTATTGTCTTGGAGCATGGGTGCTCTATAGGCAATGTGAGTAGAGAGTCTGCGAAAAGGAACTTGGTGGTATTTGGGATAGACAAGTCGTTTTATGGAATAGTAGAGGCAAAAAAGAACCAGAGAAAAAACTCTGATTTTCTTGTAGCCGACTCGCTGAACACTCCGTTTGGAAGCCAAAGGTTTGATCTCGTTATGGCACTGAACCTGCTTGACATTGTGGAGCCAAGCAAACTCCTAAAGACAGTCTCGCGCCAGACAAAAAAGTTTCTGGTACTGTCCGATCCATATGACTTTGATCGAGGAAAAAGCTCTGTAAAGGCAAAGACAAGTCCGGAAGAGCTGAGGTCATATCTGAAAAACGCTGGTTTCGCCATGGTTCAGGGTACAGGCAAGCCTAGCTACATACCGTGGAAACTGAATGTTAATTCAAGGCTGTACCTCAATTACAGGGTAGACGTGATTGTTGCACGAAAAAACTAGATCTACTGCGCAATCTCAGGTGAACGCTGGCTGATCATCTTGGACAATCCTCTCATGTAATTCTTGGCAAAAGTTGTCACGGGCTGGGAGGAATACCATATGCATCCTAGTACCTCGCAATCATGGCAGGTCTTTGCAATCTCCCACTGTGGTGCACTCCAGATCTCGTCCACACTTTTCTCAAGAAGGTTGTATGTATTCTCGGGGCTGTTGTATTTCCAGCACGGTACCATGACAGTACCATTTCCATTCACAAAGATGCTCTTCCACACGCCGCATTCATCGTACACTCCGCGTCCGTGCTTGATTATCTGCTCAAAGTATTGAGGCGGAATCATTATCTGCGGATCCTCTTTGCTATGTATGTGCTCAAGCACGCTCTGACAAACTTTTACGATTGTATCTCTGTCAGGCAGCAGTGAATAGTCGACATCTGATCTGTCCTCCACAAACGTCAAGGAAACCGCGCTTACACTCATCTCCTTTGCTCTCCTAAAATAGGATTTATCGATGAACTCTTTTGTGTTAAACTTGGTTATTACAGAGTTAAAGTAGTGCGGAACTTTGTGTTCTGCCAATAATTGTAAGTTTTGCATCACGCGCTGGTATGTCTGTGGAGTGACCCCTCGGACTTTGCAATAAGGCTCTTCAAAGACAGAATCTATGCTGCATGTGACAAACTGGATGTATCTCTTCAGCTCATCAAGGTCTATTGTGTGCAGCAATGAACAGTTTGTAATCAGCGTAATTGGCAATTTGAGACCGTACAGATGACGCACAAGTTCCATAAAGTCCGGCCTGCTTGTAGGCTCTCCGCCTTCGATTATGGACCAGATGCAATACTCTGAAACCTTGTCAAATATCTGCTTCCACTGGTCTGTGGTCAGATCCTTTTTGCTTGCAAGTTTTATCTGCCCCTGCTTGTCCGAGTCTCCAAACGGGCACATGGGGCAAAAATAATTGCAATAATGCGTGAGGCTAAAGACCGCAATGAGAGGCCTTCTTTTTCCAATGGCCCTGTTAAGAGACCACTTGCCTACCCTGTTGATTGTTCTGACAATGTCTACTACCACGGTTCTAGGTTGCTCCTAAATGTATTAAAATCTTGTAACTTTTTACTGTTCGGTGCATCACGTTTTGAATTAATTTATTTAAAAGGAATGAGTTAGTTTTCACATGCGAGCACTGGCTTTTGTGGCAGTCTCTATCGCCGCAATAGCGATAGCATCCTTCATGCTTGTACGGGAAAACGCGGCCCAAACGGGACATTCTCAAGCTTTTGTGTTGTCAAGCACTGCGTTTGAATACAACGGAACCATTCCATTGCAGTATACGTGCGATGGAAGCGGCATATCGCCACCTCTTGCAATATCGGGCATTTCTCAAACCGCAAAAAGCCTTGCACTAACTGTAGTAGATGTTGATGCACCAAACGGACCGTTTACCCATTGGACAGTGTGGAACATTCCAACTAATGTAACCGCATTTTACGCGGGAGAGGACATTACATTTCCCCAAGGAATCACAAGTGCGGGGACACATGGGTACAAGGGACCGTGTCCGCCTTCTGGAACCCACCGATATTTCTTCACTGCATATGCACTGGATGCCGTACTTGATCTTAATCAGAACGCAACAAGAGGTGATCTTGAACAAGCCATGAACGGACATGTCATAGACAGGACTGAATTGATGGGGAAATATTCTAAAGGCTAGTTCCTCTCATGACGTACGAAATTTTGTAATGAAATAATTGCAAAAAACCTTAAATGTGCCACGTCATACAAGCATGACAGGCTATGACATTAGCCTTGAAATAAAAATTTCTAAACTGCATCGCTTGGTGCTAATAATGTCTACCTAATGGAAATTAATGGGTAGACAAATGAACAAAAAACCAAAGTCAAAACTGTTGCGGGAGAATATCCATCTGGTCCATGCCATACGACTGGAGAAAACACTGGGCAGGCAGGTATGAAAATGATGGAGCTTGTATTTCTTGCAGTGGGTGGGACAGCAGGAATTTTCCTGAGGTATGGCATTACAAAATCACCGTTACTGTTTGGCGCACTGCCTGTAAACATATTGCTTGTAAACGTCATAGGAAGTTTTATTCTTGGTGCGTTTACAGTCGTTTCGCAACAATGGAACCTAGACGAAAAATATGCGTTGTTTGTAGCGATTGGATTCTGTGGAGGATTGACTACGATGTCATCATTTGCGCTTGAAACTTCAAACATGATTGATAACAAACAATACCTGATAGTAACAGTTAACATTCTGACAAATGTGGGATTGTCGCTTGGAGCAATATTTGGCGGCAGAGCTTTGGCGGCCTTGATTCTGAGTGGAGGGTTTAGATGAGAACGCTGGACATGTGGGTGCTTGTGATAAGGATAAAGCGCAATGACACATTCAAGGGAAAACGCGTTCATAACTTGGTACTCGATATTCTTAAGAAAGGGCATATCTCTGGCGCTACTGTGTGGACAGGTGTCTCTGGATATGGCAAGCGCGGAAAATCTAATTTTCAAATAGAAGGAATATCAGTCAACATGCCACTAGTAATAGAAGTAATAGACGATCTGAAAAAAATCGAAGAGATACTGCCAGAAATCAAAGAAATTATTGGCGATAATGGTCTTGTCACAGTAAATAAGATAGGTGTTGTATGAGATGCCAATCCTGTAAACCCACTTGGTACCTCCCACAAGATATTTTACTGGTTGTGAATTCCCACAAGTAAAATGAAGTCAATCAACTATACGCTGCTTGGAGATGAAACCATCGCCAAGGATCTCGGAAAAAAAGGAACCTCTACTGATATCACAATATATGATAAAAAAGAGACAGGCTTTGTAAAGACATGGACCCTGCCCACGGGCTTTCCAGAAAAGATACCCACGCTTCTTCAGGCCATAAACATGGGAGAATACGTGATCTTTCATGTCTCAAAACTTGACAAGTTTACAGGTGAGCAGATTGTCGCGCTTGACGTACTTGGGAAAACTAGAGGACTACTGACCCATTCCTACGATGTAGACCGGGAAAAACTTCTCTTAATGATAAAAGGAACAGCCGTAGAACAATACAAGATTGTGGAACCGTCAAACCTGAAGCAAGAGATGGATGCACTAGAGCCAGTGTCTGGAGACGGCCCAACAAGAATCCCAATTGATCACTGCTTTGATGTGAAAGGCGTAGGCACAGTCATACTTGGTAAAGTGGCTCAGGGAAAGGTCAAGGCATATGACAAGCTAAAACTTTTGCCAAAAGGAGACGAGGTTCTGATAAAATCTATACAAATGCATGACGACCCGGTGGAAGAGGCTGTATCTCCAGCGCGAGTCGGACTTGCCGTGAAGGGGGTAGTATCTGACGATGTGCAAAGAGGAGATCAGCTGTCTATGGGCGAAGGAATCATTGTGTCTCAGGATATCGCACTAGATTACACGCAAAACAAGTTCTTCAAAGACAAACTCGCTGAAGGTCAGACATTTCTTGTCAACATAGGATTGCAGACAAGAGCAGCTAAAATAGTGTCTCTTAGTCCGATGAAGATTTCACTCAACAAGCCTGCGTCATTTGTAAGAAATGACATTTGCGTAATTCTAAAACCAGAATCTGCAACCATACGTATAGTGGGCAGCGGCCCGATTGTTGCATAAGGGTACACGTGTTAGGGAACAGGTTGTCTCTACAGGCTCACTAAAATATCACTAATTGGCTGTGTTGTATGTATGACCAGCTTTGACATGACCGCATTTGCTTCCTGGTGCTCAATATCTGGTATCTTGATTGTTGTGACTGCACTCGTTTACAAAAGATTTGCAAAAAATAACAATGAATCACATCAGACTTGAGAAGAAGGGCCTTAGGGGGCTTGCCGTGGCAGAGAGCTTTCGAGAAACTGACCGGGTATCTAGCTTGGCAGGTGTGGTGATGAGGCGGGATTTTGTCATAGACGGGTTTGTCTTTGGCAAGGCTACTATTGAAGGTGATGATGCTACAGATGCGATAATTTCCATGTATGAAAAATTGGCCCGCCAAGACATTAGTTTCATCCTGCTTTCCGGACTGATAATTTCAATGTACAATATCGTAGATATAAAAAAACTATGGAAGGAGACCAAGATACCGATAGTCGGTGTAACATATGAAGAGTCGGGCGGAATAGAAGATGCAATCAAGCACCACTTTCCAAGTTCCTATGAATCAAAGATATCTCAATACAAAAAACTTGGTCCTAGAACTGAAATATCATTGCACACAAAACATGAGATCTATCTGCGTCTTGAAGGCTGCAGGGTAAATGAAGCCAAAAAACTTCTTGACTCATTTACATTGCAGGGTGCAGTGCCTGAACCGCTGCGCGTGGCACATCTTCTTGCCAAGGCCGAGCTGAACCTGTAACGAATTATTTTCGCTCTTCTTTACTTATGGTCCACTTGCTGTTTGTCAGTCGGGAAGATGCAAACTCTATCTGTCCAAGCAACCTGTCACCTTTCCGCACCATGCCATACTCGTGACGAGCAACCTTGACAATCAACCTGCGCGTCTTGTATCCTCCCTCGATTACTTTGATCTTGAATCTCTTACTTGCCTTGATGACAAGGTCACGCGCTGCCTTTGAATCCCCCATCCATGAAAACATCTCAAACGTGCCAAAACTTTTGCTAGTTATTTCATAGTCGTACAGTTTTGCCTCAAACTTCCATTCCATTTTTTTTGCTTCTTCGTTCATCCAATCCACTGCCTGCCTTCCATATCCTTTTTCAATGCCAAAAGATTCTGCGTCTGCCAATTTTTGTTATCATCTGGAAAAGAGCTGAATATAACTCAAAAGTGATTCCGTCAAACGTGTTATTAGCCTCACAATGGTGTAAAAAACAATGACTAGGACTGCTGCAGACATACGCAAGGCAGTTGAATCAAACTGGAACGAGTATTTCTCAAAGTATGCCAACCTGTTCTCTTCAAGCTACGTAGAGGGTTCGAGCCCCCCGTCTGTTTTTGTAGGCTCTTACGGATACCCAAAGGTCTTGGTGGGCCCAATGGTGCCACCTGTCCATGGGGATACGCTTGTCATGGACATGCCGGAGTACTGGATTGGAAAGAGTCTGGAAGACATTGTAAACTATAGGCTGTCACTTGTGAGGGGAATACAGGCAGTAAAGGTTAACGAGCCGCAGGGAAGGTACGTTGAAAGCTTGCAGGACCTTGCAATGTCGTCTCGCTCCATCGACTCGGAACTCGAATTTGTGAAAAACGCTAGGGCCTCTTCATTTGTAGACTCTGAAAATGCCCCGTTTGGACCAATCGGAGAGATAAAGAGTGCCAAGTTTTCAAGCTCTTCGTCTGACAAAAACATTCAGAGGATGTTCTATGACAAAGACGTACTGGCGCAGGATGCCGTACTTGAGCTATACAACAGGGGAATTGAGATAAGCAAAATCCAAAAGTGCTTCAGCATAGGCATGTTTGGGAAAAATCGCAAACTTGTCCCTACAAGATGGAGCATAACTGCAACCGACGACACCATCTCGAAATCACTACTTGAAGAGATAACGCATTTTGCAGAAATAGACAGCTGTCGCCTTTTTACATTTGAGCATCTTGGAAATTTGTATGCAGTAATTCTGTTTCCAAGCAGGTGGATGTTTGAAATGCAGGAAGCGTGGTATGATCAAAATGGGAACATCGGGTTTGGATCTGACTTTGAGGACATGCACGGCCTCTCACACTATCCTGAAACTGCCGGTGCACATTTTGCCTCAAGACTGGCTGTAGCCGAGTATCTCTTGGCAAATGAAATCCAGGCTGGAGCAATGGTGCTTCGTGAGATACGGCCAGAATATGCAGTACCGGTAGGGGTCTGGCAGGTACGCGAGGGAGTAAGGATGGCATTAAAGCAGAAACCAACACTAGTATCAAGCTTTGAGCAGGGACTGGATGTTGCGTGCAAGGGCCTCAGTGTGGACAAGAAAGAATGGCTAGCAAGAAGTAAACTGCAAAAAGCAAGGAAGCAGAAATTGATTAAAGATTATTTCTGACTGCTAGAGTTTTTATTGAACGCATTTTGCAGTAGATTGTTGCAAAATAGAAGTGTGCTTGTTGCTATAGCGATCATTGCGTCTCCAATAATGTTTGCACTGGCCGTATTTCCTGACACATTTAGCCTAGGATGGAACCAGGGCAGGGGCGGATTCCTTTTTGCCATGGCGTTTATCGCAGCAGAGCTGATAGGACTCAAACTTGAGATTCCAAAGAAAAGACTCTACGCAGCAATCCCTGTGGCAGGCGTTGCAATCGGGTATCTTGTAGGGATAGAATTTGGGCTGAAAAAGTTCCTCATCGCAATCGCACCGCAATTTCATGTTCTTTTGATAGATTCGTGGACTTGGATGTGGGACTTTATTGTAATTGCTGCCTTTTTCATGATAGCCCTGACCATCCTGTTTGGCAAAAGGTGGATACGAATATCTCCTGCAGGGCCTATCTATGCAGCAGGTACCGCAATCATTCTTTCACTTGATGCATTTTTCCCGTATGACTCGCTTGGTCCGCTGCAATACGTGGTTCCCTATCTTGTAAAACTTGATGTCTTTTTGATCACGACCTTCAACTTGGGCATAGCTAGTGCACATGGAAACATCATGTTTTTGAGCGGTGACCACGGGCCGTTTGCGCTCCAGGTATTCTGGCCCTCTGCCGGCGTGCACAGCGTAATAATTTACTCTCTTGTCATGATGGCATTTTTGCTCAAGATGAACATCCAAAGAAACAGAAAGGCTGCGTATTTTGCACTTGGAGTAGTGGGAACAATCGGTGTAAACGTAATTCGAATACTCTCTCTTTCCCTGTTTGTGCTCAAGGTCTCAACCAATGTGAATGAATTCCAGTCATTCCATGGTATTGCAGGGGAGATAATGTTCCTTCCATGGCTCTTTGTGTTTCTACTGATTGTGACATATGTTGAGACAAAGCGATTAAAAAAAAATGAAATGAAAATTGCAAAACATGAATGAGATAAAAATCAACAGAGATGTAAAGCCGGGCACGTATTTGATAGAAGATGTTTTTGCGAATCTGAAGAACGTCAAAATACTCCAGAAGGTTTTTGACTCAGGTAAAGAACTGGACGATGTTTTTTCCAAAACCCGGCTGGTCGTAGACACAAACAATCACTATATGCATGTAAAAAATGAAGATGCCACCATTGTGGTATCATTGAGCCACTTGCAGAATTCTGATGATGTCACCCTGTATCTTGACATAGTGCACGAGCTTGTACATGTAAAACAACAGAGGCGGGGCTTGGACTTGTATGACAAATCTTACTCTTATGTGGATAGGCCCACTGAGATTGAGGCATATGTTGTTGCTGTTGAAGAGGCAAAAAGATTAGGAATGGAACATGATGCAATAATGGATTATCTCCAAGTAGAGTGGATTACATTGGAAGAACACAAGAGGCTTGCAACACACGTAGGACTGAGACACTAGAAAAAATTTGTAATGTCTTCCTGTCCAGATACTTCTGTAAAATCTGAAACCTTGACTCCAAGTCTTCTAACTAGCAGTCTCTGGTCCTCAAGCGATTCCCTGAGCAACTGAATGGCAGTCTTTTTCAATTCCTCAAGGCTCGAAGTCGGGTTTTTTAGCATTCTCGACTTTGTTCTGTTTGAAAGATCCTCTTGCACAAACTGTATTCCAACTGACTTGAAGACAAGGTTGTCTTTTACAATGGCATCATGTATGTCAGAGCATAATCGTTCAAGATCTTTTGACAGGGATTCAAGATCCTTTGTATCCTGCTTTAGCGTGACTATTCTGCTGTATTGTATCGGGTCTCCCCTGGGGGATACGGGATATTCGTCGATTCCCCTTGCCGCATTGTAAATGTAGGTTCCAGTCTTTCTGCCAAATAGGCCGTTAAGTGCAAACACGTCCAGTTTTTTCAGATCAGCTATGGTCTCAAGTCCAAGCTCATGAAACTTTTCTTCGGATTTTTTTCCAATGCCTGGTATGACCTTGATTGGAAGCGGTTCGAGAAATGACTCTATCTTGTCCGGCTCTACAACCGTTAGACCGTCTGGTTTTTTAAAATCTGACGCTATCTTTGAGACAAGCTTGTTCGTCGAGGCTCCTACAGTTGACGAAAGTTTAACCCCACTGCGTATGGAATTTTTTAGTTGTTGTGCAAGATGTGGCACTCTTGCAAACTCCCCTTCGGTCTTTTTTGTGACGTCAAGATACGCCTCGTCTCTTCCCACGTACTCAAAAATGTCTGCATGTTTTCTAATTATGTCCATTGCGGCTTCGGATACTTCGGAATAATATTCAAAATCCGTGGGCAAAAAAGTCGCCTCTGCAATGTCCTCCAGTTTTCTCTTTGCAAATTTTATAGGCATGCCGGATTTTACGCCATACTTTCTTGCCTGATAGTTGGCAGTCGCAACCGCGCCGCTGTCTCCACCTCTGTCGGAAAAGACACATACGACCACAGGCCTTGTCCTCAATTCGGGTCTTCTCAACTCCTCACACTGGGCATAAAAATAATCAAAATCCACATGCAAAACGATTCGCTGATGCACAAATTTTCTATTGTGGCATTTTGCTTATTATATTATTGGTGCAGATTGTGACTCTCAAATTACATCTAAATACCGTTTATGACAACAAACGTGGTGGACTATCCTATTCTGATAGAAAAAGAAGGAATCAAACTGCAGACGGAAAAAATGCAAGTCGACAAGCTGTATTACTGCGTATATCAAGACAAGGTGATGCTTTTTTTCAAGGACAAAAACGATCTCCTGAACTGTTATGAAATAGAAGAAAAGGAAATTGTTGACGAGGTGAAACAGTCGATGCCAGAAGACATAGAAAAAACGCTTGAGAAATACATCAAAGAAAAGAACCTGAGTTCCTAGATCTTGCCAGTGTGTCTTTTGTACTAACCATTAAATAAAACACATAAAGAGTCTGGTTTGTGACAAGGCCGCCAAACATCGTCTTCATTGGTAAAAAACCAATCCTGACATACGTCAATGCTACGTTGACACTGCTTGCAAACGAGCCAACCGTGACAATAAAAGCGCGAGGCAAGAGCATAACTGCTGCAGTGGACGTATCTCAGATGATAGTCAAGAGAATGAACGCAGTAGGCTACAAAGTCAGCGGCGTTAGGATCTTCTCAGAAAGAATGGAATCAAAAGACGGAAGGGAAAGAAATGTCTCGACGATAGAAGTTGATGTCTCCAAACCGGAAGCTGGCTAGTGGGAATCGACTGTAGTTAATGCACTGTACCAATTAGAAAGTTTATTCCAAAATAAACCAAAACACCGCTTAGTATCACCATGAAAATTTTATAGTTTTTTGTTGAAAGGACACTCTTTCCGCGCTTTGACAAAAATCCAGTCATGCCAAGCCATGCATAGTCCATCCATATGTGAAATCCAAACACTATGCCGATTCCGATAAACGAGTACATTGCCATGGCATCCGAAATCAATTTGAAACCGATGGTGAACCACCAAACCAAGAAAAATGGATTCAGCGCGCTCAGCAGAATTCCTATGAAGAACGGACCGTGTTTTGGTAATTGATCTGACAAAGATTTTCCGTACACTGCCCTTATCTGCAATCCTGCAAAGACAAAGAGGCTGACTGCTCCAAGCACAGAAATGTATTCCCTAAACTGTGGCAACGCGTCAAGAGATATTGCACCAATTCCAAGAAATACCACAAGTGGAAGCTCAACCAGCGTATGCCCGTATGCCATCTTGATTCCTGATTTCAAACCTGCTCTGGTACCATATGCCACACTTGCCGTAAATAGGGGCCCTGGAGCCATAACGCCAGAAACCGAGATTATGACAACGGTTATTGCAAATTCCAGTATGGTCGTCATGGTCTCTTGCCGGGATATCTAGTATGAGAAAATTCTTGAGGATGGTTCTATTTTATTTGCTAAAAAACCCAGAACTTCGCGTACGTCATTCATGTACAAAAACTCATCGTGATTGTTCCTTGATATGTCAACACAGTATCTCTTGGATGTCTTGTTGATGAAAACAAATTCTTTCCCGTTCTCTATCCTTATTCCCTCGTCAGAATCTAAAACTCTGAGGTGTTTTTCCAGAATGTCCTTTGAAATCTCTCGCTCTTGATAGCTCATCCGTATATTGCATCTCGCAGTGGACCAGCGTCCTCTTCTGCCTTCTTCATATGTTGTTCAACATCTTCTGCCTCACTCACCAGGTTTCGGAAATCACAGGATGCACCTGGTACAAGTTTTGACATTGCCATGCAAATCTCTGCCCCTGCTCTAAAGTCTGGCCCTGTTTCTTGACCCTTGTACAAAAGTACTATCACGCCGGTCTTTGCAATAGATCCCTCATTTAACAAAATTCCTGGTATTCCAGGAACTGTACCGTTTTTGAGTATCGGAATCTGGGCGTCTGCCAGCCGTTTTTTTGCGTCATCATTGCTTGCTACTCCTATCACAAGCGGCTTGTCATCTGACTTGACTGCAGAGCTGCTAACTATGAGTGAACACTTGTGGTCACTTGCCCACTTTAGCATTGTCTTTGCGACTTCTCTGTGAAGCGACTCGTGTGGAGTAAGATATGATGAAAATACCGCAACCTTTAGCTCTCTATTGACAAATATTCTCGCAGGAAAACCAGGCACCTCGTCTCTTATGATGCTGATTGGTGGAAAGAGATCAGAGTCAAGTACTCCTGCCAGTTCAAACTGTGATGTCGTGTTTATCAAAGACTCGGTGGCTATCGCATTTGCCAGCCCTGCATAAGGAAAACCGTCTATGACAAATCCGCCCTCGATGTTAACTGATTTGAGTTCTCTGACAACGATGTCATTTGTCATGAGTTGTTCTATTACGTCCATCCTTTTAAATCATGGATATCGTTTTATGTGCTGAATCTTATTGGAGAATGTGGAAGCATTGTATATTCTCATAAACTGTGATCTAGGTTCTGAAATAGAGATCATAAATGAACTGTCCAAAATTCCAGAGGTAAAAGAAGTCAGAGGAACATACGGGATATATGACATATTTGTCAAGGTTCAAGCAGGCTCAAACCCTACTCTGGAAGAGATAGTCACACATAAGATAAGAAGGATTCCAAAGGTTCGTTCCACCGTTACATTGACACCAATCATGTCTCAGGGCGGACGATAAAAATACCATGATAAATCTCTACAATTCTTTTTCTTCAAACAAGGACAATTTTGAACCGTTTCAAAAAGACTTCGTCCGAATATTTATCTGCGGGCCAACCCTGTATGATTTCACACATCTGGGGCATGCCAGAATTTTTCTAACGTACGATCTTTTGTGCAGGCATTTGAATGAAAGAGGATATGGCACTGACGTTCTAGTAAACATGACTGACATAAATCAAAATGTTTTCAATAAAGCAAAATCAGAGTCACAAGACTATCGCTTAATTGCCAAGTTTTATGCAAACAAGTTTTCTGAGGACCTTACCATGCTTAACATCAGGAGCATCAGCAGGCTTGCACATGTATCTGACTATGTCGTCCATATTGAAAACCATATATCAAAATTGCTGGATGACAAGGTTGCCTACTATGCAAACGGAAACGTCTATCTCGATGCATCCAAAGTTAAAACATACGGTATACTGTCAAAACAATCACAAGACCAACTGAGGCTTCATAGGTTGGACATAGGGCCTAACAAGAAAAGCCAGGAAGACATTATGCTGTGGAACTGCTCTGAAAACTTTGACTTTACATGGCCAAGCAGATTTGGTGAGGGAATACCCTGGTGGCACATGCAGGATACCGCAGTTGCACTGGAAAATTTTGGAAAAAATTATGACATACATGGGGGAGCAAGAGAACTATTGTACCCGCATCATGAAGCCCATCTTGCCCAGTACGAATTACTTTCGGGATCTGAAAAACCTGTCAAAATCTGGATGCATGTGGGCCTTGTTCTGTCAGATGGAGAAAAGATGTCAAAATCTTTAGGAAACGTAGCGTGGTCGCGAGATCTTGTACAAAAATACGGACAGAACCTACTGAGACTCTACATGTTCTCAAAACACTATCGAGAGGATGTTAATTTCGACGAAGGGCAGATTGCTGAAAAAAAACCATTCATGGATAAAATTTACCTTGCCGGCATGAAAACTGCAGAAAAAACAGATCCTGAAATTTCCAAGCTGATTGAAGACTTTCTTGCAGCGCTGGATGACGATCTTAATTCTCCAAAGGCGCTTGAAATATTTGAAAACATGTGCTCCAAAGTAATTGCCGGGAGCAGCATCACCTCTCTTGATTTTGAACGAACATGTCAAGTATTGGGAATAAAGATCTAGTATCAAGATCGGAATCAGTAGACCTTGCATTTACGGGCCTCTGGAGCGGTTCATTAAATCTCGGGTGTGGAACTCTGTTTTTCAACAGGGACCTGCCAAATGACCTTTTTTTCAACAAGCTTGCCGGTTTGACATGCCTTGATGACAAAATACTGGAAGACTCTCGGCATCTCTTCAAGAAACATGACACTATTCCGTACATTTACACATTGAATCAACCTGAACTTGACAGAAAACTGCTTGAAAGACATTTCAAACTGTATGATGTCCAGCACGTTCTGACTAGAATTCCTACATCGACTGCAAAGTCCAGCGCCCGTAAGATATCTGAAAGAGAATCCATGGCGTGGTCAAAAACATTTTGCAGTGCGTATGATTGCAATGAATGGGTTCTAGCAGTAGACAAGATAGTAAGACACTCGTGCAACTTGATAGACTACTATGTTGACGAGTCATACAGCTCATGCGTAGCTTTGTATGAAAGCAATTCAGTGCTTGGACTTTACTGTCTTGGCACTGTGCCTGAGATGAGAAAAAAGGGCCTTGCAGCCTTGCTAATCGAGCTTGCACTCAACGAAGTAAAAAAACGCAACTTGGAGTTTTTGATGCTTGAAACGTATCAAAAAGACAGGCTGCTTGATTTTTACTTTAATCTGGGGTTCAAAGAGATTTATCGCAAAAACGTCTACACTATTTGATCTTGGAAAGCAGCGCAGAGTAGAGAAATGGCAGAATTGTTGTAGCTTCCGCATGTATTGTGGTCTGTTTTGCATTCTGGGTCACCTTGCCCCATGATATTGCCTCTCTTACAAGGGCCCCGCTGAGACTGCCGTCAAACTCTTGTGCGGTTGTAATGTACACTGCATAATCCAGTCCTTCTCTATACTGGTTCCACCACAGCGTGTGATGTTTTGATATTCCTCCACCTATCATCAGCGCGCCAGATTTTTTCGCCTTGAAAATTAATCCGGATAATAAATCTCCATCTGCTGCCACATTCAACCTAAAGTCGTTGTGCTTTTGCGTAAACATCCAAATCTGACTGCCCACAGCACCGTCCATTATTCCTGGAACTATGACCGGTATGTTGTTCTTGTTTGCCCAATAAAGAAAAGAGTCCTCGCCGAGATTGGAGCCTATTGCCTTGCAAACGTCATATGTTGACATTTCTTTTTTTCCTTTGGAATATTCTTTTTGCAGAAATGCTTGCATCTTTTCCTCAATCAGAGGACCGTAACTTTTTAGCGGAACCAACACGTTTCCCAGTCTGTGTATGCCCTTGTCTGCCAATTCACTATCGTCAAGGGTAAAAGAGCCCTCCAAGTAATTGGAATAGTGTCTTGCAATGTCATGGTCAAGAGCGCCACATGTGGTGATGACAACGTCGCACATCTTGTTTTTTACCATGTCGGTGATTATTCCCCTGAGTCCTGTGGATACTATCGCTGCCACAAAAGACAGAAACTTCAAACACTGCTTGTCTTCCATCATTGAAGAAAGAATGTTCAATCCATCTACGAGATTGCGCGATTCAAAGCCGCCAGACTCTGACATTTGATCAAATATCGAATTTATGGCGTCACCTTTTTTTATCGAGATATCTTTTACCGGTCTTCCAGACTTTGTCACATGTCACAAATCCCGTCTGGGGTATAAAATCCTCTGCCCGAGCAAATCACAATTAATATGTAGGAGTAATTTGGTAGTTATCGAATAAGTTGGGAAAGAAGATCAAGATTGCCATAGCTGGTGTAGGCAACTGTGCATCTGCGCTAATTCAAGGAGCAAAATACTATACTGATAACCCTCGTGATACTGTAGGGCTCACTGCGTACAATCTGGGCGGGTATGAACCACAAGACATTGAAGTAGTAGCCGCATTTGATGTGGCAGATACCAAGGTGGGAAAGGATGTCTCAGAGGCAATATACGCAAGACCGAACAATACTATTACAGTTGCTGACGTGCCGAGTACCGGAATTACGGTTCAACGCGGGCCCACAAAGGATGGACTTGGAAGGCACCTGAGCAGAATAGTCACGCCTTCCCCGGAACCTGAAGTGAATGTCAAAAAGGTACTGCAAGATACCGGTGCAGAGATGCTTGTCAATTATCTTCCTGTTGGAAGTACAGAGGCCGTAAGGCACTATGCAAGCCAGGCCCTTGAGGCAGGAATCGGTTTTCTCAATGCTATCCCAGTTTTCATAGCATCTGAACCAAAATGGCAGCAGATGTATGCAGAGAAAAAAATTCCGCTGGCAGGAGACGATGTAATGAGCCAGCTTGGTGCCACAGTAGTTCACAAGACGCTTGTCAAGCTCTTCGTGGATAGGGGAGTTCTAGTAGATGGCACATACCAGTTGAACATTGGAGGGGACATGGACTTTTACAACATGCTCGACGAGGAGAGGCTGGAAGACAAGAGAATCAGCAAGACAAGCGCAGTAAAGGCAATGGCAGACTATGACATACCTATGAGGATAGGTCCAAGTGACTATGTCGACTTTATTGATAATGAGAAGATCTGCTACATAAACATCGAAGGAAAGTACTTTGGCAAGATACCTATCAAACTTGATCTGAAACTAAAGGTAATTGATGCCTACAACAGCGCAGGCATAATGATCGATGCAATACGCGGATTGAAGATAGCACTGGACAGAAAGCTTTCAGGGCCGATGACTAGCATCTCTTCCTACTGCTTCAAGCATCCCCCAATACAGATGCCTTACACTGAAGCAAAGAAGGCCTTTGCAGAATTTGTAGAAGGCAAACGCGAACAATAGATTACACATTGTAATTATTGTTAGCCTAGTCAATGAAACTTGTCAATAATCGGTTATTTCACATGTGTGGCCACCGGTTTCATTGGTACACATACGCAAGCTAGAGATCTTTGGCTTCAAATCGTTTGGATACAAGAATACCGTAGTCAACTTTGAATCTGGCCTCATAGCGATCTCTGGCGCTAACGGATCTGGCAAAAGCAACATTCTTGATGCGATCTCATTTGCCTTGGGAGAAAACTCGCCAAAGATCATGAGAGTAGACAAGTTGCGCTCTTTGTTGCATGACGTAGACGGCGCCAGCCACGGGGCAAAGATAGCACGGGTGAGTTGCCATTTTGATAACACTGACAGGAAGATACCTGTAGATTCCAGTACTGTAACGATTACAAGGGAGATGGACGAGTCTGGCGAGAACATCTATTATCTAAACCAAAAAAAAGTACTAAGGAACCACATCTTGGATCTGCTGGAGGTTGCAAACTGCGGCATACACAAGTTGAACATCGTACAGCAGGGAACAATTACCAGAATTTCAGAGTTTAATTCTGAAGAGAGACGAAGAATAATTGAGGATATCGTAGGGCTTGCCTATTTTGACGAGAAAAAAACGGAGGCTCTAAAACAGCTTGATGAGGCAGACAGGCGGCTTGAGATCGCACTTGCGAGGATGGATGAGATAAAAAAGCGCATTGATGAACTGGAAGCAGAGCGAAACAACCAGCTAAGATATGACTTTCTGGACCGCGAGCTAAAGAGGCTCTATGCCATTCAATCTTCGAACAAACTGCGAGATATTGATGCCCAAAAGGTATCAAAAGAGAGAAACCTCAACGCCATCCAGTCCGAATACAAAAAACTTGACGAGCAACGCGGCCAGATAAGGGACGAGATAAAAAAACTTGAGGAGGAAAAGCAAAAGTTCATGGAAGAAGTCAATGCATACAACATTGCCAAGGCATCAATTGACTCTGAACTTTCTGCAGCAATGCACCAGTCAGAGACTGCAAACAGCAAGCTTGCTACAAACGCACGGCGGGTCGCACAAATAGAATCGAGGCTGCCTGAAATTCAGGCAGATCTGTCAGGCCTGCACGAAAAGCACGCTACGCTGGAATCCCAGGCCATGGAACTGAAAAATTCAATCAATGCTGTTAACGAATCAAAAAAAAACACAAATGCCGAACTCGTACTGGCAGATTCTGAAATCAATCAAACACTCAGGCAACAATCCCAGGTTACAAGTAACAAGATAAAAACTGATGAAAAAGTAAGGCATCTGGCAGACACGCTAAATGATGCCAAGCTATCCCATTCAAAGCTTGAGCAAGAGCGTGCGGACATACAAAACAAGGTTGATCAAAACTCGCTCAAGGCAAATGCATTGAATGATGAAAAAAATAAACTATCTGACCTGGAACAAAAACTCAAACAAGTAAGGACGGGTCACGAGTCGGCTATTGGCGAATTAAAGTCTAGACTTTCTGATCTGCGTGACAAACGTGTCAAGGCAGAAAAAGATGTTGAAGAGACCACGGTGATTTTTGAAAAAGCAAGCAAGGCTGCTGCACAATATGAAGCCAAGATCAAAGTTGTAAAGGAGGTAATGCATGAGGACTATTCAATTGCAAAGCTCAAGGAAGACTCGAAGAGACTTGGAATACAAGGCCTTGTTTACGAGCTGCTTTCTTGGGACAAACAATACGAGAGGGCAATCTTATCCGTCGGCTCGGACTGGCTAAAGGCGCTTGTTGTAAATGACTTTGCCACGCTTCTTGGAATCGCAGAGTTTGCACAGCAAAAGAAACTGCCAAAAATCAGAATCATTCCTTTGGATGCCGTGACAAATTCCAAGGCAACAATCAAACAAGAAGACGGAATACTTGGAATTCTTTCTGATTTTGTAAAATGCGAAGAAAAACTGGAGCCTCTCAAAAACTTTATTTTCGGAAGCATTGGCCTGACAAATTCAAAGGAGGCCGCCTATGCGCTGTCCAAGAAAGGGCACAGGGCAGTCACGCTTGACGGCCAATTCTTTGAAGCTGACGCAAATGCTGTAATAATAGACATCAACTCAAAGGTTTCAAATCTTACAAAGATAATCCTCCTTAGTACTTCTGTAGACGGCCTTATCCAATCACTCGAACTGCTGAAGAAGTTCATCCAAAACAAGAAAGGCCAGATAAAGAAAATTGAGCGCATTGCAAGAAACCTGGAAAACAGGTATGGCGCGTCAGAAACGGGGCTTGCCAACGTGGACCTGAGCCTTACAGACGTAAAGACCAAACTAAAAGAAATCCACGTATCTCTTGATCAGATATCATCCAGAATATCGCAACTCAAGCGCAGGGATGAAGGCATAACAGTCGAGCTCTCAAAAGCCGAGTCGTACATTGCATCATTGGAAGAGAGGATCTCACTGACCAAGGAAAACTATGCCGAAGAGGAACAGGCAAGAATCGCAAGCATGCTGTCGTCCCTGAATGAAAAACGCTCCTCACTATTGAGTGCACAAAGTACCATTTCAACCGAATTTCGTGAGCTCACCGCAAGGCTTACAGATCTTGTCAACGAGGAAAACTCGCACAAGGCAAACATGCGCCGCCTTTCTGAAGAACAGTCATTGCTAAATCATGAAAAGCATGATCTCGAGGTGCAGTCAAGAGTGTCATCAAAGGAAAAAGAAAGTGTTGATGCATCGCTAGTTCTGCTAAGGGAAAAAGAACAGCAGTTGATATCGACGTCTGGAACCTCAGTGTCAACGCTCAAAGAATACGACTCCAAGCTGAAGGGCCAGTATGAAACCGAGAGAACGCTTACAAAAGAGATTAACGGAATGGAGAGGCAGTCTGACTCTATATTACGTGACGTCAAGGATCTTGATGAAAGCGAGGAAAGAATTCGCAAAACCCTCCTCTCATATGGATACGATGAATTGCTAGAATCCTTTGACGTAGACTCGATTCTTGTAGAACTTGAGGCAGAAAAGAAGCAAATGTCAGGCTCTCTCAATACGAGGGCCCCCGACTTGTATGTTGAAGTATCAAATGGATATCGTTCCATGTCGACAAGAAAGAATGAACTCGAAGCAGAAAGAAACTCTATTGTCAAATTCATCGAGGAGATAGACAAGGACAAACGACAAACATTCCTAGAATCATATGACAAGGTCGATAAGGACATACGAGAGATCTTCAGCAAGATGACTGGAGGAAACGCCTGGCTTGAAATTCAAAATGAGGACGACATATTTTCATCAGGAATTTCATACTTGGTGCAATTTCCAAACAAGCCAAAAAGAGAGTCTACCTCAATTAGCGGCGGAGAGAAAACTCTTGCCGCAATCACCTTCCTGCTTGCACTTCAAAAACTTAAACCGTCGCCTTTCTATCTACTTGACGAAGTTGATGCACACTTGGATGCATTGAACACAGAAAGGCTGTCTAGAATACTTGAAGACAGGGCAGGAGGGAGCCAGATAATAATGGTATCACTAAAGGACTCTGTAGTAAAAAAGGCAACCCTGATCTACGGAGTGTTTCCAAGAAATGGCGTATCGCATGTTGTGTCGCACAAAATCTCTAACGCACAACAGGTCGCAAACTAGTTTATCTCTACAAAACAAGCAACAGATCTCTGGTTTCCAACCTGCTCGAGACTTGGTTCTTGCTTGCATTTTTCAATTGCATAAGGACATCTTGCTCTAAACCTGCATCCGTGATACACATCAATATCCAGGGGGCTGTTGATGCGAATCTTTTTCTCACTATGCAAGTTGTTTGGATTGGGCTCGGAGATTGAATCCATGAGAGCTTGCGTATAGGGATGTTTTGGTTGCAACAGTACGTCACCAATATTTCCGACCTCTACGATTTTTCCAAGATACAGTATGGAAATAAAATGCCCCACGTATCTTGCGGTGGAAAGATCATGTGTTATGTACAAAAATGATATTCCGTGTTTGTTTTGTAATTCTTTTATTAATTCCAAGACTCCGACTCTGACTGAAACATCAAGCATTGATACTGGCTCATCAGCTATGACCATCTTGGGCTTGGTTGCAATGGATCGCGCAATGACCACACGTTGCCTCTGTCCTCCTGACAACATGTGGGGGTATTTTGAAGCAACATCGTCGGGGTTTATCTTTACATCTCTTAGAGCATCAAAGACCATCTCTCTTCTCTCACTTGGCCTTCCGATACCGTGTATATCCAAGGGCTCTCTTACTATGTCAAAGACTTTCATCCTAGGATCAATTGAGGCGTAGGGATCCTGGTGTATCATCTGGCATTCTTTTCTTATTTTTTTGAGACTTGATGTATCTGTGTTTATCTCGGTGTTATCAAAAATTATCTCGCCCGAGTCTGGTTCTACTGCTCCAAGTATCAAACGAGCCATGGTTGTCTTGCCCGATCCAGATTCTCCTGCCAGGACCAAAGTCTGGCCCTTTTTAATTGAAAGTGATACGCCGTCAACAGCCCTTACTGTTTCCTTTTGTCGCATAAATCCCCCCTTTGTAAAGTATTTTTTCAGGTTCTTTACAGATAGGATCTCTTCCACTGTAGTTTACTTGCCTATCAAGTATATCAAGAAAACTGTGGGAAAAGAACACACATCGTTAATCTACCGCGATTATCACTGATCGTATTTGGCCTGTCTTGGTCAAAAATCAGGCATTAGGCGATCACTTGGTCAAAATCTTAGCATCGCAAAGTTTTAAAGGCTATGATTTATGATACAAAAACGTGAACGTTAAACTCCTCGCCGCGGTAATGATCGCCGGCTTAGTTCTAAGTGGAAGTTCAGTTTACCTAAACAAGGTATTTGCAGACGATCAATGGTCTGACATCGCACAGCGCCAATTGATTGCCCAGCAGAAAGCAGCCCAAGTTTACTCTGACAAGTACATGTTTAACGACATTAATGGCTCGCAAAGAAACTGGTCTGGCTTGACTTTTACTAGTACTGATGAGGATACTAAAGGACGAGATTTGGCAGCAGCTTCACAGGCATCAATGCAAAATGCCCTGTCTGAGTTTGACAAGATTCACATCACACAACTTGCATCTTTGCAGGCCACTGGATATGCGGGGCTAAACAGCACAACAACTGATGAACAAGGTCGAGACAGGAATGCCCTGATTGCTCAAGCACGAGATCAGTCACTAACTGATGCCCAGTATGTTGTATCAGAACTATCAAAAATAGATGCAGCATACACTGGCATTCAAAACCAGGGAACGACACAAGGATACTATACTAACAGACAAGCCCAGATAGAAAATACTTGGGATTCAATGGAGGCACGAGCAGGTGCACTTGTGAATGCCCTTACAAAGATTGATACCGACTATGTGAATCTGAAATCAGGAGGTACTACAAACGAGAATACTTCTGGTCGTCAACTAGATGTCGCACAAGCAAATGCTCTGAACCAAGCCATTCAGATATTCCAAGAGATTCATGCCAAACATCTTGCGGCAACACAATCAAACAACTATGCAGGATTGTCAAGTTCAACTACTGATGAACAAAACAACGACAATAGGAATACAGAGATTGAAGATGCAACTCAGCAGGCATTGCAGAATGCACTGAATGCATACAACTCGTACTATAACGGCATGGGCCTAAATCAGACACTCTACTCTCACTAAAAATTTTTTAATTTTTATTTGCTCTCTTCGTAGAGCCAGCATGATACATATCCAGTCTTGGTTTTTGTCACTGGTGGCTCTGTCTCGCATCTTTCCTTTGCCTCTGGACATCTGTCATAAAATCTGCATCCTGCAGGAGGCGATGCCAAACTTGGCGGATTTCCTTTGAGCGATATCAAGTCTAATCCGCCCTTGATCTTTGGAGTGGATTTGAGCAATGCCTGGGTGTAGGGATGCTTGGGGTTTGAATATACTTCCTGCATTGTGCCAAATTCCACTATCTTTCCAGCATACATTATTGCAACTTTATCTGATATTTCTGAGACTATGCCCAAATCATGGGAGATTAGCACAAGTGACATGCCTTCCTTTTTCATCTTTTTGAGCAGGCTGATAATCTGGGCCTGTACCAAAACATCAAGTGCAGTGGTTGGCTCGTCTGCAATCACAAGTTTTGGCCTCAAAAGCAATGCCATGGCAATCACCGCCCTCTGTTTCATGCCGCCGCTAATCTCATGAGGAAATTTATCAAGCACTGACACAGGCAAGCCCACTGCATCTACTGCATCGTTTATTGTCTTGATGCGGTCCCCGGAATAGCCATGTACTTGCAAGATCTCTTCAAACTGCTGTTTTATGGTAAATACGGGATCAAGCGAATTCATGGCTCCCTGAAATACCATTGCTATTTTTTTCCAGCGAATATTGCCGGTAAACTCTTCCTCGGACACGTTCAAGATTGACTTGCTGTCTAGCAGTATGTCACCTGAAATGACCCGTCCTCCGGGAATTGACCTGACTATGGCAAGCCCAAGAGTACTTTTTCCACACGCGCTCTCGCCTACAATTCCAATCGACTCGTTGTCTTCAAGAGAAAAGGAAACCCCATCCACTGCATTGACTGCGTTATCCCCCGATCCGTATTGGACTCTAAGATCCCTGACAAAAAGTGTTACCACTGTATACCGTATGATGTCCAAGTAAATTTGCCTTTTGAAAACTGTCTGATCGCAGCAAAAGTCTTGCAACTATATAGTTCATATGTCCTATATGCACCAGATATTTAACCCTGAAACTTTAGAGTAGCTACATGACACAATGGATGACATGGATAAAGTCAAACGAAAAAGAAATTTTGTCGCTCTTAAACGATGTTGCATGCAAGGCCGAAGAAGCATCAAAACTATTGGTTGGAATATTTGAAAACTTTGAAAAACTAGACGAAAACCACTCTAAAATAAAAAAGATAGAAAGAGAAGCCGATGGACTAACACATTCTGTCTTTGAAGAACTAAACAAGACATTCATCACCCCGCTCGATAGGGAAGATATCTCCCGTATCGCATCAAAAGCAGATGATATAATTGACTACATCGAAGGCATATCAGGCAGGATAGTAAACTTTAAGATAAAATCTCCTCCTCCTTACATGCTTGAGCTGGCAAAGGAGCTCCAAAACGCCACAAAAGAGATCAACCTAATGATTACAAGCCTCAATAAACTGAAGGTAAATAAATCGATAATTGAACATTGTCGCGCTGTTAGTGCGATAGAGCACAATGCAGACGACATTTACAGAAAAGCTGTTGGGGAATTGCTAGAAACGACTGATGTTATCAACATTATAAAACTGAAAGATATCTACGAATCCTTGGAAGAGGCTTCCGATAGGTGCCTTGACGTTGCTGATTCAATAGAAGACGTGGTTCTAAAATACACGTAGATCTTTATGATTGCGCTTGCCATAGGAGCCATAGTAGCGGCACTAGTTTTTGATTTCTTAAACGGCTTTCATGATGCTGCAAACTCTATTGCTACTATAGTTGGAACAAGAATTCTCAAACCCCTTCCCGCAGTGGGAATTGCGGCTTTTGCCAACTTTGCAGGCCCGTTTCTTTTTGGTGTGGCAGTTGCAACCACAATAGGAAAAGGCATCATAAATCCAGATTTTGTAACGCTTGACATAATCATAGGTGCCCTGGCCGGAGCAATCGTATGGGATATCATAACGTGGGTTCTGGGGCTGCCAACTTCGAGCAGCCATGCCTTGGTTGGAGGCATACTGGGCGCGGGCTTGGCAGGGGCTGGAACAAAAGCTGTAATTTTTGGAGGCCTGCAGACCGTACTGACCGGAATCGTAGTTTCACCAATAGCTGGCCTGGCAACGGCATTTCTGATTGCTCTGTTGATAATGCGAATCTTTGCAAAAGTAAAACCTCGTACTGTCAATTCTGTTTTTGGCAAGCTTCAGCTTGTCTCGTCAACATATTTTTCACTGACGCATGGAGCAAATGATGGACAAAAGACAATGGGTGTTATAGCACTCATCTTGCTCACTCAAGGTGTCATCACGACATTTTCTATTCCGTCATATGTAATCCTGATGGCTGCAACCGCCATGAGTCTTGGCACATTCTTTGGAGGCTGGAGAATTGTTAAGACAATGGCAATGAAGATTACAAACCTCAGGCCATACCAAGGGTTTTCTGCAGAGACAGGGGCTGCTACCATCCTTGCAACCCTTGCCTGGGCTGGTGTGCCTGCAAGCACTACCCATGCAATATCTGGAGGAATTATGGGAGTTGGAGCGGTCAGAAGACTATCTGCTGTCAGATGGGGGGTTGGAAAACGGATTGTGTGGGCATGGATAATCACAATTCCTGCCAGCGCGTCAGTCTCGTTTGTCATAACATGGATGATAACTGGACTAAAATGATTCACCTTTTGCAGACCTCAATATGTCTCATCAACGCGTGAAATGGAATACGGTCAGAAATTAAAGTCTGCTTGTGGGGAGCAACCATGCGAGGATTAGTACGCCATGTTGGTAGATCATTCCTGCAAATGTGTATGTTTGTAATACATACACGTACGTATCTACTTATTGAATTTAGATCAAAATATGCAAGTCGAAGAAGCGTCCTTGAATGAGATGTGGAAGGTCATAGAGATGTTTGGAATTAAACGCGAGCTACTTGATCCCAACAATAAATTATCGTCAGGTACTATTTACAATCTGTATTTAACAATAAAAAATAATAAAAATGATCAACTGTTTTTGAACCGAAAGAAGTTCAATAGTAGATTATGCAGAACCTGATTTTGTACGCTGGATAGTTCGAGGTTGTAACGCTTGACTGGATCAGATTGTAAAGAAACGGGTGAATTTTTGAGGTCAGATTTTGGGTGTATAGTTACGGTTGAACTACTCACTCAAGAATTCTGTCTTGATTTGTTCCAGTCTCTCAGGGTTGATTTCGTGAAGATAAGAATACCTTGAATTTTCAATAATTGATTTTAGGGCTTCAGGACTATGTCCTTTTTTGACTTGACCTTCAAACATTGCTTCTGTTATTTTTCCTTCAAGATACGCTCGTAAGGTGTGAGCAAGGTGACGTTCTGCCGCCATCTCAGGCGTCCTCATGATTTTTGCCATGTTAGAAAATGACCTCACTTTGATATAGATTAATCGATCAAAAAATTTAGGAGAGTAGTTTTAGTCAGCATCCATCCTCATATCTTAAACAGATCCAATGAAATGGGACAATCAGAAACAATTCCTAAATCCCATGAAGACCAAATAATGACAAATGGGTTCTTTCTCCTCTATCATTCGACCCGTATGGGAAATACTTACATGCAATACATGCCCGCCAACCACGCAACCACTGCCAAGTGGAGATTTGTTTCCACCTCAAAATTGGCTGGAAATCCATTCCTATGTAGGCTGGGCAATAGTCGCAATAGTAGTGGTTATGATACCAGTGATTGTAAAACTGTTGAAAGAATAAGCCTACATTGAACAACGATAAAAATTCAAATGCTGTTAGTTGAACAGAGCCTGATTTCGCATAGGTTTATCTTCCAGTGAAAGTTAAGCAAAAATCGATTTTCCTTGAGGACGCCGATTTGCAGCTTTGACGCAATGAATGGTATTTTGTGTCCGCAATGCGAGTCCAAGCTAGATTCTGGACAACTCACAAAGGCCGACGTAGACGCATCAATAAAACTTGTCCAGCTATCTCAAAAAATACAACCAATTGAAAAATTCACGCTCAACTCATGCCAAGAGTCAAATGGAAACTATGTGCTGTATCTTAGCAGCACAGATATCATGACTGTGAGGCAAAGCCGGGAGCTTTACCGTATACTGCAAAACGAGTTTTCAGGCAAGATCTGGCTTGTCGAGGAAGGATGCGACGACAAAAAATTCATCGAGAACATGTTTTTTCCAATCAAGACGCTTGCAATAAACCAACTGTGGGCTCCCGGGGGAGTTAGAAAGACCAAAGTCATAGTTTCAGGAAAAAAGACATCCCGATTCCCAATTGACACAGATAAGCTAATTGCGATATCAAAAGATCTTCGAAAGATAGAACTAGTAGTTGAATTTGAGAGAAAGTGAGAAAGCCTGTTGGATTTGAAAAGAACGCACTATATGGGAAACCTAAACGTATCAATGAAAGGCCAAAAGGTGATAATTGGCGGCTGGGTGGAGGATCTTCGCGAGCTGGGCAAGCTCACCTTTCTTACGTTACGGGACGTAACAGGTGTAGCACAGATAGTCATTGTTGGAGAAGACGGCATCAAACAAGTAAAGGATCTCAACAGGCAAAGCGTAGTGCGTGTCACAGGAACAGTACAAGACACAAAGGCAAGAGACTTTCCGTTTGAGGTAAAGTCAGAAAAAATCGAGATTCTTTCCCGTGCAGTGCATCCGTTGCCGATTGACCCGATTGGCAGGCTGGAAAGCAACATAGACAACAGGCTAAACGCAAGAGCGCTTGATCTGAGGAACCAGAAGACTGCGTCAATTTTTAAAATGCGGCACCACGCACTGCAGTCAATACGCAAAACCTTGACAGAACTTGGATTCATCGAGGTCAACACGCCAAAAATAATTGGAAGCGCAAGCGAGGGAGGTGCAAATCTGTTTTCCCTGAAATATTTTGACAAGCAAGCATATCTTGCCCAAAGCCCGCAACTCTACAAGGAACAGCTAACCGTGGGCCTTGAGAGAGTTTTTGAGATCTCATCATTTTATCGCGCAGAAAAATCACACACTGTGAGACACCTGACTGAATTTACAAGCGTTGACATTGAGGCAGACTTTGTGGATTATCTTGATGTGGCAGAGATCCTGGAAACGGTTGTCACAAATGTCTTTGAATACGTTGAGAAAAACTGTATCGAGGAGCAAAAAATTCTCGGAATCGAAGTAAAAAAACCCAAGACTCCATTTGAGCGAGTGACATACAAACAAGCCATAGAAGAGCTGGGCTTGGGTCTTGTCGAGGGAGACGACTTGCAGGACTCGCATCTGAGAAAACTTGGCGAGATGCACCCTGGATTTTATTTTCTAATAGACTGGCCCATGAAACTAAAGCCGTTTTACATACATGAAAAAGAAGACAATCCGTCGCTTTCCAAGTCCTTTGATCTGCAGTATGGATATCTCGAGCTGTCCTCTGGAGGGCGGCGGTTGCATGATCCAAACAAGATTAGGGCGAGATTGACCGAACAGGGACTAAACCCATCCCAGTTTGAGGACCATCTCAAGGCGTTTGACTGGGGAATGCCACCGCATTCTGGCTGGGGGCTGGGTCTTGACAGGCTAATGTCCGTCCTGACCAAAATTGATAACGTCAGAGAGGTCGTGCTCTATCCAAGAGATCCAGAAAGGCTGTTTCCATAAAAGGATAAATCTGGTTTTTACAAAGTTTACTTGTGCAAGAATGCGATTTCTGCGGCTCTGATTTTGGAGACCACACATGCTATTTCTGTGACAAGCATTGCTGCGATTCTTGCATGACAAACGACAGGACACGTTGCAAGAAATGCTATGTGACAAAACGCAAGCTTGGCTGGAGAATCTTCAAGAAAAATAAGGTATTGCTTGGCTTTATCGGGTTTGTATGGGCATATACAGTATTTCCAGTGCCCCTGATCAAAGGAATTGACCCAACCTTCTACTGGGTGTGTTTTGGGGTGGCAATCATGATAATGATTCCAATAAGCCTTGCAATGTTCTTCTGGTCAAGAGAGCCACCAGTGTCAGACCTTAAATGATCTTTGAGATGACTTTTTGGGTGAACTCTCGTGTGGTATTGTTTCCACCAATGTCCTTTGTCTTGATGCCGTCTCTTACCACACCATAGACTGCTTCTTCTATTTTTTTTGCCATCTCAAGTGACTTGACATCATTATTTTTCATTGCCAGCCACTCCAACATCATTTTGGCGGACAGGATAAACGATGATGGGTTTGCGGCTTGTTTTCCTGCAATGTCAAACGCCGCTCCATGCACTGGCTCAAACAAGGCAAAATTTTCTCCAATGTTGGCAGCCGGTGCCATCCCAAGTCCGCCGACTACCTGCGCTGCCTCGTCTGACAATATGTCTCCAAACAAATTGGTTGTTACAATGACATCAAAAGACTCGGGTTGCCTGATTAGGTTCATCGCGCATGCATCAACATACATCTGCTCAAATGCAATACTGTCAAAATCTTCTGCCACCTGTGCACATGACCTGGAAAAAAGCCCGTCTGTCTTTCTCATGACGTTTGATTTGTGAACGCATGTGACTTTTCTCTGTCTGTTTCTCTGGCTTGCGGTCATGAATGCATATTTTGCGATGCGTTTTGACGCCTGCTCTGATATTGTTCGTAGTGCAACTGCCGAGTCTCCAACCTCAAACTCCATTCCTGTGTAAAGGTCTTCCGTGTTCTCTCTTACTATGACAAGGTCAATGTTTTCTTTGAGTGCCGGCATGTTTGGATATGACTTGGCAGGCCTTATGTTGGCGTAAAGATCTAGTGCTCTCCTTAGGAATACGATTACGTCTGCTGCGCTCTCGCCCACTGGAGCCTTGAGGCAGGCATCTGATTTTTTTATTATGTCAAGTGTGGAATCTGGCATTGCTCTGCCTGTTTTTTTTAGAGCACCATCACCTGCTTCCACCGTGCTTATTTCTAGCTTTATTCCAGACTTGTCATTTACTGCATGCAATACATTTGTGACAGATTCAGATATCTCGGGGCCTATGCCGTCTCCTGTTATGAGTGCAATCTTGTACATCTAGTGTCCCAGGTTTTTTTGTTTGAGGATTTTTTTGAGCATGATTCTGTTTATACCGTCAATCATTGCCTGAACGCTTGTTATAACAATGTCCTCGCCAATGGATTTTGCAGAGGCCTGGTTGCCATAGGCGTCTTCCACCTTTATTGTCACTTCGCACAATGCCTCCGATCCGCCTGAAATGGAATCTAGTTTGTATTCTTTTATTCTTACCTTGGAAATTTCTCCTGTAATCTTTTGTATTGCGTTAATTGATGCGTCTACGGGACCTACTCCATAGTCAGTACCTATGAAGTCTTTTCCTTCTATGTTTAGCTTGACAAACGCATACGGCATGTTGCCCATCCCGGTTGACACTGAAAATCCGGTCAAGTGGACAAGCCTTTTCAAGCCTTCCTGGTGCATCACCTCTCCAGTAATTGAGAGCAACTCTACGTCTGTTACATGCTTTCCCTGGTCTCCGAGTTTTTTGACCTGCTCCAGTATCTCATGTGTCTGCTCCTTTGATGGCTGGATGCCGTATTCCTCTAGCATGGCAGATATGCCGTGTGCCCCTGCATGCTTTCCCACCTGGAACCAGCGTGTCCTCCCCACGAGCTCAGGGCTGATTGGCTCGTATGTAAGCGGGTTGTTCAATACACCGTGCGTGTGAATTCCTGACTCGTGCCCGAATGCATTCTCGCCAACTATTGCCTTGTTTGGCTGGACCTGGACTCCAACCACCCTGGAAACATATCTTGATGTCTCATAGAGAAGCCTAGAGTTGATGTTTGTCTCAAATTTGTTATCAAACTGTAAGCATTGTAGGGCCATGACAAATTCTTCAAGCGATGCATTGCCTGCCCTCTCTCCTATGCCGTTTATTGTAACATGTGCACACTGTGCCCCTGCCTGGATTCCAGAGATTGCATTTGCCACTGCCAACCCAAAGTCGTTATGGCAGTGAACGCTTACAGGCAAGTGGGTGGCGTCTATAGCATCCTTGGTGATTGCGGCAATGTACTGGGGTGTTGAATATCCGACTGTATCAGGTATGTCTATCCTGTCAGTCCCGGCATCCGTGACCGCACGGAAGACTTTTTTGAGAAATTCCCTGTCGGTTCTTGTAGCGTCTTCTGCAGAAAACTCCACTTGCAACCCTCGAGACTTTGCATACTCTACTGCTTCCACTGCCTTTGTAACTGCTTGCTCGCGTGTGAGGTTGAGTTTGTATTTGAGATGAATGTCTGATGTTGCAATAAACGTGTGTATGTATTTCAATCCGGCATCGACTGCTGCATCAATGTCTTTTTTCTCGGTTCTTGCCAGCCCGCAAACCTCAGCTCTTAGTCCTGCATGGGCGATATCTTTTACCGCCTTTCTTTCGCCGTCTGAGATTATTGGAAATCCTGCCTCTATGGCATCCACTCCAAGCTCATCCAGCTTTTGGGCAATTGCAAGTTTCTGGTCTGGTGTTAACGCAATTCCTGGTGTCTGTTCCCCGTCTCTTAGTGTGGTATCAAAAATTCTAACTTTCATTTCCTACTCCTCGCTCTAGCGCACAAATTCCAGTCCTTGTTATCTCAAGTATGCCGTATCCTCTCACGAGATCCTCAAATGCGTTTATCCTGTCCGGCGTTGCCGTGATTTCTACAATTATTGAGGATTTTCTTACGTCATGAACGTTACACTTGAAAGCGTTTGCAAGATCTGTTATCTCCATGATATCTGACGGCTTGGTTATCTTTACCTTCATAAGTACCAGTTCGCGATATATGCTCTTTTTCTCCTCTAATAGTTTTACTTCCACAGTGTCTATCATCTTGTCAAGCTGCTTGATTATCTGGTTGAGTTGCTTCTCGTCTGCAGACGTTGTGATGGTCATTCTTGAAAATTCCGGATTCTCAGTTATCCCGACAGATATGCTGTCAATGTTATAGTTTCTTGACCTGAATAGGTGCGTGACCTTGAACAAAACACCCGGCTTGTTTTCTACCAGTACCGAAATTATTGACCACATGGACACTCACTATGATGGCAAGATCATGTCCTTTAGCGGTGTTCCCGGTGCCACAAATGGCAAGACATCTTCTTGAGGGTCGATTGGAATGTCTATGACTGTAGCTATGTTGCTTTTGAGTGCAGTCTGGACCGCCTTTCCAATCTCGTCTATGCTTTCCGCTCTTATGCCTTGGGCTCCGTATGATTCTGCTAGTTTTACATAGTCTGGACAATTCTTGAGGTCTATTCCAATCATGCGCCTGTCGTAGAATGTTCTCTGCCACTGTGCAACCATGCCCAGTGAAAAGTTGTTCAATAGGAATACAATCACCGGCAAATCATCCAGCACTGATACGGCAAGCGAGTTCTCTGTCATGTTGAAACTGCCTTCTCCTGCAATGTCGACTACTGGAACTTCTGGCTTGGCTGCCTTGGCCCCTATTGCTGCTGGAAATCCCCATCCCATGGTGCCAAGACCTGTGGAACTGAAAAAAGTCCCGGGATGTATCACATCAAAGAACAATGACGCCCACATCTGGTGCTGGCCCACTTCTGTTGTTACAATTGACTGTGCAGGGAGAACTTCTCTTAGTTTTCTTAGCACCTTGGCTGCGCCTAGCGGGTGCGGGTGAAGTTTTAGATTTTGTCTAAAGTATTCTCTTGTCTCATTTACTCGCTTTATCCATGGGTTGTCCCCGTTCTTCTTGACGGCCTTTTGGATTAGCATCTTTACCATGATTCTAAGCGATGCCTTGAGGTCTCCTACCACTGCCACATGGGTTGTCTGGTTTTTTCCTATCTCTGCCGGGTCTACATCCATGTGTATTATCTTGAGGTTCTTTTCAAATTCTTCAAATGTTCCAACCGACCTGTCTGAAAACCTCGAACCGCATGCAAGCACGCAATCAGCTTCTACCATTATCTTGTTGGCTTCTGCGTGACCATGCATTCCTATCGGTCCTAGTGAAAGTGGATGGTTTTCAGGAAATGCTCCTTTTCCTTTGAATGTTGTCACGACTGGAATCATTAGCAATTCCGCAATTGATTGAAGCTCTGCAAATGCACCCGAGATTATAACTCCGCCCCCTGCCAAGATGACTGGTCTCTCAGAGGATAGCAACATGTCTATTGCACGTTCTATTTTTCCAATGTCTGGGTCCACCCAAGGATGGTATCCCCTGATCTTTACTTCTGTTGGAAAAGCCATCTCCGCTTCGTTTTGCTGCACGTCCTTTGGAATGTCAATCAGTACGGGGCCTGGCCTGCCTGTGGCAGATATGTAAAACGCCTTTTTTACCACCTCTGGAATTTCTGAAGCAGTCATGGGTTGAAATGCATATTTTACTATGGGATTTGTAATTCCTATTATGTCGCTTTCCTGAAAAGCATCCCTGCCAATCATTTTTGTTGGAACCTGTCCGGTAATGGCAATCATCGGGGCAGAGTCTGCCTGCGCGGTTGCAATCCCAGTGACAATGTTTGTTGCTCCAGGACCAGAGGTAGCAAAGCACACTCCTGGCCTCCTGCTTACTCTTCCAAAGCCGTCTGCCATATGTGACGCAGACTGTTCATGTCTGACAAGTATGTGTCTGATGTTGCTCTTGTAGAGCTCATCATAAATTGGAAGGTTTGCTCCTCCGGGAAGTCCGAAGACTATGTTTGCGCCCTCTTTCTCTAGGGCAACCATTAAAGATCTAGCACCTGACATTTTTTCCATAATTTTTAACTCCAAACAATTGCTGTAGTCTACAGCAGAGGGTCGACTAGCAGCAGAATACCAGAAATGCTTGCCGAGCCTCCTAACTTCATTTTAGTCTATGAGTTTTGCGTCGGATATAATTTATAAATATTGCTGGCGAAAATGAACAAATTAGTAAAAAGAGTGCCTGCACTATGCGAATATTTCAACGCAGAGAGCGTCTTTGTCTCACGGTCTTTCACAAGACTTAAACTAGAACTATCTAAAGCAATAACAATTTTGGGAGATAAAGACGAGATACTTGATATCATTGCAGTTTTCTTCAATGCAGGCAAGACAAAGAATCTTGCCCCTCTGGGTGCAATCCAGCTTGATGATTCTAGATTTTCAAGCTACAGCGACGTGCCTCCATTTGACCTAAAGGATTATGCGACTACAATTGCATTGCAGCAGCTCAGGTTTGTCAGCATATCTGATTATGAATGTGAGATAAAAAATGCTCGGGCTGACATATTTGATAACTGTGCTGTAGCGACCTTTACCGTCCGGCAAACAGGAATGATTGTAGACAATTATAGCTTTCGTGGACAGCACATGTCAATGGAAAGCAGAGGGACTTTTGTTCTGGTTAAATCGCAAAAATGGAAAATAGTGCACGTACACTTGTCTAGGATTTCTGATTAGCTTTTATGGCTGGCTTGGCAGTCTTTTCAAGGTCTTTTAATTTCTTGAATATCTCGTGGGCTTCCTTCACCGTCGCGTTCTGGTGCACTATGGCTTTTACTGCCTTGATCATTGCCACCGGATGATCAGATTGCCAGATGTTTCTTCCCATGTCAACTCCTGATGCCCCTGCCTGTATTGCATCAAAAGTAAGCTTTAACGCATCTAATTCAGTCGCAAGTTTTGGCCCGCCTGCAATTATTACCGGAACCGGGCAGGATTTTACGACTTTTTCAAAATTATCGCAATAGTACGTCTTGACAAGATGTGCCCCAAACTCAGCAGCAATTCTGCATGCCAGGCTCAGGTATCTTGCATCTCTTTTTTCCAATTCCTTTCCTACTGCGGTAACTGCAAGAATCGGTATTCCATACTCCTCGCCTTCATTTACCAGGTTTCCAAGATTAACAAGTGACTCGTGCTCATAGGGGGCGCCCACAAATATTGACATTGCCAGAGCTGACACGTTTAATCTGATTGCATCTTTGACAGATGTTGTTATCTTTTCATTTGAGAGGTCTTTGCCAATTATGCTGGAACCGCCAGATACTCTGAGCACTACTGGTACTGGATATCCTGGATCTACTGATGTCCTCAGAACACCACGGGTAAGCATTAAAGAATCTGCATGGGGTAATAGTGGAGCAATTGTCTTCCTTGGCTCCTCAAGTCTCTCGGTAGGACCTAGGAAATAGCCATGGTCTACGGCAAGCATTACGCCTCGCTTATCATACGGTTTTATTATTCGCGCAAGGCGATTTTTTAATCCCCAGTCCATATCCTCTTCCAAAAAATTTGCCTTAGTTAAGCGTTTCTGAATTTGTGACAATTATCTTCATGGAATCGTTTCCCTGATGGGCGTATTCTAGTGCCTTTGCAGATTCGGAAAGGTTGAACCTATGTGTAATCAGTTTGTTGACATTGATTTTTTTTTCTGCGATTAAATTAAACGCTGCATTCGTATCTGATTCGGATGCCGCATAGCTTGGAGTTATTGTGATTTCTTTAGAATACACCTTGCTGATGTCTATTGACATCTTTGCATCTTTTGAAGGCACTCCGAAGAGTATGACAGTCCCGCCCTTCCTGACAATCTCCAGTGACTGGGCAATCGCACTTGTACTTCCGGTTGCAACTATTGCGACATCCACTCCTCTGTTTTGTGTACTTGAAAGGATCTTTTGCTGTGCTTGAGGATCTGTTGAATGGATGACAGATGTTACTCCAAGCTTTTTGGCAAAGCCCAGCCTGAAATCGTTTATGTCAAAACAAAAAATATCTTTCATTCCCAAAGTCTTTGCAAGCATGACATGCATCATGCCTGTCGGTCCGGCTCCAAGCACTGCAACCGAGTCTCCTTGCTTGAATTTTGCCTTGTTCCATGCCCTGACACAACATGCAAGAGGCTCTATCATTGAGGCCTCGTCAAAGCCAATGCTGTCTGGAAGTTTTATCACGCCACCATGGGATACATTCCATTCAGGCACCAGAAATTCTTCGGCAAGACCGCATGGGCTCAGATTTGTCTCTGAATATTTCTTGCACATTGTCTCATTTCCGTGCAGGCAATAGTGGCACGAATAACAGGGCACGTGATGATGCACAAAAACCCTGTCTCCTTTTTTGAACTCTTTTACGCCGGACCCTGCCTCGGAGACTATGCCTGATGGCTCGTGTCCAAGCCTCATGGATGGCTGGCTATACTGTCCGTATATCTTTTCCAAGTCAGATCCGCACACCCCGCATGCCTTCATCGTTATCATAAGATCGCCGTTTCCTACCTTGGGCCTCTCAACACTTTTAATCTCGACAGTGGAAGGTCCTTTTACATACGCTGCTTTCATGTCGTAACCTGACTCATCTTGAATTCTTTCTTATTTGTATTCTCTGGTCTCTTAATGCCCAATTATTTGAATGATTTTTGTTGTGCGATCTATTTTATCTCTGATTTTAGATCTAATGCCTAAAAATAACGCACACAAATTAAAAAATTAAAAAAATTCGATAATGTACGACACCCAATTTTTGTGATGGCAATTAAATTAGGCTCTTTTTCTGCAGTAGTCATTATGGATTTGTGGCATGATATTGAAACAGGTCCAAAAATACCGTCAATTCTCAATGTAATCGTAGAGATTCCAAAAGGCTCTCAGAACAAATACGAATACGACAAAAAAAACAATATCATAAAACTAGACCGCGTTCTCTTTTCTCCTCTGTACTATCCGGGAGACTATGGGATAATACCGCAAACATATGCTGAAGACGGTGACCCATTGGATGCCCTTGTTCTGGTAACAAACCCTACCTTTCCAGGCGTGCTAATAGAGGCAAGACCGATTGGCTTGCTAAGGATGAAAGACTCTAACCAGATGGATAGCAAGATTCTCTGTGTAGCAAAAAATGATCCAAGATATGCAGGACTGAGGGACATCACAGACTTGGAAAAACACCATCTAAAGGAAATAGCACACTTCTTTCAGGTATACAAGCAACTTGAGGGAAAGAAAGTCGAGATTGTGGGGTGGAGAAATGCGGCAAGTGCCAAAAAGGTTGTACTGCACTCAATAAAGCATTACCAGAAAACTTTCAAAAAGTCATTTCTAATCTAGCCTCTTGTTTTGATGCAAATAGTCTTAAACCCATGACTGCCAAGTAATGATATGAACGAGGGAGACATTGCACCTGACTTTGAACTTGTAGCCAACGATGGCAGTGTTGTCAAACTGAGTTCTTTTAACGGGAAAAAAAATGTCGTGCTGTGTTTTTATCCAAAAAACCACTTATTTGCATGTCCTTCAAAGAAGACATTCCAGATGGCAGAAGCGACGATAAATGCATACCCAAAGATTGTAGAGCAAAACGCCGAGCTTTTTGCCATATCTGTAGATACAGTTGAGGACCAGAAAAAATTCGTTAACGAATATCACGTTCCGTATTTGCACCTCAGTGACACAGCCAAGTCCGCATGCAAGATTTATGCCGGATTGAACTTGGCAGGATTGGCCAAAAGGTCGACTTTTGTCGTAGGAAAGGACGGCAAAGTGGCCAAGATATTCCGGAATGTCAACGCCAAGTCGCACGGGCAAGAAATCATCCAAACGTTGCAGTCAATACCATAATTTTTCTTTGTTTTCAATAAATTTTTAAAGATCCGAAATTAGAATGGAATCGTGCTCGATCTTGTTGCAAAAAAACTATTCCTTACCAGAGGTAAGGGCGTACACCAGGATAGGCTGACAAGCTTTGAATACGCGTTACGCGATGCCGGGATTGCCGGAACTAACATCGTATTAATTTCAAGCATATTTCCACCAGGTGCAAAGCTAATCTCAAGAGCAGAAGGGCTCAAGCTGATACGTCCTGGCAGCGTGCAGTTTGTAATTTATGCTAGAAACGAGACAAATGAACCGCATAGGCTTCTTGCATCATCCGTGGGAATAGCAGAACCAAAAGACAAGACAAAGTATGGCTATTTGTCAGAGTATCACTCATTTGGAGAAACAGAGAAGGAGGCAGGAGAATACGCAGAGGATATTGCGGCCCAGATGCTTGCCTCATCACTTGGAATAGAATTTGATGTAAACAAGAGCTGGGATGAAAAGAAACAGCAATGGAAGATATCAAATCAGATATACAAGACCCGAAACATCACACAGAGTGCAGTGGGAGATCCTCATGGGCGATGGACCACTGTTTTTTCAGCCGCTGTTCTGATTCTCTAGTTATCTTCTTCTCATAAAGAGATAAACTGCCGCGCCACCTGCAATTACAATTCCTGCTACCACATATGTGGAATAGTCCGGATTACTTCTGTGCGGAGTGGAACCTGAACTTGAATTTGTTGGTGAAGTCGGGGGACCTATTGTGAGCGCCAAGTCATCGTTTGTAGCCGATGTTGTTGTGCCAAAAATGTAAATTCCAGTAACCTGCTGCCCTGAACTTGGATCAAAGACCCAGCCGGACTTGGTGAGGTCTGTTGGAATGCCTTGGTTGTTTGTTGGAACGATGTTTCCAGCATTGCTTGTTACTGACGTGTCATTTCTTGATAATACTGAGACTTGGACAAGTGAATTGAGCGGGAAAAAGCCCCCGCTAAAATATGATGATCTGTTTAACTGGCTGATTCCAAAGAAATCAAGCGGTCTGATTGTTGTAACTTCTCCCTTGATTGGAGAGTGGGCAGATACCTGTAATTGATATATTGACTGACTGTTTGTTGTAGTGGGAGTTATTGCAAAGGTGACGGTAGAGTTGGTATCATCTGATAGCTTTCTTGCCACATTGTAAAACCCGCCGCCATTTCGTATTTGCTGTGGCAACAATATTGATGTTAACTGATCAAACAAATATGATGACTTGAGCTGCGGCGCCGTATATACTGCGGAAATTGTCCTGTTTCCTGATAGTGCACCCGAAGTTCCAAGTGCAACGCTCAATTCCCCTTTTGGACGTATGTAAACTGAGTTAAACGTTGCATCAAGCAAAAATGCCTTGTTAATGTCTCCTATGAGGCTGTCACCAATTGCGTGAACTGTGGTCTGTATTTTTGTGATGTTGTAGGATTCTATGAGCGATGGGGAGTAGATTGTTATCAATACACATGTCTGTCCTGTGACCCCTGGAACACACGAATCTGTGTTGGTGATGGAAACAGATGTGACATTTGCAGTATTGGCAATTTTTTGATCCAATGCAGTGGGAACACGCATCTCAAGTGGGCTAGTACTACTGAGTGTGACAAATGTAGTTGTCTGGTTTTGTATTTTTTCATCAACTAGCACCTGAGCAGTTTCTCGGTAAGTTGCAAGTTGAGGTTGTTGTGCATATGCACCAGAAAAAGTGCTCATTAAAACTGCAGAAATCAGCAAACCAACAATAACGGACTTCATTTAATGCAACTTTCGATCTCGAACTATTAAGTCTACCCACGAAGTTTTTCTATCTTGACTGCAAACCTCTGAAATGGTTCTTCCTTGAAATGTTCTTTACATACAAGCATGGTTTCTAGAGGATCCGGCCCACAATCATAAGTAATCAAATATTCTGGCTCTTTATTGCAACATCTGGGATATTTCACTTGTAGATTACTTTGCATTATAAAATAAAATAGTTTTAGATCTGCTACCAATAGTTTAAATTATAATGAATCGTTCCAGTCACTGACATCGGTTCAAACCGTAGGGGAACATGCCTGGCAGTCGAGGGCGCTTGACTGCCAGGCGCTTTTAGTTTATGACCTTTTCAAGCCTTTTAGTTTGATTTCTTATGTAGTCAAACCCTTCCTGCCAGAATCTCTCAGACGTGATGTCTATGCCGTATTCTTCAAGCAACTCTTCAGGCTTTCTTGACCCTCCAGATGCAAGGATCTTCAAATATGTGGGAGCAAACGACCTTCCCTCTTTCTTGTATTGCTGGAACAGAGACAATGATAGCAGGTTCCCAAAAGAATACGAATAACAGTAGAACGGAGAGTGGAAAAAGTGTGGAATGCATGTCCATTCCACTGCAAAATCAGGAGATATTGTCAGAGAAGATCCGAACTGTTCCTTTAGGGTATTCATGTACGTGTTCGATATGTCTTGCACTGTTGCACCGTCGCCTATCTTTTGATGCGCATCTATCTCAAAGACAGTAAAATAGGACTGTCTGCCAACCGTGGCATATAGATCATCAATGTGATCAACCAGTATGGATTGCTGTTCTTTTTCAGATACCTGGCTTAAGATCCTGTCAAATAGCAGCATCTCGGAAAACGTGGATGCGGTCTCAGCCAGGGGCAGCGACGCTTCTTGTATGAAAATTGACTTGTCTGATGCGGCTATGCTGTGTATTGCATGTCCTAGTTCATGGGCCATGGTAAAGACATCGTTGGTTCGGCCCTTGAAATTTAGTAAAACATAGGGCGTTATTTTTGGCGTTACAGTGCTACAGAAGGCGCCGCTTCTCTTTCCAATTCTTATCTGCGAATCCACATGGTTTTCCACAAACACTCTTTTTGCAAATTCTCCAAGCGTAGGGCTAAAATCCTTCAATGTCTGAAGAACTGTCTTGACTGCCTTGTCGTACGTGTATCTTTTTTCTTCTTTTTTATGAATGGGCGCATACAAATCATACCTTCGGAGTTTCTTCGTTTTCAAAAGGCTGGCCTTTAATGAAAAAAATCTTCGAAAAACATCTGCGTTATCCTTGCATGCTGAAATTAATGATTCCACTGTTTTATCATCCACATCATTTCCAATATTTCTGACTGATATGGGAGCGGAATACCCTCGAATCTGAATACACTCATCTTTCCAGTTTTGGACAATGTTCTGGTATATCTCGCCTAGAACTCCCTTGTTTTTGTCAAATTGTGTTAGCAGTGACTTGTATGCAATCTCTCTTGTTTTTGCCTTGGGGCTTCGCACGAGCTGAGCAAGCCCCTCCCTTGTATACGTTAGTGTCCTGCCGTCAATCCTGACAGTAAACTGGAACGCATTGGTTATCTTGTCATACAATTTCACTAGGGCAGAATGGCCAGTCACATCAAGCGTGTTTATTATCTTCTCTTCCGGCTCTGACAAGGAGTATCTTGCCAGCGTCCTTTTATGCTTGAGAAACTCGTAAAGTTCACCTGAATTCTGCATCAGTCTGCGTGCATTTCTCTCATCAATTTGTTTCTTCCACCACTGGTCAAAAAACAGAGTTCTGTTGTCGATTTCTGCACCGAATTTTCTCATCTTGGTGAGAAGCGACGTCGTCTTGTCAGACTGTGTGTCTGATGAATATTCAAGAGACGCATATCCTGAAACAATGCTGAACTTTTCTATTATCTCTTCGAGAGAACAAAGCACGGCAAGAAATTTTTTTTCTGAAATGTTGGAAGAAAGGTGCGACTTGTTTTTCTCAAATGAACTGACTTTGGATTCTATGCCTTGAAGCCTTTTCTTAAACGAGGGCGAATATGGATCGTCTACAAGCTCGGCTAGGTTCCATTTGCCTGTACTGAAAGGTCTCATTCATTTCGAGTTCTTGATTCTCATTAAAATACTATGTGGCAAAAATCAATCATGTATGTGTAATGTGAACAGTTTTTCTGCATCGATTTTTTTTATTTTCTGATCAGCATAGTTTAGTACAAATTCTACGCGTCTCTTATATAGAAAAATTACAATATAGAACTAATGAGCGTCACAGCATGGCAATGTTATAGATGTAACTTGGTTTTCAGAGAAAAATCTCACGTTGAGATGCACAACCAAGTCTCACGCCATCATGCAGTGGAAGTAAAGATGGTCTCTCCGTGAATATGTTTTCAAGACGTATTTAGAAAACAAGGCGTTGGAATGTTGCTGGCAAGTATTTATTTAACCCCGAATTAGATTACCCGTTCGTGGACCCGCATAGTTTTCATGGAAAAGACATCCGGCATTTGAAAATCAAGCCCAACATGGGCGTTGATGACCTGGTGGACATCTTTGCAAGCACGGGATACAATGCAAGACAGCTTGGAGAGGCTGCAAAACTTTATCGTAAAATGATACAAGACGATGCCACGATATGCCTTACCATATCTGGGGCCATGACGCCTGTGGGCTTTGGAGGTCTCTTTAAGACCCTCATTGAGAGGGGATTTGTTGACTGGATAATCTCTACTGGAGCAAACGTATACCATGAAGACCATTTTGCGTGGAATCTGCCCGTAAAACAGGGCCATTTTGAGGTTGATGATATGATATTGTATGAAAAGGATATTGTCAGAATAAGGGATGTTTACATCAAGGGTGAGGAGACACTCAAGGCAGAAGACAAGATAGTGCAAAAAATGTTCACCGGTAATCTGACTGACAAGCCATTTACTACGGCCGAATTTTGCAACGCAATGGGAAAATACTCAAAAGAGCACTCAAAGCACCCAGAACGAAGTTTTGTAGTTTCTGCATATGACTATGATGTTCCCGTGTACATTTCCACGCTAAAGGATTCTTCTCTTGCACTTGATCTTGCTCCGCTGCGGCTCGCAAACAAGGCATACAATCTGGATTTTGTACGCGAAATAATCGAGCAGGCTGCGATACTTTACAATTCTAAAAAAGCCGGCATAGTGGAGATTGGAGGTGGCGTCCCAAAAAACACTGCACAGCAGACAGGGCCTCTTTTGGACCAAATACTCGGTCTGGGCCACGGCGGTCAAAATTACATAATCCAGATAACCGATGCAAGGCCTGATACTGGGGGGCTGTCGGGTGCCACACTGCAGGAAGGAAAGAGCTGGGGGAAGGTAAAGGACGCGCACGAGGACGTCATAATGGTTTACACTGATGCGACAATTGCATTTCCTGTTTTGTGCCTTTATGCGCTGAGCACTGAAAAACCGCGAAAACCAAAACGCCTCTACAAAAAACTGGACAAGTACTACAAAGATCTTGCCAGTGCATACTTTAACAACAAAAGAAGCGTAAAGAAATAACAAAAAATGAAAAATAGAAGATCTAGAGTTTTGGAATTGCTCTAGTCTTTGCAGTGAATATGACGACACTAATGATTGCAATTACAAGTACTAGTGACGCCACTGGACCGAATTCTGGAACTGTCTGGTTTCCTGTATTTCCAGTCATGTTGGTCGTAGTCATATTATTGCCGCTAGTCGGTGGTGGGTTAGTTGCTCCTGCTGCTCCAACAATTACTTGTCCGGTCATCCATGGATGAACCTCGCAGAAGTAAGGGAAGGTTCCAGCTTTAGTGAATGCAGGTGTCGTATATGTGCTACTAGCTTTAATCATACCGCTGTCCCAGATAGTTCCGACTGAAGTATCTGATTCGTTTCCGTCGTAATATGTTGCAGTATGTGCAGCACTATCAGCATTTGTCCAAGTTACGGTATCGCCAACATTGGCGTTTACAACTTGTGGGTTGAAACAACTTGTTGGATCGCATTTTCCATTTGTACCGCTTGCACCCTTGCTAATTGTTACCGAGACGTTTGTTGCAAAAGCTGGTTGAGCTATTGCAATTATGGCAACTAGAGCCAAAACACCAAATAGTGCGCCCATTGGTTTTGACTTCATCGAATTGTTTGACAAATCAGGGCATTATAAAGGCTCTCGTTTTTCGCATATGATAAATTCACAACAAAAAAGATTCAGCTAAAACCTGTCGTATCTGGCCCTTTCAACATCTCGCTCGTCCTTGGTTGCCTTTTTCCATTCCTTGTAATGTTCCTTGCAAAGAACAGTCTTTTTTCCGCCAGAAATGCTCAGGCCTGTGCCCTCCACCTTGGATGTAGTAAGGGAGCGAACTCCGTCCTTGTCGCAACCAATGACATTGCATTTCGCACCTTTTGCTATGATGCCCATGCAAGCCCTTCGACTGCATATTATTTGAGTATTTTTGGTCCACCATGGGCATAAACGCTTTAATCCCAATGAGCGATTGGAGTAAAAGATGCTTAACAACTTTAGGGAAAGGCTAACACACATCCTGCAGAACATGGGAAAGGCATTTGCATCTACCGGTCTTTCTGCAAACTTTTGGACAGCTGTGGGACTCGGGTTTGCTTTTGCATCTGCAATAGTTTATGGAATTCATTTGCAGTATTCTTTTGTTATCGGCGGTATTCTTTTGCTGATATCTGGGTTTTTTGACATAGTGGATGGCCAGGTGGCACGAGCCACTGGAAAGACATCAAAGAAGGGTGCCTTTCTTGATTCTGTCTTTGACAAGATTGCCGAAGTTGCAATATTTCTTGGCATCTTGATTGGACACTATTCAGAAGGATATCTTGTTCTCCTGGCAATAACACTCTCACTACTTGTAAGCTATACTAGGGCAAGAGCAGAATCACTTGGGGTTCAACTGCAGGGAGTTGGAATAGGAGAGAGAGCAGAGAGGCTGCTGGTGATAGCAATAATTGGAATGGCAGGATTTCTTAACTATGCAGTAATAATAGTAATTGTGATTGCAGGAATAACTCTCATACAAAGAATAGTTACTGCTGCAAGAAAGATAAACGACTAGCGCAGTCTGCCCGTCTGGCGTCTAGAATCTGCTGACCTGATCTTTAGTATGCCAAAGTGAATTGCACATGATATGCAGTAATATTTCAGTACTGTGGGTGATGCAATGTATGCTCCCTGCGCTCTGAGTTCTTTTGCAAGGCTGTGCTCCACCAGGTTCAATCTTGATGTGACCTTTTTTGCCTTGTCGCGTGGTACTGTAGCTCCGCAGTTGGTGCACTGGATACGATCGGAGGATCCCTTGCCACCCTTTTTTCTGCCCCTACTTGCACGTTTTAATGGCATACGGAGTATCTGCAATATGCCTCTAAATAAACGCATTTGAGTGGTATCTCTTGCTGTAAATCTGTTATTTTCTTAAGAAATTTAAGATACTTGCAAAATTATAACATGCATGCGGGGCCTTTGCCACGTGTGTCTTAGCTCCAATGTTGAAGTAGTGATAGAAAAACGCCAGGTAATCTGCCATTCCTGTCTTCAAAAGCAGAACAGAAAAAAGGACTAAATGGACAAGCATCAGGGTATAATCGATGAAGCTTACCATCCTGTCTCACTGTACTGTAGATGAGATATTGCGTGATGGCCAGGTTGTAGAAACCCCTGGAGGACCAGCTGCCTATTGCGGCATTACTGCAAAAAATATGAAGTTTGATGTGGATTTGCAAACCAGGGTTGGGCCTGATTTCAAATTCAAGCATGACCTTGAAAACAAAGGGTTGTTTCTGCCCCCAGGTTCTTCTTCAAACAGTCAAACTACGCGATTTTTGTTAAAGATTCTTGGAGTGGACAGGGAGCTGTATCTCAAAGCAAAGTGTGACGAGGTGGAATTTCACACTTCTGACGCAGATGGCTTTATAGTGAGTCCTGTATTTGATGAGGTATCTGAAGACACACTAGATAAGATAAGGGAAGATTCCAATTTTTTATTGCTTGATCCTCAAGGATATCTCAGGCGTATTGATAACAATAACAAAATATATCTCGAGAAAACATTACTTGACATCTCAAAAGTAACTGCAATCAAAACTGATCCTGACGAGGCATTCTATCTTACAGGGATGAGAGAAAAAGAAGCCATGCTTGCACTGCAAAAAAAAGGAGTAAAGCACGTACTCTATACAAACAAGCAAGACATCACGATGCTTGTCAAAGACAGGATGTACTACTTGAACATCCCAAACATGACAATCGGTGACACAACAGGCGTGGGAGACATATTCTGTGCCGCATTTGCATGTTCATATCTCAAAGAAAAAGATTCCCTGTGGGCCATTTGTTTTGCAGTCGGTGCAGCACAGGCAGCACTGGAAACAAAAGCAACAGGCCTGTCAAAAATACCAAACTCTGGAACCATACAGCAAAACGCCGCTTACCTGTATAACCTTGTAAAGTTCTCCCAAGTTTAGGCTTTTATTGTGCAGGGTTCAATTACTGACATGAAGGTAGCCATCTTTAGTCAAGAACAGGATCACACGGTAAAATCAGTCAAACTTTCGCTTGAAACTCATGGCATCGAATCAATGATTTTGGGCAACAAAACCATCGGGAAGGAGATTGACTGTATAGTTGTAACCGGCGGAGACCGCGGGGTGCGATCCTATTTTCATCGCTTCATGAATAGCACTGTGCCAGTATTGGGAATCAATGAATTCGAATCAAGCGGCTACATGGCACAGACTGATCTCAAAGAATTTCCGACATACCTCAACAGGCTAAAAAAAGGCGATTTTACGATAGAGCCGTTAACTCGGGTCGGGATAAAAATAGACGGAAAAAATGTCTATCCTGCATTAAACGACGTTGCTATTTTCTCTTCAAAAAGTGCAACACTGGTCGAACATGTCTTGCGTGTAAATGGCGAAGAATTCTGGCATGACAGCAGCGACGGACTTATTGTGTCCACTCCTATAGGATCATCTGCATATTCAATGTCTGCAGGTGGGCCTGCAATCTATCAAGGCTCCAAGGTGCTCTGCATTGTATCTGTAAACTCCCTTGACATCACAAGACGTCCATTGATAGTGCCAGAAGACAGTTTCATAGAAATAAACGATATTTCTTCTAGTCTTAGATGCGAGGTTGTAATGGATGGAAAGGACAGATTCAAAGTTGATAAAATGGTAGAGTGCACAAAATTTCCGCAGCCTGCCAATGTCATAAGAATGAAAAAGGACTCTACGACAATTTCTGCTCTTACCAAAAAGGTAAAGCTTGCAGACGAGTTGCTAAACATGCCTCCAAGCTCCAAATTATTGCTCAAGACATTAGAGTATGAAGGCGCGCTCACTCAAAAAGAACTGGCGGCAAAAACATTGCTCCCTGACAGGACGGTAAGGCTTGCACTCAGGCACCTTCTTGACAAGGGATACGTGAAAAGAAGAGTGTCGCTTCGGGATACTAGACAGAGAATCTACGAGGTTCCAAAGTGATCATGCAGAAGCTGCGCGTATGAAAGCTTCAAAGGATTCCTCTGGATATCCTGGCCTGCTGCTAAATTCCGGATGAAACTGTACTCCTAGGTAGAACTTGTGGCTTGGTATTTCGAGAATCTCCATGCGCTTTTTGTTGTCGCTGTGGCCTGAAAAAGTCAAACCCTTTGCATTGAAAATCTCAAGATATTTCTGGTTAAACTCGTATCTGTGTCTGTGCCTTTTGGATATCGTATTTGATTTGTAAATCTTGAATCCGAGGGTATTGCTCTCAACTCTTATCTCGTTTGCTCCCAGTCTGAGCGAGCCACCCTTGTTTTCAATAAATTTCTGCTCAGGTAGAAGATCAATCACCGGGTTTTCTGTATTGGGATTTATCTCAGTAGAGTTTGCGTTTGTTAATCCGCATACATGGCGACCAAACGCTACCGCTGCCAGCTGAAATCCAAAACATATCCCAAGATATGGTATGTTTTTTTCTCGGGCAAAGTTTGCCGTTTTGATTATTCCTTCTGCACCGCGTTCGCCAAACCCTCCGGGAACAATTATTCCATTGTATTGGGAAAGCTTGTCTACACTACCATTCAGCTCTTCGGAATCTATCCAGTCTATCGTTACATTCTTGCCAATCTTGGCACCTGCATGTTTGAGTGCGTCATTTACACTGACATAGCTATCAGTTAATTTGACATACTTGCCAACCATTGCAATTCTTATCTGGTCTTTTAAGTTAGCAAATGAATCAACTATTGTATTCCATCTGTCCCAGTTGGCTGAAGTGTTGACAAGTCCAATCTTTCCAAATTTCTTGAAAATTACATCTATTATTCCTTGATCGTATAGCATCTGTGGAACCATGAGTATGGATTTTGAGTCATGGCATGAGAAAACGTCTTTCTCAGAAACATTGGAAAACAGTGAGATCTTTCGTTTCGCTGATGTTTCAAGAGACCGGCTGCATCTTACCGCCATCAAGTCTGGCTGAATGCCTATCTTTCTCAATTCCTGTACGCTGTGCTGTGTAGGTTTTGTCTTTTGTTCTCCAACCACGTCAAGAGATGGGGCTAATGTTACATGTATGAAGATCACATTGTTTGTTCCCTCCTCCAGTCTCATCTGCCTTAGCGCCTCTAAGAACGGCAGGCTCTCAATGTCTCCTACGGTACCGCCGCATTCTACTACTAACACGTCAAGGTTCTCGGTTCTTGCAATACTTCGTATTCTGTCTTTGATGGCGTCTGTCACGTGGGGTATTATCTGGACACATGCTCCGAGATACTCGCCTCGCCTTTCGGCTTCTATCACGCTTGAGTAGATCTGGGCCGTGGTGATGTTGTGGGTTCTTGATACGCTTTGATTTAGGAATCGTTCATAGTTGCCAATGTCCATGTCGCATTCTCCGCCGTCGTCTGTGACAAACACTTCGCCGTGGGCAGTTGGGTTCATGGTACCTGCATCATAATTTAGGTACGGGTCGATCTTGACACAAGAAACTTTTTGGTTCGAGAGTTGAAGCAGTTTTGCCACGGATGATGATACGACTCCTTTGCCAAGCCCTGACATGACTCCCCCTGTCACAAAAATGTACTTTGTCTCTGTCTGCATATCTATGATGGATTGATGGTATTTTTATTTCTTATTCTGAGATTGTTGTTTTCTTTAGACTTTTGGCAAATGAAACGATCTTGCCTTGGATCTTTGCCTTGGATGTCTTGTCTATCAACCTCAAAAATGCACTTGCTACAATTATGGCATCTGCACCTGTGTGCAAAATGGATCTTGCCTGATCTGCATTATTGACTCCAAAACCAACTCCTAGAGGCATCTTTTCTCCTAGGATCTTCTTTGCATTTTTTATGGCATCATGTGTGTACTGTTGAAACTTTTGCTGGGTTCCGCCTGTTGTTCCATACACGGAGACTAGGTACACAAAACCAGATGATGCCTTTGCGATTCTTCTTATCCTCTCATTGGAAGTGTTTGGGGATATGAGGAAAATTGCATCCATGTTATTTTTATGTATGACATCAAGATACTGGTCTGCCTCCTCAATTGCCATGTCCGGAAGTATTATCCCGTCTATTCCGGCCTTTTTCACCGTGGAGATGAACTTGTCATATCCTCTGTTGTACAAAAGATTGGCATACGTCATCAAGACCAAGGGAATATCTGTCTCGCTTCGAATCTTCTTTACTATGTTCAGAAATCTTTCTGGATTCATTCCTTTTTGTAATGCGCGGAAACTTGCACTCTGTATGACTGGGCCGTCTGCCAACGGGTCTGAAAAGGGCAAGCCTATCTCAATAATGTCTGCTCCTCCCTTGACTAGGCTTCGTACTATGCTTACTGTCCCTTTGTCGCTGGGATATCCAGCCATTGCATAGGCTATGAGCGCCCTTTCATTCCTGGATTTTAACTCTGAAAATTTATCTTGAATTCTTGACATTTTCGCTCATGTATTTTTCTACCATTTCAACATCCTTGTCGCCTCGTCCTGATAGTGTAACAACAACAGTCTCGCTTTTTGACATTTTTTTTGCTAGCTTTATGGCATATGCTACGGCATGTGACGATTCTAGGGCCGGTATGATTCCTTCATGTCTTGAAAGCTCCAGAAAAGCATGAACTGCGTCACCATCACTTACAGTGTCATACTTTACTCTTTTAGAGTCCTTAAAGTATGAGTGTTCAGGTCCCACCCCGGGATAGTCAAGTCCAGCTGCTATACTGTGTGTGTCCTTTATCTGTCCGTATTTGTCTTGCAGCAGATAAGTCAGCATGCCGTGAAGAATTCCCTTTGATCCTGATGATAATGTGGCAGAATGACGCTCTGTCTTGATTCCCTCCCCGCCAGCCTCTACACCAAACATGGTTGTATCCCCTTCAACTAGGGGATAAAATGTTCCAATCGCATTTGATCCGCCGCCTACGCAAGCTACAACCGAGTCAGGAGATTTGTTCTTCAACTCTTTCATTTGTGATAAAATTTCGTTTCCTATTACTGATTGAAAGTCTCTAACCATTACCGGATATGGATGCGGACCTACGGCAGATCCTAAAAGGTAATATGTCGCATTTACATTTGTTATCCAATCTCGGATTGCCTCATTTATTGCATCCTTGAGTGTCTGCGTTCCTTCTTTTACCTGATGCACTTTAGATCCGAGAAGCTTCATTCTAAAAACATTCAAGCTCTGTCTCTGTGTGTCTTTGTATCCCATGTATACTTCGGACTGCAATCCAAGAGCCGCGCATGCCATGGCAGTCGCTACTCCATGCTGTCCAGCGCCTGTTTCCGCAATGATTCTTTTTTTCTTCATTCTCTTTGCAAGTAGTCCCTGTCCTAGGGTGTTGTTGATCTTGTGGGCTCCGCCATGCAACAGATCCTCTCGTTTTAGGTATATCTTGGCACCTCCAACAGATTCAGTGAGGTTTTTGGCAAAGTAAAGCGGAGTGGGCCTTCCTGCATATTCTCTCAAGTAATAGTCTAATTCCTGTTTGAACTCCTTGTCGTCTTTGAACCTCAGGTATGCCTCTTCAAGTTCCTCGACTGCAGGTACAAGGGTCTCAGGTATGAATCGACCACCGAATTCTCCAAACTTGCCATCCTTTGGGTATCCTAATTTCATATTGCTGACACCAAACTTGAAACTAATCCCTTGATATCTTTACTCTTCATGATGCTGCTGCCGACAAGAAAGGCATTGGCTCCGCACTGGCTCAAAAATTTAATGTTTTCAGGTGTCTCTATGCCGCTTTCAGAGACTAGTATTCTGTCATCTTTCTTATAACCGTCAAGAATTGACTGGGTTGTCTTTAGATCTATCTCAAGAGTGTCAAGGTTGCGGTTATTTATCCCAATCAAATCTGCCTGTGTCTTGACTGAATCTTGGAATTCTTTTTTTGTGTGCGATTCTATTAGAACGAGAAGATTCTTCCTGTGTGCATAGCTGATAAACTCATCAATCTCCCTTGCAAAATTCTTATCAAAAATTGACTGGATTAAAAGGACAATGTCGGCACCAAGTCTTTCTGCCGCTTCTATCTGTACCTTGTCTATGACAATATCCTTCATTAACATGGGAATTCTGACCTGACTCCTAATCTCTGTAAAATACTCGGGAGAACCGTTGAAGAGATAAGGCTGTGTTAGCACTGAAAGTCCAATAGAACCTCCATCTATCATTGATTTTGCAATTGAAACTGGATCGGAAATCTGGCGTATGTCTCCAAGAGAGGGGGAGGAAAACTTTACCTCTGTAATGAGTGACGCATGTGGGTTTTTCCTGATTTCATTTATGATGTTTCTGTCCGATTTTTCCAGCCGGTTCTCTATCTCGTATGCTCCTTCATTGATTGCTTTCCGGGAATTTTCTGCAAGTTTTTCTAGCATGTTCTTCAATTGTTGCGCATCTCCTCAATTTTACTAATGTCTCCGCAGTGTTTGATAAAATTTCTAAAAAGTTCAAATGATTTTCCACTGTGAATTGTATCAAATGCAATATCTAGCGCTTCATCAAATCTTTCCGCGATGCCTCCGACGACAAGACCTGCCGCTGCATTCAATGCAGTGACATCAATCATGGGTTTTTTTCCGGTGTTATTTAGGACTGTGACAAATGATCTGATCGCTTCGTCTTTGGTTGATATTTGGATGTCCTTGAGATTGGCTCTTGCCAATCCTAGTTCTGCAGGGTCTAAAATGAAATTGTAAATTTTTCCATCTTTCAAGTGACACACATGGTTCTTTGCTGTAGTTGACAGCTCGTCTAGTCCGTCCTCCGAGATTACAGTCATTATGTTTTCGGCTCCGCGTGATTGTAGAAGCGTTGCGACACGCTGCAAATATGGTGGAGAAAATACGCCTACCAGTTGGTTCTTGACCTGTGCCGGACTGCTCAATGGTCCAAGCAAGTTAAATGCAGTTCTTATTCCAAGCAACCTTCGAGCCTCGGCTACATTTTTCATGGCAGGATGAAATTTCTGGGCAAACATGAAGCCGATGTGGAACCTTTCAATTATTTCTCTAATCCTGTCTGGCTCCATGTTGAGGTCATAGCCGAAATATTCAAAGATGTCGGCGCTTCCGTTTATGCCTGAAGTTGATCTGTTGCCATGCTTTGCCACGGTTCCTCCGCTTGCTGCAATGACAAATGCCGAAGCTGTTGAGATGTTAAACGTGCGCATCTTGTCTCCTCCAGTTCCGCAAACATCGATTATTTTTCCACTGCATTTTGGTGCAATCCGAATAGAGTGTGCCTGCATGGAGTCAAGCATTGCCAAGAGCTCACCATCTGTTTCTCCTTTTACTGTGAGATTCCTGAGAAACTCTGTCGTCTCTTCAATTGAGCTCTTACCGTCTAGTATCTCGCTCATGCTTTTATTCATCTCATCATAGCTCAAATCTTTGTTATGGGAAAGCTTTGTTAATGCCTCAATCATTTTTAATCAACTTTATGAAATTGCCAAGAATTTTCTTGCCCTCTTCTGTCATGATTGACTCTGGATGGAATTGGACCCCTTCTATGAGATATTTTTTGTGGCTTACTGCCATTATCTCCTTGTCATCTTGTGCCACCGCAGTGATTTCTAACTCGTCTGGAATTATTGTCTTATCTCCGACAAGCGAATGATATCTTGTTGCTCTAAATGGATTTTGTACTCCATCAAATAGCGGTGACTTGTAGTGCTCAACCGGGCTTGTTTTTCCGTGTCTGACATTTCCTGCATTTACAACTCTACCTCCAAATGCATGTATTATCCCCTGATGTCCCAAGCATACGCCTAGTATTGGTTTTGTAGGCCCTATCTCTTTTATCACCTTGGTACAAATTCCAAAATATTTCTCATCCTCAGGGGTTCCAGGTCCTGGTGAGATTATTATCGCGTCATAATTTTTCTTTTTGATCTCATCCAGAGTTATCCTGTCATTTCTGATTACATCCGAGTCCACCCCGAGCTCACCTAGTATCTGTGCAATGTTATACACAAAGGAATCATAATTGTCGATAATGAGAAATTTCATTTGGCGGCCTCCTTTAGTGCTGTTATCATTGCGTTTGCCTTGTGCAGGGTCTCCATCCATTCGTTTTCCGCTATGGAATCTGAAACAATCCCAGCTCCTGTCTGAATAAATCCGCTGGTCCCGTCCATGAAGATGGTTCTAATGGTAATAGCAAAATCACAGCATCCATTAAAAGAAAAATATCCAACAGCTCCTGCATAAGGGCCTCTTGCATCTGGTTCCAATTCGTCTATTATTTCCATAGCACGGATCTTGGGTGCGCCTGAGACGGTACCTGCAGGAAAGACTGCCTTTATGGCGTCAAACACATCGTATTTTTTGTCAAGTGTGCCCATGACATGGGTGACCATGTGCTGCACATGGCTGAATCTCTTCACCGACATCAATTCCTTTACATGTACGGAGCCATATTTGCAAACTCGGCCTATGTCATTGCGACCCAAATCTACTAGCATGGTATGCTCTGCTAATTCTTTTTCATCATGAAGCATTTCGTTCTTTAGACTCTCGTTTTTCTTTTCGTCGTTTGTAATGGGGCGTGTCCCGGCTATTGGAAAAGTTTCAACAGTGTTTCCCGTTATGCGTAACAGCATCTCTGGACTAGAGCCTATCATGGTTCTTCCGCCTAATTTCATGTGATAAAGATATGGTGATGGGTTGATCTGTCTCAGTGCCTTATACACCTTGAGGAAATCGCCGCTTGCATTGAAATTGAATTTTCTTGAAAGTACCACTTGAAAGATATCTCCGTCAAGTATGTACTGTTTTGCCTTGCTTACAATCTCATCAAAATATGTCTTGTCTAGGTTTTCTTTAATCTCCGATACTGAAAATGTGCCAAAATGCGCATCTTCATTGGAAAACCTCTGCAGCTTGTTTGCATCATAGTAAAAATAAAATATTTTTTTCTCCTTGTTATCATAGAGTATTCCGTCATTGTATACACCAAATTCCATCAAAGGCGACTTATTTTCACTATGTGATTCTGGAATCTTTTCCCACAGTCTGATGGCATCATAATTGATGGCACCTACGGCACCGCCCACATATCGATATTTTTGGTCGGGAACCTGATGCTGTATGAATTTCTTGATCTCTGATAACGGATCTTGTGTCTTGATGGTGGTTGTTGTACCATTCTTGTAATGGAGCGTTACTTTGTCTGAGAACCCCTTTATCACTACGACGGGGTCAAATCCCATGATCGAGGTTTCTGCAAGCTCTTCTGGTCCGGTTAGCGATTCAAAGAGGAAGGAATAGTCAAAATGCCTTGAGATCTTGTTATACAAGTCAAATTGGGAGCCAGAATAATCTAGGGGTATTACTTTAAGATTTGAATGCCCAAATGTGGCCACCCATGGCAGAACTCCTTTTTGACCATATTTAAAATTAAGTCATCTTCACGAGGTAAAAATTACCGTATGGTACGGTACCTTTATATGCGATGCTGATGATCTGTACACCATGTCTCAGATACTGCTTCCGCGAATGGATAGGAGCAATGTCTTGCTCTTCCAAGACCTGTATTTTTCCAAGAAAAAAACTCAGGTAAAATCTACAGTAAAAGAGGCAGCGTGTGTCATATGTGATAAGAGCCTTGATGAGGGAATTTCTGTCACTGCAAAGAAAATGGGGCAGAAAATGAGGTTTTTCTGCCAATATCACCTTCCAAATGACTATTGAAGGTGTCTTTGAATTTCTACCACTTGGGTCTAGTTATTGCGCCTTCTGATGCCGAAGTAACAAGTGACGCAAATTTTGCCAGTGCGCCGTTCTCATAATTGGGCTTTCTTGGCCTCCATTGTTTTCGACGTTCTGCAATCTCATCCTCGGATATCATTATGTCAATGCTATTTTTTGCAATGTTGATTCTTATTTCATCTCCGTCTTTTACTAGTGCAATGTTTCCGCCCACTGCTGCTTCTGGAGACGCATGACCTATCATCAATCCTCTTGTGGCTCCTGAAAACCTACCGTCTGTCACCAGCGCCACCTTTTCTCCTAATTTTTGTCCAACCAAAGCGGCTGTTACTCCTAGCATCTCTCTCATACCGGGGCCGCCCTTTGGTCCTTCGTATCTTATTATGACTACGTCGTGTTCCTTTATCTCGCGTCGTGATATTGCGTCAAACGCATCTTCTTCTCTGTCGAACACTTTGGCTTTGCCTACAAACTCTGTAGTGTGCATTCCGGCGACTTTGACTACGGCGCCGTCTGGGGCAAGGGAGCCTCGCAGTATTGTCAGAGTTCCTACATCGTGAATCGGAGATTCGATAGGTTTGAGAACTTTTTGATTTTCGCTAAATGATAGTTGTATTGAATCCAAGTTCTGTTTCATGGTTTTGCCTGTGACAGTCAACGTATTTTCATTTAAGAGATTTTTCTTCTGCAAACTCTTCATCACCAATGGAACTCCACCCACCTTGTCTAGATCTAGCATGACATAGAATCCTCCCGGTCTCATGTCTGCAATATGAGGCGTTCGTTTTCTTACTTTCTCAAAATCCTCAAGGGTAAGGTTTACGCCAATCTCTCTGGATAAAGCCAGTAAATGCAATACCGCATTTGTTGAACCTCCTATGGCATTTGCAATAGTTATAGCGTTTTCAAATGCTTCATACGTAAGAATGTCTTTTGGTCTTATTCCAACCTCAAGTAAATTCATTACAGCTTTACCGCTATTGTAAACGAATTTTTCTCTACGTGGATCCTCCGCAGGCGGAGACGCACTTCCCGGCAGTGCGAGCCCTATGGCCTCGCTGATTGATGCCATGGTGTTTGCAGTATACATTCCTCCACAAGAGCCCGCATTGGGACAAGCTACATTTTCTAAATTTTTGAGTGCCTCAAGGGTCAGTTGACCTGCATCGTATGATCCCACTGCTTCGTATATGTCTTGGATTGTGACTTGTTTTCCCTCATAAATTCCAGGCATTATGGTTCCGCCATACACAAAGACTGAAGGAATATTCAGACGCGCCATTGCCATCATGGATCCTGGAAGACTTTTGTCGCATCCTGCTATGCCGACAAGACCGTCATATTGATGAGCCCTTACCATTAACTCGATAGAATCTGCTATGATCTCTCTGCTAACAAGTGATGACTTCATGCCTTCATGGCCCATTGCTATGCCGTCACTTACTGCAATTGTGGAAAACTCTCTTGGAGTGCCTCCTGATTCTTGAACTCCTGCCTTTGCGTGTACAGACAACCTGCCAAGATGGATGTTGCATGGAGTTGCCTCGTTGCCTGTATGTGATACTCCAATGAATGGTTTACCCAGATCAATGTCTGATAATCCCATAGCCTTGTACATTGCTCTGTGAGGTGCTCTGGAAGGCCCTTCAACCACGTTTCTGCTTGATATTTCCATTAGATAACAAGAAAACTAGATTGCAGTATAATTTTAGCCTTCTTGAGAACTAGCATATTCTAATTTCTGGAGGTGGTCTTTTCAGGTACTTGACTGGTTATTGTGAATTTTTGGCAGACTGATGATAAATGTTGTACCCTTGTTTATCTGAGTTTGTATATTGATGGAACCGCCATGTTTTTCTACGATGCTTTTGCAGCTTACCAGTCCCAATCCGGTTCCTATCTGCCTTGTAGTAAATAATGGCTCGAATATTTTCGGTAACAGATCTTGCGGAATCCCGTGTCCTGTGTCTTCTATCTCAATAGTTATTGTTTTTTCTTCGTTTTTTGCTCTGATGTGGAGACTTCCTATTCCGTTCATAGCTTGAACTGAATTTAGGATCAAGTTTGAAAAAACTATCTCCATTTTAGATGCGTCGCATACTATGTTTATATCTGCTTTAGGTAGATCTATTGTAACCTGTTGAACATTGATTTTTGATATGACGGTGTCAAAAATGTCAAGCAGCGAGTTGTCTAAAAGCTCTAATGGTTTAGGCCATACATATTCCAGAACCTCTTCAATTTGATGAGATATCCTGACAGCAGCCCTCTCTATTCTCTCATAGTCTCCTCTTGTTTTGTCGTCTAAATTAGTAGATCTCATCTTCATCAGTTCTATGCTATTTTTGATTACCGATAGCGGGTTTTTGAGATCATGTGCGATACGGGCTGAAAGGACACCCATGTCGCTTATGCGTTTTATTTTTTGCTGCTCGATTTCCTCTTTTGCTATGTAAACGTCTGTCATGTTTCTAAGCGAAGCTATACGACCAATTAGACTTCCATCCTTGTCATAAAGATTGGTGGCACTAAGCAATGTTGGAAATATACTCTCATCTTTTCTTTTAAGCCAGATCTCTTTGGCCTTTATTATCCCTGTGTCCTTCCAGTCTTGCAGCGCTTCTTGCATGTCTTTGATGCTTCTTTCTGCAGTGTGCATGAACACCGATTTCCCAATGATGCCGTCTTTTGAATAACGAAGATTTTCAGCGTATGACTGGTTACAATCTGTAATGATTCCATCCATGTCAATTGTGCGCAGCAGGTCTGGCGAATTGTCATAAAGACTTCGGTATCTCTGTTTTGTTTCCAAGAGAATGTCATTTGCGGTACGAACCTGATCATATTGCTCCTGTAGGATTTTTTCGTGTTCTTCTAGGCGTTTTTGCGCATTGTGAATTTCAGAGATGTCGCGAATGGTGGTGTTGCTGCCGACTAAGTTGCCATCTTTGTCATATAGGCTAGTGGCGCTAAGAAGCGTAGGAAACGCTTTGCCGTCTTTTCTTTTAAGCCAGATCTTACTATCTCGTACACTTCCGCTCATCTTCCATGTCTTAAACGAGTCCTTCAACGCGCCCAAGCTTTCCTCCGCCACATGCTCAAATATGGATACACCGATAATCTCCTCTCTGAAATATCCCAGAGTATTTGCATAGGTTTGGTTGCAGTCTATTATGATTCCTTTCAAATTTATGGTGCGCAGCAGGTCTGGAGAATTATCGTACAAATTCCTGTATTTTTGCTCGGCTCTGTGGTAACGCTCTATTATGGTGTCAAGATTTTGTTCAATAAAACTCTCGTATGCCGTATTATCTTTCGCAATATTGTATTTGGAATAAGATTCCATGGTCATCTCTCCGTGCTATCAATTGAGAAAAAATGATTTTCCCGTGGTGTAAAAACTATAAACCTGTTCATGTTTTTACTCTCTTGCCTGTTATAATCAATAGTAGGACTTTCAGTCTGAACAAGCTAGATGCAACATCTGTGGGGTTTGGGGGAACGCTTGGAATTTGCGATCTTTACTGTGATGTGTGACGCTAACTATGACACCGGAATCTGTAATGTTAATGGAGATGACAACGCGTTAGGGTCTGTCACTCCTTGCCACACAAATATTTGTGCCGTGTATGTTCCGGAAGAGCTTGGCGCCCATGATTGACTCAGGCTCATACTTTGTTTAGGTGATAACGAACCCGTAATCCAAGATAATGAAGTGGCAATTCCATTGGAATCTTGAATTTGTACAAGATACGCAAACGCTTGATTTCTGTTCATCTTGTTTGTAACGTCTGATACAATTGCTACCTGTTGTCCCACTGCTATTTTACCAAGTGTTTTGCCTGCAGAATCAATTATTCTTGCATTGCTGGCAGGTACTCTTTCTAGCGGCGGCAGGATTGTACCAACTGTTGTAGTTGCAAGTAGTCGTAATTGACTTGATGGTGAGTATGGTGGAGGGAGGGTTCTATCTGTATATTCGCCAGTGACGGCATCTCCTTCAGATACATGTAATCTGTTTCCTGAAGAGGTATACTGTGTAGTGAAATACGCTGTGCCTTGAAATATTCCCGATCCCTTGTCTGTTTCTGTCATGGTAAGTTTGATGCCGCCAGAATCCGAGTCTGACCAGACGTTTGTATCAAATTTGTTTAAAGCGTCTGGATTTATGCTCATGTCTGGGTCAATTATTTGCAGTACTCCTTGACCATCAGACGGATAGTTTGGTTGCATCCATTGTATCTGTCCTAAATGCCATCGAATTAGTGCAGATCCTGTTACTGTTTGGTCCCGCGAGTATTCGAAAGATACTGAAACCCCGTCGTTTCCAGTACTTGGGATCATGCCCCCCGTAGGTCCACACGTGGAATTACACGTAGACATGGTACCGGAAGGATTCTCCCCGTATCCGTCAATTCCCGCTGTTCCTTTCTGAGTAGGGTCTCCAGTAAGATCAACATATCCAGAAAAAATTCCCGTGTCAACGCCTGTTTCTGATAATTTGTATGGTATGCAATGTCCGGTAGTGCATACATTTAGCTTGTCATCACTTGTCTCTCCGATGGTATCAATCAAGTTTGGGTCTGAATTAAAATCCGGGGCATATACGGTGATGTAAACACGATCTGTCCAGGAAAACACCTTTTTGTTGAATTGAACTGGAGGCTTGTTTACACTCGTAGTTATTCCTTGGCTAGGCATCTGCGCATATGAGGGAGCATTTAGGACAAGTAAAAGACAAATGGAAAATAGTGCTAGGGGGGCAACCATGCCGAGTGCGTGCTGCAGTTTACTTTGCAATGTAATTCTTCCAAATACGATGTACATTTTGTACTTTGTCATTTTTGAATTGATCCACAAATGAATTCATTTCATATTTTTCAGGCCTGATGCCTAGGCAAATACTGAATTATAGGTAGGATAAATTCTCAGACGACTCATCCTGGCTTCTTTCCAGGATGGAATAGATTGGAGTCTCAAGTCTTGTTAGTGTCTTTTTCTTGATGAATCCTACTGTCATGATGTCTGCCCTGAATATCTGGTGCAATAACCAGTCAAAGGCAACTTTGACTTTCTTTTCATTTGTAGGAAGGTTTAGCCAGTAAAACAATCTCCACAAAAGCCATGCCTGAAATCCATATACTTTTCTTCCATTGATGAGCGCTACTCCGACCCGTTTTCCTATTGTGGCCATTACTCCCTTGTTTTGATAATCAAATTCCTCCATGGTGTTTTCTTGACCGCTTATTTCAGCAGACAGGTTTTTTGATACTATTTTGGCCTGTCTTATTGCGATCTGAGCTGTTGTCGGATATATTGCTCCACTGTGAGGTTCAACCAAATGAGCGGAATCTCCAAGTGCAAATATGTTTGGGCGGTCTTTGAGTCTGAGATACTGGTCAACTATTAGACGACCTGATGCCCCATGTTCGCACTTGAGAGCGGCTACTAGTGGCTCTACTGTAACACCGCCAGCCCACACAAGTGTCGCACAAGGAATAATTGTATTATCGCTAAGCAGGACATGATCTTCTCCTGCATCCACTGCTTTTGTATTTGTCATAACCTCAATGCCTGATTTTTGTACATAATCCAGAGCAAAATTACCTAGTTCTTCCCCAACCTCCGGCAAGATTCCATTTCTGGCTGATACTATTATGACACGTATTTTTTTCGAATCAATATTCTTGTAAAAGTTTTTTGCTGCATCATGCAAGAAATGGTTTATCTCAGTTGCAATCTCAACTCCTGCAAATCCTCCTCCGACAACAACAAACCTTAGAAGCTGTTCCTGCAGGATCTCGTCCTTTTCCTGATCAGCACATTCTAGGACGCTTACTACGTGGTTTCTAATTGCAATGGCGTCTTCTAGCGTTTTAATTGTAAATGCAAACTCTTCAATGTTTACGTTTCCAAAAAAGTTATCCTTGCTTCCCATTGCAAGAACCAGATAATCATATTCAAACACCGTCTCCTTCTGATCAAATATCCGGATTACAGTGACTTTTTTGTCTTCTAGATCGATTGCCGAAACTCTTGCATGGCAGAAATTTGCCGTCTTGCAAAATGTCCTGATTGGGGTTGAGATGTCGCTTGGATGGAGCATTCCGGACGAAATTTCTGGAAGCATTGGGGTAAAAAGAAAAAAGTTATCCTGACTTATTAGCGTCACTTCAGCATTATTGCCGAGTTGGTTTTGCACTTCTTGTAGTACATTGCTTCCTGCAAATCCTCCCCCTAATATCAAAATCTTTGGTCTACGTGGCTCTTTTGAACTAAACTTGCGTATCATTTTCAATATCTCTTGATGCCTGATCCGAAAGATGAAGAAGTTACATTACACATGCTCGTTTGGTATTGTGTCATCAAAGTCAATAAATCTGTAGCTTTGCTGGTATGAACAAACCGACTAGAATCTGTCTACCTATGATTAGACGTCAAATTGGGTCAATTATTTCTCATTTAATTAACACATCTTCACAATTCTACGCATTTTTAATAATTTTTTATCATAGGAATGATAGGTATGTCAAAGAATGCGATATTATTAGGAATGTCGTTCTTATTTCTATTAGCCCTAGTCCCAGCATATGCAGAAGTGACTTCATTGCAGTCTGATAGGGCATTATACTCTGTTGACATGAATGTATACTTTACAGGAACAGTTGACAGTACAGATTCTCAAAAACTAGTAAATCTTTTGATTCAAGATCCAAACGGCAAGATTGTTCTGATGACTGGTAGGTTTGCGGCACAAAATGACACTTTTCAGATAATCGTCAATACTAATGATCCGAGCCAGTTTTACCTCAAAGGAACATACAAGGCGGTAGCCTTTGTTGACAATGAATCAAGTGGCAAGACAATATCGTTTGATTTTTCGCCTGATGGTTCTCCAGTGATTCATCAAACTAATGGTTCGTCAGCAGCTAATCAAACTGCTGAATCTAAGAATGCATCTGGTGGAAACACTTTGCAACCTCCAAATCTTAATCATACCGCACAATTGCATGAAAATACGACCATTGTTGGCATGGTAAACACATCAAAAATTGCAAAATCAGAATCCAACCACGTGCAACCAAACGGATATGACCTGGGGAACATTCTTTATCCTTCCATGGCAGCTTGTGGGGCGGGAATAGTTGGGTTTATTGTATATCTGAGAATGCAGAGATCTAAAACAAAATCAGGCCAGTCCAAGAAATCCGTATCATTAAATCCCGCAGCTGATGAGAAGGAAGACTATGCGTTAACAGTTCTAAAAAACAGGCTGGCTAAAGGCGAGATGACTCTTGATGAATTCAAGGCAACAAAGGATGCCCTAAGCGAACCCTAGGGTGCAAGGCTAAACGAGTCTACTTTGGAAAGCTGTGCTGCTATCTCGGTGGAGTTCTCGTTGCCATATGATATCAAAATCCTGTCATTGTCCTTGATCACATAGTTGCTGATATCCTGAACCTGATGGTGATCTATGAAGAACTTGAGGCTGTATTTGTCATCAGTACAGAAATTACGTTTGTCTGGAAACGTAAAGCATTTGTCAGTTATTCCTATGTGCAAGGAATTAAAAAGAAATCCGAGAGTCACATTTGCTGCATGCATGTGAACTGTCTCTCCGTTATCCTTTTCAAAATCGATATATTTGCTCTTTATCTGGTAGGCAAGAGACGAATAATCAAACTGCTGGCCGAAAATCATGGTTAGCAATCCTGCATGCACATCTACTTTGCCAAGCGGGCCTGCGCCCTGAGGCATTCCTTGTGGTACCACATGTGTTGATAGCTCGTAGAAATTATAGCTTGAAATGGCAAGAACTGCTACTATGCCGCCAAGTACTGCCAAGCCGATTGCTTTGTACTTGAACTGTTCTTTCTGACGTTTTTCATAAAAGCTTTCTCGCTCTTGTTCTCGCTCCTCTCTCTCTTTTTTACCCATTTAACGATAAACGTCAAAATTCTACCCTAATTAACTATATCTGATAAGGAAAAAGGAAAAGCAGACAATTCTTGTGCTTGGGCTGACTGGGATCAAAAAAAGTTATGAAACTTGAGGAGTTACTGCCTAATGGTATCCATCTGGAATGTACGATATGTTTATTCCGTCGATTACCTTTGCAGTGCCAACTGATAATTGCTTATCCCATGCTGTTAGTATTATCCATGATGTGTTCATGGGCTTGTTTGGTGTCATGTGGAATGTCACATACATGAATTTCTGATCGTATTTGACATCTGCTGTGACAGTACCAAGTATGTTGTGAGGATCATGTACTGCGACCCCGCCCGTCTTTGAGTATTGTACCCATGTGTCGCTATTTCCAGCACTCGGATTGTAGCCACTTATGTTGAGAAACAATGCTACGCCCTGGATTTGGTATGTTCCGCCGTATTCCCATAGCTTGGCTGTTATGGTTGTGGACGCGCCCACGTAGACAGTCCTAGTTGGTATCTGTTGGACATATTTTGATATGTCGTATGCATGCCCATTGATGGTTAAACCGTCATTATATGAAAACGCAGAACCACCAAGTGCAGAACCGGCATATGTGCTACTGCCAAATGATGGCGCATAAGATGCTCCATAACCGGATAGTGCATAAACAGACGAATTGGCTCCTACAAGCGTTAGTACTAGTGCAACAACAATAGTTCCTGTTACAATAGATTGCTTGTGCATTATCGAAGGTTGATTACTCGTATACATAAGCGTTTTCTATATTCTGTGATTTGCTTGGCTTTGTCACGCATGCTGTATTTCAATTACGAGATATCAGAAAATCTATTTTTATGTAAAATCTGCTTTCTGATGCCAGGTAGGCAAATAAGACGAGCATGGTGATCTATTTGATAAATAATTCTTGAAATTACTGCGTGGCGCCTCACAGTATAAATAAAATGGAGAAACGGAGAATCTCATGAAATGTCTCTTCTGCGATATTTCGGCAGGAAAAAAAGAAGCACATCTAATCTATGAAGACAAGACTCACATTGCAATAATGGACAAATATCCTATACAGATGGGCCACTCGCTTGTGATTCCAAAAGAACATCATGAAAAAATAACAGACATGCCGACAGAAGGCGTATCTTCACTATTTTCCAAAGTTCCAATTGTAGCGCAAGCCATATTGAAAGCTACTGGTGCAGACGGCTTTAACATTGGACAAAATAACGGCATCGCCGCAAATCAGATAATACCTCATGTTCACGTACATATAATACCAAGATACGAAAAAATGAATAATCCATGGAAAAGAAGAATGATTGCGACTGATGAAGAATTGAAAAAACTGTCTGACAAGATCAAGGGTTTCATTGAACTACGATAATTCTTTTACCATGTATTCCATGTCTGACTTTGTCAGCCCTATGTGTTTTTTCGCATCTCTTCTTGCAATTATTTTTCCATTTTCAAAAGCAATCATTGTTGGAACTGCCTGAATGTCAAACCTATCCCATAACGGATTCTCATCTTCGTCTATTAACGATCCTATTTTTCTGACGCTGGGCATGTTTGCAGCTTCAAAGGAAGGTTTAAAATTTGCACAGTAAGGACACCAACTTGCATAAAACAAGACAAGCGTTCTTTTTCCGCTGTTTAATACGGCAGAATCAAATTCTTCTGGTGTTACATGCTCCATATTCAAAATCATGATTAGAAATTATTTAGAGTTAGCGAAAATATTGTAATGCCGATCATTGATTGGGGTTGTATCTTAAAAATGCGCCAACTTTTCCTATGCTTGACAGCATTGCTCCGTGTTCTGTGGTGCCTGATATTACCTCTATCTTTGTCCCGGCCTGGTCTGCAAGCAAAGAAAGATAATCTACAATATCACGTTCCGACGATTCAAGATCCATGCTTTTGCAGCTCGGGCAGGGCTTGCTCATGAGTTCCTGCATTCTGGAAATGACCTTCGGCCTTTCAAGTATTTCCGATTGTACATTCTGGCACCTCTTGCATGTAATGTCAATCTTACGTAAATTGGTGTCATCTGTTATCAGTATTGTATCTACGACGTTTCTTTTGAGCAGGTCTATGATGTCCTGTAGACCATAGGTGGCAAGCCCGTTGGTATTGTGGATATCGTGGAATAGCTTCTCCACCAGTCTTTTCTCCTCGACCATCCTGAAATCTGTTAGGACGTCTTGAGCCCTTGAAAACGCCTCTCTGACCCCTTCTGCACCGGCATATGACGTGTCCAGCGTGGCTATTATCATGTTTTGAAGCCTATATTCGAGATATTCTTCTCTTATGAAATTCTCTTTTGTTGGACCGGGGCCTGAAACAATCAGTCCTTTTATCTGATAAATATCAATAAAATATTCTTTTGTTGTATGCGCAATTCTGTTATAGTAGTCATTAAGTTCCATTTCTCTTAGTCTTTCAAACCTTCTTGCTGATTGTCCTCCCTGCCTGTGCTTTCCAGCAACTCCTGACGATGTTTCGGATAGTACGTCTAGCTTGTCTCCGTGCAAAAGCCCCCACCCTGCATCCTTTGCATCTATTGCAAGGAAACCTATCATGTTTTCTTCTTTTAACATGTCTTTTAGGATGTCAACATGAAAATGATCATCGCATCTATACAGGAATGTCTGCAATTCCTTTGGCGGTTCGATTTCATACAATTTGATCACCTCGCTACCGATTGGACCCCCTCCTTCCGGTGGAAGTGCACCACAGAACATCACAAGTCCGTTGTCTGGTGATTTTTTGTACAATTTTAAACGCTGTATTACTCTTGATAGGGCATCGACTACATGTGTACGGGTCAGATCAGATTTTATGTTGTCTGCAGTCCCCTGTTCTTCTCTCAAGCCATTTGTGACTTCGTGCAAGGCTTTTTTTGGTGGCACATAAAGTGAAATCAACTCTGTGCCTCGTCCGCTTTTGTCAGACAACTCCTCCAGAGTTTTTCGTAATCGGTATAACTTTACAGAGTCCTGTTTTTCAATTTTTGGCTTGACCATGTTGTTTCTTCCTAAGCTAAGTTAGATGCTATCAAGTACTTGTTGGAACACCGAAAAGGGCTGTGCTCCTTCCATTTTGCTTGCCTTGTTGTCATAAAGTATGATAAATGTTGGGGTTGCATCAACGCCGATTTCCTGACCAAATCTTTGATTATCCAACACCTTGTTTTCGTATTTCTTGTCGTTCACACATTTATCGAACTGGCCTAAATCCAGACCGACATTTGTTGCAAACGTATCAAGGGATTTTTGATTGACCCAGCCGGTCTTTTCTCCTCCCCAGTTATTGTATAACTCATCGTGGTACTGCCAATATTTGCCTTGATCGCCAGCACAATATGCTGCTTGGGCGGCCGAGACTGAATCAGGCCCATTTAATGGAAAGTCTCGAAAGACAAAGTTCACCTTTCCGGTGTTCACATATTCTTGTATTATCTGATTTTTGGTATTTTCGTGGAACAAATGGCAATAGGTACATTGATAGTCTCCCCACTCTACAATTGTGATTTTTGCATTTGGATCTCCTAGGATGGGAGAGCCGTTTTCGACTAGTGATTGCATTGATATGGCGGAATTATTCTGGTGTGGATAAAACAGGTATAATGATACTGCAATAACTGCAACTACAACTGGTATTGCGATATAGTATTTTTTCATGTTGTTGTTGGATTTGATACCAATATTAGGATTTGTCAAAACTTGTTTCCCTGTCTTTTGTTTGATGTGATTTAACATGAAACAGTACCGCAAATCTTCTTTCATGAAACAGGATGCATTTCCTCGGCAAGAGTTTGTATGTCAGGATCCTTGGTTTGGGGTCAGTACAATGATGGGCTCTGGTTTTTTTATGCTAACGTCTGCCCTGCTGATCCTGCTCTTGTATACCTTGAATCTTTTGCCGCTATCTGACAATTCCCACTTTTCAACTTTGACAAGGGCAATCTCTTCCAAGTCTGTAATCTTTTTGTATACCGAGCTCAACGGTATGCGGTATTTCTCGGACAATTCCATTGCAGTCTTTCCTTCTTTTACAATTGAAAATAATATTGTTCTGGATTGGGCATCAGACAATGCCTCCAATACTTTTTGATTCACGTCGTATTTCTTCAATTGTGAAAATGAAATTTTCTTCAAGTTTTCTGAATTAGGTGAGCCTAACTATTTAAACCAAATGAGATGTTCTAAGAGTCTGGAACAACTCCGTCATTTAAATAAAGTTAGCTTGTCCTAATCAAAGTACGATGGATTACTGGCAACTCATAACGTTAGGTGCTATTGCGGGTTTTACAATTTTTCTAGGCCTGCCGCTTGCTGTGATGAAAAATCTAAGCGCGAAGAAGAAAGGCTTTCTGAATGCTGTTGCGCTTGGAATTTTGATATTTCTAATAATTGATGTGTTCAGCCATGGTTATGAATCTGCGTCAGACGCAGCCACTGAAGCACTGGCAGGCAAATCTCCTGCAGGCAATGCTGTGATTGACCTTGTGGCGCTTTTTGGCGGCATAGCAATTGGATTGCTTGGACTTACATGGTTTGAACACAAGACGATGACAAAAAATGTACCGCAAATTCTTTCGCTTGAAAATATTCAAAAAGGCGATGACCATCTTCGTCAGTCATTCAATGACACTAATGCGTATCGGCTGGCAATGATGATTGCTGTAGGTATAGGAGCACACAACTTTAGTGAAGGGCTGGCTATCGGGCAGTCATATGCTGCAGGAGAAATAGGCCTGGCAATTCTTCTGATAATAGGATTTGGGGCTCATAACACAACTGAGGGATTTGGAATTGCTGGACCGCTTACTGGGGTATTGAAAAAGCCAACTGTCAGGTTCCTGTTATTGGCAGGTCTTGTTGGTGGCGGACCTACTTTTGTAGGTACCGTACTTGGAAGCTTGGTGTTCTCCAACGTTGCCTATATACTATTTTTGTCAATCGCAGGAGGGGCTCTGATATACGTGTCAATGCTAATGTACAACGCAGGAAGGAAGCAAACCACGAACAACGTCATAATGCTTGGTATCTTTGTCGGCGTCTGTGCTGGCTTTGCTACTGATCTTATAGTGACATTGGGCGGGGCATGACATTTGCAAAAAATACATGTCAAGATGAAAATTTCTTTTACATAAGATTAAATGCGTCGACTCGTCTCGATTACTAGTCATTGACCTTGACGATCTTAAGCATCAGGCAGTTATCCTTTGCGTTTGTTTTTTTGGTAGTTCTGTCTTGTTTTGTAGGTTCGTTGCCTGCGATAAAACCTGCGCAAGCAATGGAAGGATTAATTCCAAAACTTGAGCCTGTTCAACACGTTTCGTCAAATCCTAATCTGTATGTGTCTGCAGAAAACCCACTATTCAAAAATTATTTTGCAGGTCCAATGGTAATTGAGGTAATTGTAGCTGACCCTGACATACAAAGACTGGATCAATCGTATGGAGAACCCGTCGTTACTGTTAATGGAAAAAGATTGAGAATGGCACAGGCCACTGATGGCAACTGGTATGGCTATTTCGCTGATAGAAATCAAGCAATTGCGGCGGCCAATACTGCTGTACTTACTGGTAAAGGTCTCAACTTTGGGGGCTTTTGTGATCCGGGAAGCACTTTTTCGCCAAAACCAGGTGTCAGTTATTCTGAGACCAAGGGATTTACAATTGCTCGGGGGGGATTTGGTTCAAAAAACGATACCAATAACGGAGGTGCCAAAATCTCTCCGTCCAATTTTGTTCTCTGTACAAATAATCCTGGAACACTTACTACAAATCAAATGGAACACGTGATACGAGAAAATAAGACCCTAAACACAAACACGGGTGGCTTTGCGGCAAGCACTGAGTATGAAAATGCTTGGCCAATAATACAACTGTATGATTTTTCGTCTATTCCCACTCCAGTTACAGTTGATTATCAAAAATCAGGAGGGGATCAGATTGTCAACTTGATTTTTGATAGGATTCCTAGCAACTTAATCCACGTGTATGCTGCCAGGCCTGATTTTCCTCAAGGTTCTCAAGTGCAAGGTGATTTGCTTGATCCGCAGCTTAACATTGATCCAACTTCGGAGGATTCATGGACTTGGGGTGCTTCCATTACTAATAATACTTTATACTACATGGCCTTTGGAAGGGATGGCCAACCTGATGCGGATGGAACTCCAGCTATGCAAAACCTGATTGGCAATCTTACAACTTTTATGTTTAACCATAACGGAAGATTGACAGAAAACCCGAACCCTCAAGGAGTAGTTGTAGCTAAACAACAGAGCAATGGGATCCAAACCTTATTTGCTGATAATAACGGATTTATGCGTACCAGATCAATCAGCGCTTTTTCTGTTCCAATTACTGTTAGTGAGCTCACGCCTAATTCAGGTATATTCTCTGACTATGATCAAGGTGGTATAGCTGATATAGTAATAAAAAATGATGCGCCTCGTGATAAATCATTTACCGCTACTTATAATGACAGAACATATAGTGTTGTAGTGAAATTCCATACTGCTACACTGACTATGGGATAATGCTTCCAGTATGACTTTGATTATGAACTTTAATCGTAAATAACGCATGAACAATAAGAAACACGCCATTGTGATAGGTGGCAGCATATCTGGAATGATCTCAGCTGCGATACTTTCAAAATATTTTGAGAAAGTAACCATAATGGAAAAGGATCCGATTACAAATTTAACTCATACAAGAAAAAGCACACCTCAAGCAATTCATCCTCACATTCTTCTAGCTCGAGGAACTAGAATTTTAGCTGATATATTTCCAGATTTTATAGATGACTTGATCAAGGCGGGGGCAGTGTGTGCTAATATAAGTAGGGACAGTGAACACTTTGTAGAAGAAAACTGGCAGCCCAGATTCACATCCGATCTAATTTGTTATTTTTGTAGCAGATCTTTGTTAGAATCAGTAATACGAAATCAAATATTAAAAAATGATAAAATTATCTTTGAAGTGGACACAACAGTACTGGAATTGGTATTTGACAATAAAACAAAAAAGGTAAACGGTGTTAAAATAAAAAAATTACCACAAAATAATCTAGTGAATGTTTCTATGCTTCAAGGAGACTTGGTTGTTGATGCAGGAGGAAGAAATTCTAAAACGATAGAATGGTTATGTGACATGGGATTTGAGAAACCAGAAGAAACGTATGTGAATTCACATATAGGTTACGCATCAAGATATTATAGAATTCAAAAACAATTTGATAATAAAACACGATTAACTATTGTTCTTAACAGGCCTCCTGACTTTCCAAAGATGGGCGGAATTATTTCTGTTGAAAATGATAAATGGTTGGTAGGATTATATAGTATAGGTAAAGATCTTCCTCCAACTAAAGAAGATGAATTTCTGGATTTTGCAAAGAATTTAGCTAATCCCAAAGTTTACGATCTAATAAGAAATGCAGAGCCATTATCACAAATTTATGGATATAGAATAAAAGGAAATAGACTTATTCACTATGAAAAACTTACCTCATGGCCCGAGAATTTCATTGTAGTGGGAGATGCAGTATGTACTTTCAATCCTTTTTATGGGCAGGGAATGACAGTGGCTGCATTGGGAGGGCAGGTCCTTGATGCATGTATGGAAAAATACTATTCTACGAAAAAAGATTTTGGTCATTTATTTCAAAAAAAACTATCTAAGACAAATTCTCGTCCTTGGCTGTTGGCAACCGGGGAAGATTTTCGTTGGCCAACAACTACCGGAAAAAAACCTAATCTGTTTGTAAGGTTAATTCAAAAATACGCCGATAGTGTTCTTACAATTACTCCTTATAGTAAGAAAGCTACTAAATCATTTCAGGAAATGATGCATATGACAAAAACTCCTCTAATTCTATTCCACCCACTCATATTTGTATTAGTGATGCGGAAATTTTTATCTCGTAATATGATTAATTCCAATCATAAATCTTCCAATTCGATCTAAATCTACGAATTTATGAAATTGGAATTAAGGACATCAAGTGATTATTCTCTGTAATTTGTTTTCCTTTTTAGCATTTTTAATTTCACGAGCTATTCTTTTACCCATACTCATAGGTTCACCATATGTCAGACTTGAATAGGGCGATCCATCTACGTAGAGATTTGTTCCTGCTACTATTCTAGCCGAAAATTCAAAAGTGGTAAATGTCGAATTATCATCATACACTCCTTCTAGGCAAAATGGTCCTATCATGCCTGGTGGAACTAGTTCTTTGGCAGATTCTACGAATCTTTCACCCATTGCATAAACCTCCTCTAATAGAGATTCTCTTAACACTAATGGGCTATTCCCAACTACATTAAATGAAGGAATCCTGCTGCTCTCCAGCTGCTGTGATGCTGGAATGCGTCCTAATCCGTCTATGTCTGATTCATATCTGCGATCCACGCCAAAAAATTCTAGTTGCCCTTTGATTGCAGAATGAAAATATTGCAAGTATGCTGAAACCCCCCGAGCATATTCTTGAAGATATAGATCATTATCGCCTTTAATTAAACCGTCTGAAATTAACTGATCTCTTTTTTTCTCATAATCTTTTTCACTTGTTGTTAAAAAGTATCCCTTACCTCCGGCAGCTCCATGTCTCTTTGCTATGCTTAATCCTTTGATTTCTCTAGGACTGGAAATGGATCTCGGTACATTGAGCTTAGAGTCTATCATTAGCTTTTCTTTCATTTTTCTATCTGATTCCCATCTCAAGATCCAGCGATTCCCAAAAATTGGGGTTTTGATTGATTCTATTTCAGACGAAGTCATCTGCGAAATTAATGTTCCATGTGGGATCACAATAGAATCTTTTTCAGCAAGCTGTGTTGAACACCGTTGATCTAATATCTCATTAAAAGAATCCACCAAAATTAAATCGTCAATAAAAGGAAAACGACGATATAATGATTCTCTTCTTTTCTCACATACTAAAAGTGTTTTAAACCCCTCATCTTTTGCCCCTTTTAATACCTGTAATGCACAATGAGATCCGAGGGTTGCAATAGATGTCATCTGATGCCTCTAAGATGTTAGCTGTTTATGAAAGTTCCATGTGAGAGTTTGTCGTAAACTGTAGCACGTCATCTATTAATTCCATCGACAGTGCTGTTTTCAATTCCTGCGGTATGTTCTTTATTATGACGTCTATTATGGATTTTTGTTCCATGCTTTCACCATTCTTCATAGCATATGAATAAAGGATCATTGCGTTGGATATTGCAATTGCACACTTTTCTCTTGTAGTTAAAGTCACGTATGATTAATTCTAAAATTTTAATTTTAGTTTTATGGTGAACAAGAAACATTCTTTCATTTACTCATTTTATCTATAGCCTTGCCTATTTATTTTCTATTTAAATACTAGACTTGTACCAGTTAATGTGAATTCTGCTATCATGCAGGCGACGATGTGAATGATGTTTGACATCCGGTGGTAAAATCATGGTTTATTATTGTACTATATAGGTAAAACCTCATTCTATTCCCACAAAATAGATAAGTATGGGTACCGTATAAAAAAACTATTGAAAAATCGTGGGTCTGCAGTATTTGTTGGAAATGCAGCAGGTTATGAGAAAATAGGCTCAATTCTATCAGTTAAGAACGTTAGTGCACTCAAGCACATGGAAAACGTGCTGTCTGTGTTATCCAAATTCGATGCACTGGAAATTTTTGTATTGGCAAAAGATGGTTTTAAATCTGAATTAGACACTCCTCAAAAAATAGGTCTTACCAAGAAACAGTACTATACTAGATTAAAACAGCTTTGTGATCTAGGTTTATTGGTTAAGAAAGAAAATACCTATACGCACACTAGCTTTGGAAATGTCGTTCATAGAAAACACATTGTTGGGCTTTTAAACAATGTTGAAAACATAAAGGAACTGGAAATGATTGATTTGCTGAAGAAAAGCTCAAAATTCGACTCTCAAGAAATATCTGATTTCTTAACAAAAATTGGATTTGATGATAATGATGTGAAAAGTCAATCATTTTCACCGAAAATAATTTCAAGTTATGACGAGATGGTTACAAAAGCAATAGAAATCATAGAGTTTGCTCAAAAAGAAATCATATTGATGAGCAGATCTCCAAACGAGCTAATCATAAATTCAATGTTGAAGAAAGCGAACATGGGAATCAAAGTTAAAGTCATTGTAGATATAGACATGGTAGGAGGATATATTTCTCAAGAGGCAAGCAAAATGACAGTTTCAGATAAAAACACTAATGAGAGAAATCAAGTAGTCATTAATCCGTTTTATCCTATCAAAATAGAAAGAAAATATGGCAAAGTTCCCTTCAGTCTACTCATGATAGATGAATCTCATGTTGGAATAGAAATTATTGACAAATATAATCCTGATAAATTCAGTCTATCTATTTATGCTAATGATCCAAATATGGCAAAACAGACGAAGAATATTTTCAATAACTCTTGGCAAACAGCGTCACTTACTCCTCCACAATTAGTTAAGAAAACTGATTAGCTGTTAAATCACTGAATTTAGCAGAATCCCACTCATCAATGCAAGCTGTATTCCAAAGAAACTGAATCTCAAAATAGTTCTAGTTTTATTCATTTTTTCTTTATTGAAAAATTTTTTTGACACTGTTCGTATTTGTATTATTGAATAAGAACAAATCACTAGTCCGAGAGTCATGGCAATTATATTCAACCCAAGCGTTAGATATGAAGTAAAAATCATACTTCCAATAAACATTGTTACTAATATCATTAAAAGAAAACTTTTTGGTATTCCCAATACTATGGGGATGGTTCTTCTCCCTGCTTCCTTGTCTCCCTTCATATCTGTAATGTCTCCAAGTGGGCCTAACAAGAAATAGAAGAGGAATACCGTGAATGAAGATACAAATGCCAACGGTGGTACATTGCCAACAGCTAACGATCCCATTATGGAAGCAATGAATCCTCCTCCGCCAGTAACTACGGTTTTTAAAATAAATTTATCTTTCAAATGTGTTCTTGGATGAGAATAAGCGATTGCTAATGCTATTGCTAATGAATCAGCTAAACCTGTCTGCCAATTTATTGAAAATGTTAAGATGTTAGAAAGCGCAAAAAAGAAAATTACATAATTTCTAGTGGGTCGATATATTTCTCGTGAAATTTTACTAGATTTTCTCTCATTTCGACGATCAATTTCTTGATCAGTAAGATCATTATAGACATAAGTGGCTAGTGCTATGGCATATACTGCAACAAGTAGTCTTGTTATCACTGAAAAATTAATTTCTTGCATGGAATTCGCAATCAAAAATGTCCCAAGTGCAGCTATGACAAACCCGTAGACTAGACTTCGAGATTTGGCTAGTGAGACAAATAAACGTGCATAGTTTCTCACTTGCATCGAAAATGTAGGCGGTTCAATTATCCACACTTTTTACACCCACAATTATATTCGTAAATAAACAAATATTTATTCACCATATAAGGTGAATACTACTGTGTATTATAACTTTTTGGTGAATTTAGTTCTTTTATGAGAAAAATTATATCGTTTATTTGTAATTTTATGAAAATTTACATAAATAAAGAAATTATGATATTAGGTTCGTGGTATCGTGCCAATAAAACATCGCGTCCAAAAATAGGACTTTAAATTATGTCATTGCTGCGTATAGTTTAGACGAAATCACATCTATTTCTGAAAAAGTTCTGTCACGATACATAAATTAACACTAACAGGAACACATTTGGTGAAAAGCATGATAGATGCAGAGCTTGGAATCTGGAGAAGAACTGCCTATTCTCGCGAGATCAGTCCGTCTCTTGAGGGAAAAGAGGTTGTAGTCATGGGGTGGGTCTCAAGCGTAAGAGACCATGGAAACCTAGTGTTTGTCATGCTAAACGACAAGGAGGGAGAAATGCAAATTACGGCAAAATCCGGGGTGTGTCCTGACGAAATTAAAAATGCTCTTGTAAAAACAAAAGAGCAGTCAACAATTGCAATCAGGGGAACAATACAACCCTCAAACAAGGCCCCCAACGGAGCTGAAATAATTCCCTCTGAAATGAAAATCTTCTCTAGCGTTGAAAAGATTGCCCCGTTTACGTGGCAGACAAAAACTGTTGCCAATATTGATACTAGACTTGAAATTAGAGCAATAGATTTACGACGAAATGTTTTGCAACATGTGTTCAAGATGAGAAGCCTTGTCTTAAAATCAATCCGTGAATATCTTTATGAAAACGGCTTTCTGGAAATCAACACTCCGAAAATGATTGCCACTGCAACAGAGGGCGGGGCCGCATTGTTTCCAATATTCTATTACAACAAGGAGGCTTTTCTTGCCCAGAGTCCTCAGCTTTACAAAGAACAACTGACCCTAAGCTTTGAGAAAGTATTTGAAATTGCCCCAATATTCAGGGCAGAACCATCCAGAACCAACAGACACTTGTCAGAAGCAATATCGATAGATCTAGAAGAGGCGTTTGTAGATTATAACGACATAATGAAACACATTGAAAACATTGTCCTCAAATCCATTCGTACAGTAGGAGACTATGTCAAAACATTAAAGGGAGCAGAATATCAGATTCCAGAAGCTCCAAGCAGCATACCGCAGCATTCGTATTCTGATTTGGTTGACAAAATGAAAAATGCCGGAGCAAAGATAGAATGGGGTGACGATCTGTACCCGTCTCAACTGAGGAAGATAAACGTCTCAGGATTTTATTTTATCAAAGACTGGCCACTTGCTCCAAAACCGTTTTACGTTAAAGCAAAGACCGATGATCCAAAGGTTTCAGAATCATTTGACCTGATGTACGGGGACCTTGAACTATCCTCAGGAAGTACAAGAATTGAGAAAAGAAACGAACTTGAAGAAAGAATGAAAAATAAAGGATTCAAACTTGATGCATTTGATTATCATCTGAGAGTATTTGATTATGGAGTGCCTCCTCATGCAGGATGCGGGATAGGGCTTGAAAGACTGATGATGGCTCTCACTGGTACAGAAAACATAAGGGACACGACATTTTATCCAAGAGACGTTGATAGGCTTACCCCGTAGTGGATTGTAATGGTAGACAGAAAAGAAATCGAGCATCTTGGAGATTTGGTCAAAGTTGATCTCCAAGACCCGGAAAAATACATACTGCAGGTGGACCAGATTCTAAACTATTTTGAAAGGCTTGACAAGGTAGAGCATGACTCTGACAAAACACTAAGAAAAGAAATATCGTATGATGATTTGCGTGAAGACAAGTATGAGAAATTTCAAAGCGATGGCAAGCCGCTCATAGATTATCTAAAGAAAGATCAAAATAACTTTGTTCGAGCTCCCCAGATGATCTGAATGAAACTTGGCATATCTGCAACCGAATACCTGTCGCTTGTACGTAGCGGTGAGATTTCGGTAGAGGAATTTGTAGCAAAGACAATAGACAGGATTCAAGCAGTAGAAAACAAGGTACACGCTTACATTACAATAGATAGCGAAAACGCCCTGAATAAAGCAAAACTGATAGACAAAAAGATTCGGGCAAAAGAAAAAACCGGCATGCTTCTTGGCATGCCAGTATCCATAAAAGACAACATCTGTACTGCAAGACTCAGAACCACATGCGCCTCTGGGTTGCTTGAAAATTTTGTCGCACCATATGATGCTACTGTGGTATCTAGACTCAAACAGCAAGATTCCATAATAATTGGCAAAGCCAATCTTGACGAATTTGCCATGGGTTCTACTACAGAGTTCAGCCATTTTGGACCCAGCAAAAACCCCTGGAATCCAGAATATGTTCCCGGGGGATCGTCTGGCGGAAGCGGGGTTTCTGTAAGCTCACTTGAATGCATGGTATCTCTTGGTTCTGATACTGGAGGCTCTGTTCGAAGTCCTGCCAGCTTTTGCTCTGTTGTAGGCTTGAAGCCTACATACGGCCTTGTTAGCAGGTATGGCCTTGTCTCATATGCAAATAGCATAGAGCAGGTAGGGCCAATTGCAAGAAAAGTCGAAGACATTGCTCTTGTGATGAATGTAATTGCAGGGCATGACCCACATGATGATACGACAGTGAAAAAAACTAATGAGGATTATGTTGCGGGCATTGATACCGGGATAAAAGGAAAAAAAATCGGCCTAGTGCAGCAAATGACTGGCGACGGAGTGGACAAGGAGATCTTGGCTGCAACAAACAAAGCAGTGTCAAAACTACAGGATCTGGGAGCTGAATGCATGCCTGTATCACTTGGTGCAGTGGAGCATTCTGTGGCAGCATATTATACAATTGCTTCTGCTGAAGCAAGCAGCAACCTTGCCAGATATGATAATCTTAGATACGGATTTGATTTTGGTACCGAGGGCTATGAATTCAAAGCATATGTCTCCAAAGTCAGAAGTAACTTTGGACCAGAAGTGACTAGAAGAATGCTGCTAGGCGCATTTGTACTGTCTGCGGGATACTATGGCAAGTATTACCTAAAGGCACAAAAAGTCAGAACCATGATGAAATCTCAAATCGATGAAGCCTTCAAAAAAGTAGATCTCCTTGTAGCGCCCACGATGCCAATCTTGCCTTTCAAACTTGGTGAAAAAATAGATGATCCGTTAAAACTGTATCTGCTTGACATCAATACCATTACTGCCAATCTGACGGGAATTCCTGCGATATCTATACCCATTGAGATCTCAAGTGCTGGATTGCCGATTGGAATTCAACTTTTTGCAAACTCTTTCCAAGAAAAAAGTCTGTTGCAGGCTGCATATTCGCTACAGCAGACAGTGAATCTTCCGGAGGTGCCGCTTTGACAAAGATTGGGCTTGAAATTCACTGCCAGCTGACAAAACTGGAAAGCAAGCTCTTTTGCAGCTGCAAGGCAGATTATAGGAGCCTGCCTCCAAACTCCAATATCTGTCCTATCTGCGTTGGACTTCCAGGTTCGTTACCTACACTCAACAAAAAAGCAGTAGAAAAAGCATCCATGATATCAATAGCACTCGGGTGCAAAATTCCGGAAAAAATAAGCTTTTTCAGGAAAAATTATTTTTATCCTGATCTGCCAAAAAATTTCCAGATTACCCAGTATAACGCATATGGGCCAACTAGTATAGGTTCGGATGGAATCGTACAAATCGAAGGAAAAGAGATCAGAATAAGGCGAATTCAGCTGGAAGAAGACCCCGGCAGACTTGTGTATGAGGGCAGCTCGCAAAAAACCCAGATCACGCTCGTGGATTATAACAGGGCAGGCACACCACTAGTTGAGATAGTAACAGAGCCAGATTTTGAAAATCCGCGACAGGTCAGGATATTTCTTAACGTCCTTGCAGATTTGGTTGAAAATCTCGGTGTATCTGATCCGTATCTTGAAGGAGCTATGAGGGTGGATGGAAACATCTCGGTTGAAAAAGGTAACAGAGTTGAGATCAAAAACGTTGGCTCGTTTAGAGACGTAGAAAAGGCACTACATTTTGAGATGACACGACAACAAAGCCTTGTAGATAGAGGTATAGAGGTTGCAGCAGAGACAAGACACTGGGACGACGCAAGAAAGATCACGGTTTCGTCAAGATCAAAAGAAGAAGAGCAGGACTATCGCTACTTGCCCGAAGCAGATATCCCAATTGTAGGGATTGCACAAGACAGGATTGAAAATTTAAAAAAACAGATGCCTGAAAGCATTGTAGCCAAAAAGGAGCGATATGTCAAAAAATATGGCATTCCGCAACAGGTCGCCGATGTCTTGTCATCTGGCAAGTTTTATTCTGATCTATTTGAAAAATCCCATACTGAATCTAACGCAAAAGAAGTTGCAAACATAATTACCACCGATCTGATGGGATTTGCAGATACGAGGGAAAAGAAAACCGATCTAAAACTCACTCATCGAAATATTTCCGACTTGGCAGATGCCATAGTTAATGGTACCATGACGAGAAACTCGGGCAAGATTGCATTGCAGGAGATGATAAAAACTGGCAGGTCTCTGTCAGAAATAATGTCAAGTTTGGATCTTGGCAACATGAATGATGCGTCATCTCTTGAAAAAATAATAGATGAAGTATTTGTAGAGGAAGAAAAGGCAGTGTCAGAGGCAAAGCAGAATCCTGATACTATAAACTATATTGTTGGCAAGGTAATGCGAAAGACAAAAGGCAAGGCTGATCCAGGCACGACGCTTGAGATTATACGAAAAAAGCTATCCTTGTAGGCGTGTGCTCATCGACGACTATTTTTCATTCACTTGGTCAATACTAATATCCATACAATTTATAAGTAGAATTTGAAATTTTTAGATATATGAGAATAGATTCATGTAGGACATGTGGTGCAGATATGCAAGAATTTCAACGCTGTCATGCATGTAATGAAGTAATCCGGTTGATATGCAAGACGTGTAACAGAGCTAGCGAAGCCCAGATACACAAAAACTGCGGTATTCTGGATACTGATCTGATTCTAAATTAATGGCACTTGTTGTCGCTAATTGGTTTTGGACAAAGTTAACCAAGTTACTCTAACGATAAATAGCAATGTCAGGTAGGAAAACTGACGAGAACGCTAGGTTACTTTTTTTTTGACCTAATTTCAGCAACCCCATCGAGGCGTTCTCGCCAATTGAAATATTCCTACCATGTCAAGAATACGGTTTAATTTCCATAACATTATATCTGCGGTATAGCGTGAGCGTTTTTGATGAGTTTTACTGATTTGTACATGAACAGAAACCCGCTGATTACCAGCCCAAACGAGGAGGGTGATGTTTCGGCAATTGTGTATGGAATACCGTTTGACTCTACCCATTCATTTAGACCAGGGACTAGATTTGGTCCTGATGCAGTCAGGCTTGCATTCAATAACATAGAGATTTTCTCAACACGGTTCAACGTTGATCTCGAGTCTGTAAACATCGAAGATCTTGGAAATACAAAGCATACTGTTGTAGCAACCGAGGTGTTGGATATGATAGGCAAAATTACCTCCGAGCTTGCTTCACGCAACAAACAGATGATAATCTTGGGTGGAGAACATCTCATTACATATGGAACATACATGAGCTTTCCAAAAAATACCGGTTATATCGTGTTTGACGCACACTATGACCTAAGAGATGAATATGCAGACATCAAACTGAGTCATGCTGCCTATCTTCGAAGAATAATTGAAAAAAGAGGAGTCGATAACATTGTTCACGTCGGAGCCCGCTCTTTTGTCAAAGAAGAGCTCGCATTCAAAACCGAACACAATGTAAAAACTGTAACTGATAAGGATATCCGAGAAGGTAATGGACCAAAACTTGTAAAAGACGCACTCTCGACATTTGACAAAGTCTATCTGAGCATCGATCTTGACGTGCTTGATCCAGCATTTGCACCAGGGGTTGGAAATCCAGAAGCAATGGGAATTACCTCACGAGAGCTGTTTGACATGATATATGCAATGGAAAATAACGTGATAAGGTGCATGGATATTGTAGAACTGTGTCCTCCATATGATAACGGGGCTACTGCTTCTATAGCGGCTAAGCTGATGGCTGAAGTGATAGCCATGAATCTCTCACACAAGTAATTTTCAAAAATTCTGTTAAACTATTGGATTGTAACTATACCATTATCTGAGGCCTCTTTGAAACATATCTGCTCATGTTCATTTTCAGAAATGGCATCCCTCGAGTCTCCTTTTTTATTTCTCTGACTAGTTCATCTGTAGTTAATTCTTTTACGGCGCCAGTCTTTCTATCTCTGATGCTCAGCTTTGCAGCATTTGCTTCTTTTTCCCCAATTACAATGATGTATCTTATCCAGTCTGTTTCTGCATCTCTGATGCTTTTTCCCACGCTTTCATTTCTGTCATCTAGATCTACACGTATATCCTGCTGGGATATTTTTTCAGTCAATTTTTCACAATAGTCCAAAAATTCAGGTTTTACCGGAATGACTCTAACCTGTGTTGGCGCAAGCCACAGGGGCAACCCTGGCTTTCGTCCTTCTCTTTGATCTTTTGCAGCTTTTTCAAGTAGTACATATATCACTCGTTCAACTGCCCCGCTTGGAGAGTTGTGCAGTATGATCGGGTTCTGCGGCTTGTTTGTTTCATCAATAAACTCGATATTGTACCTCTTGCCATTTTCAACATCAATCTGATCAGTTGATAGGGCAGAGGCCTTACCTAGATTGTCGACATAATTAAATTCCCACTTGAGAACAAAGTAGAAAAATCTATCCTTCCACATCTCTACAAGGACCGGCTTTCCTATCTTGCTGACAAGCTCTTCGATTAGATCCTTGTTCTCATTGTAGAATTCCTCTGTAAACCTAATTGCCATTTCAAAATCCGCCTCATCTAGTCCGAGTCCTTTGATTACCTGTCTTGATAGATCAAATCTTTTTCGAAACTCCTCTTTTGCCTGTTCCATGTCTTTGCACATTGCATGACAGTCAGGCATGGTAAAAGCCCTCAACCTACGCAGTCCAACAAGCTCACCTGATTGCTCTCTTCTAAAGCTATATCTTGTAAGCTCATACAGTCTCAAAGGCAGATTCCTATACGACATTTGAAAGTCCTTGGCCATCAGAAATTGGCCAAAACATGCTGCAAACCTAAGGAAGAGCTGCTTGCCCTCTGAATTTACGTTGTATTGCCTTGCTGGAAACCTATTGAAGTAACTCTCCATGCTTGGATGATGCGAATCATACATGATTGGAGTCTCGACTTCAAACCCTCCATACTCTACAACTTTTTCTGTAACATATCGCTCTATGAGAGATTTTATCAGTCTTCCATTTGGAAAAAATCTCATATTGCCTGCATCTGACGCTGGTTCATAATCTGCGATAGCCAGTTTTTTCATTAATTTTACATGGGGCGGAGGCTCATCGACTGAGCGTTTTTTTGCAGCCTCATACTTTGCAAGAACCTCCAAACTCTGGTGTTTTGCGAAATTAAACTTGTCAATATCATGCATCTTGCCATCTGTAGTCATAATGTGCCAAAAGGATTGGATTTTTGATTCTGCCTTTAGTGCTTCTGATGTGGATTCTTTTTCTTCACCTGCTGATATGGTCTTGGAATGTTCAGCAAGCGGATGACCTTTTACCTGAATCTTGTATGATTTGGTCCATCCAAACGGTGCCCTTTGAATCTCAAGCCCATTTCCTTGCATTTCCATTTCTTTTAAAACTGATAATGCCGTGCTCGGTGATGCAAGTTTTGAACTCAGGTGCGCATAAGGATATAACAATAATTTGCTGCAGCCAATCTTTTTCATAGATTCTGAGATTTCATTCATTGCTCTTTTTGCCACATCTGAATTATCTCCGTCCTCGACTGCTACAAATGCCACAACCACCTCATCAAGACGCTTTGATTTTGGTTCGATTTCTTCTGCAGATTTTATTTCTTTCTTAACTGGTGTAAATTCTATGTAATCGCAGTGGAGCTGCAATATACGCATGCTCTGCACTTGATCTTGTTATCGAATTAAACCTTATGCCATATAAAGAAGCCATCTGGATGAAAAATTCTTCTGTTTGAATCAAAATTAGTGCAAAGACAAAATAGGTGCATGCTTTTCAAAATGCTTGGATCGGTGGTCTAGCTGGTAGGATACCGCACTCACACTGCGGTGGTCAGGGGTTCAAATCCCTTCCGATCCACTACAAAATAACTTTGATACATTGAAATACATCGCAATTTGCAAACAAAATACGGCAAAAAACAATCTAGGAGTCTTGAGCTTTGTGCTGGCAGCAATCGGATTTATCCTGATTATTCTATCTTTTCTGAATATTAGAAGTCCAAACTATCAATACTATACTGAAATAGCTTTTGCATTGCTTGTAGCTTCGATAATAAGTGGAGCTATCGCAAAACGCAAGGCTAAACAGGCAAAACCCGAAACCTAGTGAGCCTGCTCGCTTCAATCATGGGCATTGTGTCAATCGTCGCGTCATGCCTTCTTTCCACAGTTCGTGCAAAAGTTTGCGTTTACTCTAATTGACACTCCACATTGTAAACAACTAGTCTTTATTGTGCCTGAACTAATCTGTTCTGGCCTTGACAATGTTCCTGTTATTATAAAAGAGTCAACAGAGTGACCAGAAGACGGGGTTTTACGAATGACACGAGAATCCATATTTTCTACATCTTTGGTAATTCCTGATCTTCTATCTATTGATTTTTTTATCTCAAATATTGCTTTTATTGCTAAAAATTCTAGCGCAGAAAATCGCATTACTCCTTCCTGAATCTTGTCAAAAAACTCGGCGTATGTGATTTTTTCTTGTTTGTATGAGGCACCTAGCTCAAGAAAGGAATCACGAATTTGATCATATCCGTTGAAAATGTATTGTAGCTTGTCAAATGTCAAGCCTAATGTATCTACGTCACCAAATGCCATTTGTCAATTGACGTAGGTTAATTATTTCTAGGTTTGTCATGGTGATTTTTTTTAACGTACATACTGTGAGATTTTTGCTGCTCGTTTTTCTCCCAAGGAAATACTATGTATTCTCTGCCTTTTGTTTTCCTTGAATAAATCAGCTGTTTTGGATATCTTGCCTTTTTTCGCGCCACTAGCGTTGCATATACAAAAGTATTAGACGATTTTACCTGAGAGACTATCTTCCTAAATGTCTTGCCCGAATCATATATGTCGTCTACAAATAAAGTCTTTTTAGGTATGCGATACTTGTCGACAAGTATTATCTTGATGTTAAACTGGTCTGCCAATAGTCTGGCAGGGATCAGTCCTCCTCTTGATACGGTTACAATCTTGTCAAACACAATGCCTGTGTCTCTCACTTTTCTTGCAAGTGTTTTCACATCTTGTTCTATGTCTGACCAACTGAGGGAGGAACTGCCTATCCACTGCGAACCTGATCTTGCCACCATTCAATTTTTTAACAAGTTAAATATCTCTCTTTGGCATACTCAAATTTAGACCAAGCTAAATAATGTAGCCTAAGCTAAATTTTATATGTTGTCTGGAATCTCTCAAATTGTAAACCATGACTGAGAATACTACAAAATTGGGAAATTTCTCAAAGATCAAAAATGCCTGCCGCAACAGCAAGATTGCCCAACTGTTCTCCTACATGGGGCCTGCCGTAATTGTCAGCATCGCTTACATGGATCCTGGAAATTATGGAACGGATATTCAGGGTGGTGCATCATATAACTACAATCTGTTATGGGTAGTATGGCTTGCAAGCGCAATGGCGATGCTTTTACAGTATCTGTCGGGCAAACTTGGAATAGCTACTGGACAGTCTCTTCCAGAAATATTGCGCGAGAAACTCAAGAAAAAAATATACATTGTTCCTTATTGGCTTGCGGCAGAAGCAGCCTCGGCAGCAACTGATCTTGCCGAGTATCTTGGAACTGTCATAGCACTGAATTTGCTATTTGGTATTCCGATGATTTACGCTTCAATATTTGGTGCGTTAGATGTCATCGTGATACTTACGCTTACAACACGAAGATTTAGGATTATAGAACAAATGTTTATGTTATTTGTATCAGTTATTGGAATTGGATACTTGTATGAGATATTTCTAACAAAACCGGATCTACATTCAATCGCATATCATTCAATTGCGCCAATACTTGATGGACATGGAGCCTTAATGGTGGCAGTCGGCATAATTGGAGCTACTGTAATGCCACACGCACTTTTTGTTCACACATCTCTTGCGGCAAGAAAGGTAAATGACAAGCCATTATCTGAAAAAAGAAAAGCCAGAAAGTTCCATCTGTATGAATGTGTTATGCTTCTCACCATTGCAGGTATAGTAAATGCTGCAATAATGATCATGGCAGCCGCCGCCTTTCATCCTCACAACTCTGGCATTTCTTCCATATCTGATGCATACAAGACACTAGTTCCTCTGTTTGGTATTGGTGCAGGTACCATCTTTCTCATAACCTTGCTCTCTTCTGGAATTTCCTCTTCGGTGGTTGGAACCATTGCCGGTCAAACAATATACGATGGCCTATTGGGGAAGAAAGCAAACATCTGGGTTAGGCGCTTCATAACTAGGTTTGTCAATGTCATCCCAACAACAATTGCCATACTGATTGGAATTGATCCGTTGAACATACTGGTTTACAGTCAAGTTATACTCAGCTTGATGATTCCGCTACCTATGATTCCGCTGATACTTTTGTCCCGAAATAAAACTATGATGGGCGAGTTTGTCAACAGGAAAAGTACCACGATTCTTTCATTTGCATTTGTAGGGATAATTCTTGGCTTCAATTCATATCTGATAATTGCTAGTTTGTAATCAGGCTTTCAATATGGGCTCGGTCAGGTGACTATCTTGAACATGATGTTTCTTTGCTTCAGGTTTGCAACTAGCCGCTCCGCATGCTTTGGGTTCTCAGTCTCAAGACTGAGTGTTACGCCTGCCGTTCCTGCAGGTATGTTTGAGCTCAGTCTGTCATGAGCCACTTCGACTATGTTTACACTAAGAGAGGATATCACATCCACGACTTCCTTTAACGCTCCTGGCTTGTCCGTAAGTACGATGAATATCTTTACCATCCTGCCCATCTCGGTCAAGCCTTTGGCAACTATCTGGCCAAGTAGGTACATGTCTACGTTGCCTCCTGAAAGTATGGGCACTATCCTCTTTCCCCTGGCAGGTTTTTTATCAAGAAGGTATGCAAGGCTCACGGCTCCGGCAGGTTCTACTACCATTTTGGCTCTTTCCATGAGTAAAAACATCGCCTTGACAATCTGAGAGTCGTCTACAAGAACAATATCATCTATCAACTCATCAATTATCTTAAATGTCAATTCGCCCGGCTTCTTGACTGATATTCCGTCAGCGATTGTGCGCTGGCCCTTTACTGTCTCGAGTTTTCCTGAATCAAAGGATTTTTTCATTGCAGGAAACGCTGATGACTGGACTCCGATTACCTTGACATGAGGTTTTTTGGATTTTACCGCACTCAAAATTCCTGCCGCAAGTCCTCCTCCTCCTATTGGAACGTAAATTTCATCCACGTTTGGAAGATCTTGCATTATCTCTAATCCAATCACGCCCTGTGCCGCAATCACACTTTCATCATCAAATGCATGGACTATCTTGGCACCGGTACTTTTTGATAGTTCTTGCGCCTTTGACCACGATTCGTCATAAATGGTTCCATGTAATATCACGTTTGCGCCATACGCTCTTGTCGCAGCCACCTTGGCAGGAGAAGCAGTAACTGGCATGACGATGGTGCACGGGATCTTTTCCAATGCCGATGCAAATGCTACTCCCTGCGCATGGTTTCCAGCAGACGCCGCAATGACGCCCTTTCTTTTTTCTTCTGCAGACAAAGTGGCAACCTTTGCATATGCTCCACGTACTTTGAAGGAACCGGTTTTTTGCAAGCATTCTGATTTTAGAAAAACCTGAGAACCAAGCATCTCACTAAAAGTTCGCGATATCTCCAAAGGTGTTCTACGGATGACATTACCTTGGATCTTTTGTGATTTCACAATATTGTCATAGGTAAGATTCAACACAATCTCAACTCCAATTACCGTATATTTGGTTTCTTAAATAGTGAAGGGACAAAAAACGTTGAGCATTTTTGATTTTTAGACGCAATTAATGCAAAAATTCTGTTTGGGATTTCTATTTTGATAAGATTTTCAAGGATCTGGAAAAGGCTAAATAGCATTTGGAAGAGATCTCAGATCTAAGTCAGGGGGTCGGCATTGCGTCAACTCCCCATATGTGATGCATTGCATCAGTTCCATGACCCCTTGACTAATGTATGACTAGATAAAAAATACTAAAATATAAACAATTTATGATTTTAAAATTTGTATTATCTCGTCCATTCGACTCTGCAACTTTTCCTTTGCCTTGGCTGTAATCCTTGTCAGATTGATGTTTCCCTCTCTCTGGTCGTTCTTCACATACTCTAAATTAAAAACGCATAAACACCCTTCCTCTGCCGCAATCATCTTCATCTCATCTATCATGACAGGAGTTGTATGGTATATCTCAAGCAGGAGGCTGTCCAGTTCTTTGAAAAGATTATCACGATTTTCCGTCAGTTCATTTATTTTTTTTTGATTTGCTTGTAGCATGCCTATCAATTCTTGGGTCAACTCATTACGCTCAAACAGGATCTCGAAAAGTTTTTGCTGATCCATACCTTCGTAGCCCATGTTTTTCAGTTTTTCTTCAATCACCTTGTCGCTTTCTGGAGCTGTATTCTCCTCAATGTTTTTTATCTTGTCACTTGTGTCAGATAGTTCTTTTTGTATATTGATCACCTTGTGGTCTGGTTTGTAATATAGTAATGCATGATATTGAAGTGACATGTGACAGGATAACATGTAATTGTCCTCGCTTACTTCAAACCTGATAAAACTGCGTCTCAGGTCTTGGTCCGTGGTGGCTGATACCCCGTTGGTTGACCAACCAGCAAGTCTTCTCAGGATTGACTCGTAAAACTGTCTGACAATTGTTGGGTCAAATGACTCTTGATCTGATATGGTGCCGTCTCCTAGCATGACCTTCACAGGCGCCTTTTTGACCAAGCCCATGATGCGCTCAAGAAACATCTGGCGTATCGTTTCACCCTTTTCTGACATTGATTTTGCAAAGGGATCTGACAAATTTGACGGGATCTGCATGTTTTTTCTCAACCCTCCTTAAATAAAATTGATAGGTAGTTTAAATATCAATAATGAGGATTTTTACTTGTACGCATGGCAAAACCCTCATTTAAGAAAATAGTCTGTTGGAATTGTGACGTAGAAATTGTACAATATTTTGATATAAAATACAAAGGAGAGAGAGGACAATGCCCTGTATGCGGCGTCAATTTTCCATTGGAGTGATCATACATGAGTGAAGACCCTGAAATCAAACCTGAGGAAAAAATCCCTACAAGCAGTATTGTGGATATGATGCTAAGCGGAGGCAGGACTGGGAGTCTAGATGCCGAGTCACTTATCAAAGAAACACAGAAAAGAGTTTGGAGTTCTCTGAAGAAAGGATATGAATACCAATATGCCGTGGATGAATCGGATCAGTTTCTGCGCGAACATGTATCAAAAAGAATGCATATGATAGTCCTATTTGTGGATCTAGTTGGCTCAACAGAAATGTCCCTAACACTACCGGCTGAAAAGTTAGGAATAATCATAAGCTCATTTTCGCAAGAGATGAGGTCTGTAATAAAAAATTATGGCGGATATGTCCTCAAATACGTGGGTGATGCTGTAATAGGATATTTTGTAGCTGAGGAAAACCCCCTAGTTGTTTCCGATAGTGCAGTCAACTGCGCCAAAACAATGATCGATGTGATAGAACGAGGGATCAATCCAATCTTGAGCGAGTATGATTATCCGGAGCTACGCGTGAAAATAGGCATGGATTTTGGTGAAAACGCTATAGTTAGGTATGGATCTGATAAAACAAGATCGCACGTGGATATTTTGGGTCCTGCTGTTAGTATCGCTGCAAAAATCACCGCACTAGCTAGGCCGAACCAGATTCTGATTGGAGAAGATGTTCATGAAAAGCTTCATCCGTCCTTGAAGGACCTGTTCAAAAAAGTGGAGTGGCATGGAAATCAATGGAACTATCACAACAAGGAAACTGGAAAGATCTATGACGTCTTTGCATTACACGTTTAGATAGTAAATCTGTCAGGACATTCAATATGTTCATAATGATGATCGGTAAACTTTTGATCAACAATATACATCACAATTTTGTATAAATCAGTTGAAACTATATTTTTTTTACACTTTATGCAATTTAGCGACATTGTTTTTGCCATTTCCTTGATCACGATCTGACTATTCTATAAGGATCTGCGATCAACGTAATTTGATAAAAAATGACTCGCACTTGACATGATAGGTTATCTAATGCACGAGTCCGTGCGTAAACATGAAATAAGGGCCAAGTGGATTTGCCTCTATGTGGGACTATTTTCACGCTAAAAGGGCACTTGAACTTGGTCATCCATTTGATATGGTGCATTCTCCATTTGCTTTCCCACGACTTCCGCCTAGGGCGAATCCGCCTCTTGGCATATCAAACGCAGGTAAGATCAAAGATGCCATAGTACATGACAAAGACCTAATGATGAATAAATTGTCCAGTCATCACGAGATGTTCCAGCACTATGCATCAGGCCTGTTCAATCTGACCCCAAATCCATTTGCGCCTGGCCATCCGTTGTATAAAAAAATGCAAACGCTTGATGCACTCCAAGAAGAAAACGAAAAACTACGACAAGAAAATTCTCTTCTCAAGACTGGTAAGAACAAAGAAAAGAAAACTAGGTCGAACTTTATAAAGCCAAACTCCGTAGCATTGCTGTGAAAAAGACTCCAAATCAAAAATGGAACGAAGAGATCTTAATATACAAAAAGAAATGCCAGCGCATTCTTGCCCTGTCTTCCTCAATTCGATATGTTGGCCTGATAAACAAATATGGGAGAACATTGACTGGCATCATTAGGCCCGGAACCAGTATCCTTCTCAAACCAGAACCTGCAAGAAACGAATTCTTTCTGGTGTCCACCATGTTTAACATGCGTAACAAAATAGATGATACAATAGGCAGGATGGATTATGCAACATTCAAGCATGACAAAGTAACTTTGCTGGTTTTCCAAAGTAAAGACGGGATTTACTATGTATCACTAAACAGAAATACAACTGCTGACGGGATCGCAAAAATCCTTGCCAAGATTAAAAAAATAATTTAGAGGGGCGCAAAGCCATGAAATCCGCGTGCCTGTTGCGAGCCGCCATCATATGATGGTTCAAATAATGAAATCATGTACTTGTCTGGATCCAACACTATGCAATTCTTTCCTACTTTGTGTGATGCAATCTCTCGATATACTGTGACATTCCTTGTCTTGAGCTCTTGCACAGCTGACTCTATGTCTCCTACAACTAGGCCTACGACAATACCGTTTTCAATGGATGTTCCAGTATTGATTGGCCTTGATGCCGGATGCAATATCAGTGTGGCCCCGTCTCTTCCAAGCTCTGCCCAATCTCCTCTTTTATTTCTGACAGGCAGACCTATTACTTCGTTGTAAAACTGGACTGATTTTTCCAGGTCGGAAACCGCAATTATCACGCTACCAAGGTGCTTTATGTTCATATCCAATCTAGATACTTCGATGTTAAAACTATTATGCTATACAACTTGGACCATGGTTTCTGTCCGTTCCACGCCTTTTATGCTCTGAATTTCAGTCGTGACTTGCTTGATTTCTGACAATTCTTTAACATCTATTAGTGCTACTGCATCGAACTGGCCACTCACAGCAAAAGAGTCATAGACGGACTTTACCATGCGTAATCTTGCAGCAATCAGCTTTTTGGGAGACTTTACTAAGACTACAGCTTTGACCATCCTAGATCAACCTCCACCTCAATCAGTGTCTCTGTAGACACAATTTCCTTTATCTTTTTAAAATCTATCACAATGTTGTTTATCTCGTCTATCGTACCCTGTAAAACCACTATGATATCAGCTCTACCCGTAACTACCATGACCTCTTTGAGAATCTTTCGTACTTTGCGTAATGTTGCAATGACATTGTCTACCTTGCCCGGTTTCACAGTAATCAGGCAGAGAGCTCTCATAACTCCTTGATCTCACTATGACGGATAAGTGTTTATGATCTGAAATATAATGATGACAACTAGAAACTACTCAGTCGTCGCTTGCTTCTTGAGATCTGGCCTCTTCAAGGTAGGCTTTTCTTGCTTCAAGTTCAGCTTCTTTATCCACATTTGGGTCGTCTTCTACAACGATTATTCCTGAATCTTCTTTGATGATGTCTTCTTTGAGCTTGGTCTTCTCCTTTGGTTTTGTTTTTGCTGCTTCTTTTTTCTTACTCTCTTTCTTTGCTGGCTTTTTTGTTTCCTTTTTCTTTTCCTTGGCCATAATAACGATTAACCAACAATGTGTATCATGCTTTTAAACTTGTCTTATTGAGTATTAAAAGGAAAGAAATTGCTTTTATTAAGATCTGTGTTGCTTTACAATTTTTTTACATTTGTTTTACATTTTCAGCTTCTTTATCTTCTCAATTATGAGATGATGATCAGACGCAGGCTCTGTGGATAGAATAAGGATCCCGTTTTCTTGAAATATGGTCAAAAGTTTTACCTTCCCCTTGGATTCTACTATCCAGTCTGTGTTACCCATCTTATCTGTAAACATTTTATCCATCATGGCTTTTACAACAACTTGATGGTGTGCCAGATCTGCCAGCTGTTTATCAAGCAGCGGTATTACGCCGTCTTTTCTTGCAGATGACACAAGCTGATCATTGACAATCTTGCCTGCAAACCTGATCTGTGGATCAAGATCCAATATTTTTTTGCAATGATTATTTACATTTGCTGTGCTAATCTCGACTCCCTCGGTCATTATGCAATACATGCGCCTCGTATTTAAGACAATGATTTCAAACATGATCTGAAAACAGCAAGTATTTTTATTAACAGTAAATTTCCTCTTTAGGGAATGATTGGAAAAAACAGGGTAGCCGTAACTCTTGCGGCCATCTCAGCAATAGGCGCGTTGGGGATTCCTCTAGGTGATCCAAAATTCATTGTGCAGGCCCTCATTTTGGAGGGATGTTTTATCGTACTGGCTATTTTAACTGCAAAAAACTACCCGCATGTTTATATCCCAAATTTTGTGGTGGCGGGAATTGTCATAGCTGGAAACAGTGCATTTTACAAGCATATTGAAATAATGACCACATTGCATCCTCTTTACAATGCCATAGTGCTAATCACTGGAGGGTATGTCTTGCAGGCATTGCTCTTGATCACAAACTATCTTGCTTACAAACAATACAAACAACTAATTCAAAACGATAAGACAAGTAAACTATCCTGATATTGTTTTAAAGTATAAAGTGCCACCGGCGGGACTTGAACGCGCGACAGCTCGGTCTTCAGCCGAGTGCTCTCCCGGGCTGAGCTACGGTGGCACATCAAATCATCCAATTAGCGGGGAATTAAAGTGTGTCTGTTTTATTTTTTCCATGCGACATCTTTGATTTTCTTTCGACTATTTATCGTCCTAGCTATTACAAAGAGAAGATCTGATAATCTGTTTATGTATACTTGGCAGTTTTTGTTAATCGGTTCTTTTTCTAAAATCTGCAGAATGTTTACTTCAGCTCTCCTGCAGGTGGCTCTGGCAATGTGAATCTGTGATGCAAGTGTGTCTCCTCCGGGAAGTATAAAATAAGTTATTGGAGAAAGATTGGATTCCAATCTGTCTATTTGATTTTCAAGATACGTGATCATGTTCTCTGTCACTCTGTTTGACGAATCTTTCAGGTCTGGATTTGCAAGGTCTGAACCAATTGTGAAAAGATCATTTTGTACTTTTGTGAGTATGTTCATGATGTCAGAATCTAATGTAGACGATAGGACAACACCTATGGCTGAATTTATCTCATCGACTGTACCATATGCCACTATGCGCGGGTCTGTTTTTTTTACACGCTTTCCTCCTATGAGCCCAGTAGTGCCATCGTCTCCAGTCTTTGTGTAAATCTTCGTCAACAAGTAGCAGACGATCATGTCATTTTTATCTTGTTCGCATGTAATGCAAAACAAAAACCTAAAACTAATGATATATTCAGAAATATATGATATTATGTTATCTGAATTCTTCTATATTGTGTCTGAACTGAAAAAGATCCAAAGGAAGGGATGGAAAGAAAAGGCAGGAGTACTACATCCAGAATCTGTGGCAGATCATTCCTATGGTGTTGCTACAATGGCGATGATATTTTCGGATAGTGCTAGTATGAATACTGAAAAAATACTAAAGATGGCACTTTTACATGATCTTGCAGAATCTATAACCGGAGATTTCATACCCGGCGAGATTTCAAAAGAAAATAAAAAAACTATAGAAAACCAAGTAATGGGTGAGATCTTGTCAAAACTTCCGCCTAGTCTAGCAAGCAAATATGATTCCATATGGAAAGAATATGCAGCATGCACATCACAAGAATCTGTTTTGTTGCATGAGATAGATAAACTTGAAATGGCAATTCAGGCGACAAGGTACAGCAGTGAAGGTTTTTCAAAAGAAAATCTGCAGGAATTTACAGATGCAGCTAGAAAAGAAATCAGGTCGAAAGAACTCTTGGCAGTATTAGACACACTATCATATAAATAACAAGTTTATCCGATTAATGTCATGCAATATTTTGTTGCTTTGAAAATTGGTGAAAAACGAGTCAAAACGGCAAGAGAATATCTTAATAAAATCTCAAACGGTCAAGCAATGCCTGCTTTAGCTCTGAAGGATAATCAATCCAATGTATGGGAACCAGTGGGGGAAGAGAATCTTTACGCAGTGCTAAATGATGCGGGAGGATATGTCTTGACAGATGTGAGCGGTTTCATGATTGTATTGTGTGATAAAAATGGTATATCCAAAGCAATTGTAAGGGGCTTGAACACAGAAAACAAGGATGTTATTGTCAAAATGTTGCAATCTGACAATGTATCGGAATACCGAGGTCAAGTGGCTCTACCCGTATAGGATCTGGATATTTTTGTCTTACCAGATAAAAAACGAGTTTTAAAGTTATACTGATATTTTGAAGTTGACACATGGAACGATGAATTGATGAAACTAACTGTACTTACAATATCAAAATCTAACTATGTAATTCCGATAATCCTGTTTCTGTGCACCTTTTTCATCTATGGATATAACTTGGCAGGGCAGCCTTGGCACGGTGACGAAATTACGTATCTGGGGTGGGGTGGAAATTATTTTAATCTAATAGCAAAAGGAGACTTCAACGATCCATGTCTGATATCTCTTGATAATTGTCATCTTTTGTTTCACATACCTGCATTTGGACTCACCTACAGCCCACTCAGAAATGTGCTAATAGGTCTCCCGATGTATCTATTCCACCAAGAGAGTGGAAATTTTTACAACTGGTCGTGCTACTGGGATTGTTATAACCATAGCGAGGGTCCGACCATTCAAGAAATGTCTGCAGGCAGATTATTTTCCCCGATTTTTGGTTCATTAGGCGTAGTGTTTTCATTTCTGATAGGAAAAACGCTTTTCAATAAAAATGTGGGAATCCTAGCTTCTCTTCTCTTTCTGTTTTATGATCTCTGGATATGGTATAGTCGGACTGTAATGGTAGAAGTACACTATGTATTTTTTGCCCTCTTGTCTGTACTGTTATTGCTTTATGCGTTTAAAGATGAGCGACCACGATTTACATATTTTATACTAAGTGCTATTGTATTTGGCATTGCATTAAATTCGAAAATGCTTGCAGTAATCTTTTCAGGATTATTTTTTGCACTCATGCTATTCAAAGGCCTATCTTACGACAGATCAAACCTCAAGAAGAGAAAATATCTTGCCAAAGCCTGTCTTATGATACTTTCATTTTTTCTAATTTCCTTACTAGGCATGCTTCTTGTTCAACCAGGTTTTTATCAAAACCCAATAAATGAAATCAAAACGATAAAAACTGACATGGATAATTACAATCATGATGTGTGGTATATTGGTTATCCGACTGCACAAAACCTACAGACAAAATCACTGTTATCAATTTTTCACTATGTTGTTTTTCCAAGTTTTATAGAAAAACAAATCTCTGATCCAAGCATTAATCTGAACGGAAATTTTGGTTGGACTTTTCCTCCAACGTACTCCAGCATACCGATGACCGTTTTCTTTTTTATTGGCTTTGGATATGCAATCTACAGCACAATCAAATCAAAAAATCTAATTTCCAATGAGATGTTGCTAATAATCTGGTTTTCAAGCACACTTGTTCTCACACTTGTGATTGTCAAAGACTTTTCTCTTGAAAGATATCTGTTACCACTTGAGATATCGATTATTTTTATTGCGTCATACGGAGCTTGGAATTTTATCAAGAATCTACAAAATAACAAACTGAAGGTTGTTTTTGCAGCATGTCTTGTATTTGTTCATTCTACAACTGCTCTGCTATACTGGGAAAAGATCTATTTCTCTCCAGGTACGACTTGGGTTAATCCTCTTCATTATGGCACTCTGCAAGAATCACTTGATAATCCCTTTACATTTGTTGTAAATGCATTGTTTGTCTGTTGCTTGGTTGTCCTGCTGATATTTTGGTCACAAAAATCAATCCGTGCTATCAAGACTCGACAAACTGGATGAATGCATGTACTCTGATCTTAAACGTTAAATTAGTACAAGTTCCCATTTTCATAAAATGGCCAAATTTCAACACATAGTGGAGGTAAGGGGGCACCTCATTGATTCTATGATACTTACTAAGATTTTTGACGTGGTAATGGACCTGCAAGGTGAGTTTCATGTCCAGAAATTCTCAGTTGGAAAGAAAAAGAAGGATGAAAGTTACGCAAAGCTTCTCATTCAAGCCAAGTCAAAAGAACATCTAAACCAAATCCTGCAGGCTGTGTACAGAGAGGGTGCCACTTCTAAGGTGCAGCAAGAAGTGGTGTTAAAGGCAACTCAGAAAGACATGGTGATGCCAGATAATTTCTATAGTACAACAAACAATCACACAGACGTCTTTTACAGAGGAAAATGGATTAAGGTAGAAAACATGATGATGGATAAATGCGTGGTAGTGAAAGGAAACCGTGCTTTTTGCACTCCAGTCCGTGAAATAACAAAAGGAGATCTCATAGTAGTAGGCGAACAAGGAATCCGAATTACGCCACCTGAAAGACCAAGAGAAGGCGTCAACCTATTTCAATTCATGGGAAGCGGTAGCTCCAGTGAAAGACCAACTCAACACATAGCTAGGAGGGTTGCAGAAGATATTTACAAAACAAAAAAACAAAAAGGAAAAATTATTCTAGTTGGAGGGCCGGCCATAGTTCACACCGGAGCATCAGACTCTATTGCATCACTTGTCAGACTTGGATTTATTGATGCGATACTTGCAGGAAACGCACTTGCTGTTCATGATATAGAGTATTCCACTTTGGGGACATCTCTTGGCATGAATGTGAAAGATGGCACCCTTGCTGTTAGGGGACATAGGAATCACATGCAAGCAATTAATTCAGTATTCAAGGCAGGCTCTATTTCAAAAATGGTTGGAAAAAAAGTACTGACTAGGGGTATAATGTACGAATGTGTGAAAAACAACGTGCCATTTGTTCTAGCCGGTTCGTTACGTGACGACGGTCCATTACCGGATGTTATAACTGACATGACTGTAGCGCAAAGGAAATACAAAGAGGTACTCAAGGATGCAAAGATGGTAATAATGGTCGCAACCATGCTTCATTCTATAGCGACAGGAAACATGATCCCGGCCGATGTCAAAGTTGTTGTGGTGGATATCAATCAGCCCACCGTGACAAAACTAATGGATAGGGGTACATGGCAAGCATTAGGTATAGTGACAGATGTAGGGGCATTTCTGCCGCTTGTCACTCAAGAGATCAAAAAACTCACAAAAACTGCCTGATATTGTTGTCCTTTTAAAACCACTTAGCTATTTTCTGCATGTGATAGTGACTTTTTTAAGATACGAATTCGATACTGTGTTATGCGACTGAAAGATAAAGTGGCAATCGTAACTGGCGCATCAAGCGAGATAGGTCTAGAAATTTCAAAAAGATTCGTGGAGGAAGGTGCAAAAGTAATCTTAATTGGAAGAAACAGGGAAAAATTAGAAAAAACACGATCCTCAATTAAAAATTACGAATCAAGCACTGTTGCCATACCATGTGACATCACAAATGAATCTCAGGTCATCCAGACAGTTGATCAGATAAACCAACATTATGGAAAGATAGACATTCTTGTTAATAACGCAGGAACAATCAATGATCCAATCCATTTTCATAAAATGAAGGAATCTGATTGGCTATCATTAGTAAATGTGAATATTTTTGGCACATTCAAGATAACAAAGTCTGTGCTTGTAAAGATGCTAGAAAACAAAAAAGGATCAATCATCAATATCGGCTCCATATCTAGCGAAAGAGCAATTCCAAAAGTGCATCTAACAGTCTATTGTACGACAAAAGCTGCGATTAACATGTTCACTAAAGGTATTGCAATAGAATACGCCAGAAAAAACATTCGTTGTAATTGTGTAAATCCCGGGATAATCAACGCTGGAATGATAAAACCATATTTGGACTATCCTGAAGCAAGAAAGATTCTAGAGGATAGACAACCGCTAAACCGGATTGGAGAACCTATAGATGTGGCAAATGCGGTAGTTTATCTTGCATCGGACGAGGCAAGCTGGATTTCAGGTGAACTCCTAAACGTAGATGGCGGCAAGTCATCTTCCGAAGGATAAATCGAGACACCATTAGAAACTTTGCATCCGCTTGCAAGTCAGTTCCTATTGCCTGAAAATGACTAAAATACAAACACGTTAACTAGTAAAATTAATCGAGAGTCTTAAATAACTATGATTCTTCGATTATTTGTTGAAAATTGGCTTCTTTTCTGCGCTTTTAGTATTTTCTACCATACTGTCAGGCACAATTCCAGTGTTTGCTCAAACCGGCACTTCGATTACCGTGAATACTGACAAACCAGCCTATTCTGATGGCAATCAAATGATCATATCTGGAACTGTAAATGCCCAGCTTAACGTTCCAATATCTATAATCATAAGGGATCCATCAAACAACATTGTGCTGATTGGACAGGTATCTCCTGATGCAAACAATAATTATTCTACCCAGGTGACTGCCGGGGGGGATCTGTGGACTGCAACAGGCAAATATGAAATTGATGTGACCTATGGAAGCAAAGATAATACTGCAAAAACTACTTTTCTGTTCACCGGATCTCTGTCAACTACACCTGTTGTTGTTGAAGGTCAAAGCTATAATGCCACATACAAAATAACAAATGGTAAATTATTAGGAATAATTCCAGATACTCCTGCCAAGTCTATCTCAATACGAATACAGCCATCTGGTAGTGGTGTGCTGTCAATTACACTGCCAAGGTCTTTGATGGATGCAAAAAATAATGGCCAAGATGGCCAATTTGTGATACAAAATAATGGTGTGCCCACCCCATTTAACGAAACAAGGACGGATACCACTAGCCGAACTCTTTCCATTCCTTTTGGATCTGACACCACTCAGATCACTATAATCGGTACTCAGATTGTTCCAGAATTTGGCACCATATCAATCATGATACTTGCCATTGGCATGGTGTGTTCTATTCTGTATTTTAGAACCAAGATGCAGCATAAAATCTGACAACCCTATTATCGTACATCTACAATATGGTTAACTACCTTGAGACGATAATCGTACCTTAAATTGCTTTCTCGTTTTCTTCGCCTGATGAAATGTCTACCGCTCGAATGATCTGTGAGATGAATATCTTGCCGATTTTCGCATTATCTCTGATTATACGTATCACTTCATTTTCATTTTTTTCTTCGATTATTATTTGAATGACGAATTTATCGTTGAATTCTGGAACGAACATTTCTGTCCCTTTTGCTGCGTGGATTTTGGGATTTGCGTTCTTGCCGCGGCCCCTTACTTTCATTATTGTAATCCCTCCGACCTGAATTTTTTTTAATCCGTCGCTAATTGCTTTGACATCCCCTTGTCCGACTATTACCTCAATTTTGATCACATGGTGCAAATGGTGTTCTGTCTAGATAACAATTGTGGCAATGTGTTTGCTAAATCACATATTCGTCTTTTTTTTCTGTCTGGATGTCAAACGCTTCTACAACTGGCATGATGAATATCTTGCCTAGTTTTGCCAGTGAACGCGCAATCTCAACTACCTCATTTTTTTTGTCGTCAGGAACTATGACTTCTAGAATGAATCTTTCGCCAAACTCCGGTGTGAAAATTTCGGTTCCCTTTGCTGCATGGATCTGAGGATTGATAGTTTTTCCTCTGCCCCATCCCCTATATGCAGTAATTCCACCTACTGACAATTTCTTTAATGCGTCGCTAATCGGTCTCACATCGTTTTCAGGCAAGATGATTTCTATCTTGATCAAAGTTGAAACAAAATTCTAATACGCATTAAAAAATCTTGTGCAAGATTCTCATAATGCATTTTAAAATATGAAAAAGCAATTAATTTTTATACTGCTCTTTTTCTAATAGACAAATCTTGCCAATCGACACAGGAGACACGGCATGGATGCTGATCGCGTCTAGCCTAGTACTGTTAATGATCCCAGCATTAGGATTGTTTGAGGCTGGACTCTTAAGAAGGAAAAATACAGTTTCCGTTTTCATGCAGATCTTCTTCGGACTGGCAATTCTCAGCGTCATGTGGTTTACATTTGGATTCAGCCTATCATTTGGCCCTGATACTGGCGTTGGCCTTGTCGGAAACATGGACTGGATATTCCTCAAAAATGTTCCATATGACTCTGGATTGCACTATGCGCCGACAATTCCTGGAGTATTGTTCGCAAAATTCCAGATGATGTTTGCTACTATAACCCCATTACTGTTAACAGGCGCGATAGCAGAAAGAATGAAGTTTAGTGCCTATGTATTATTTATTGTAGCTTGGAGCGGTCTTATCTATTATCCGCTGGTCCATTGGGTGTGGGGCGGTGGATGGTTAGGAAAGATGGGAGTAGTAGATTTTGCAGGAGGCATTGTGATTCATACCAGTGCAGGCATGGGAGCACTGGCTGCCGCTTTGGCTCTGGGACGAAGAATGAACTATGGTCCATCCATCATGATTCCTCACAGTATTCCTCTGGCAGTTCTAGGTTCCTCGCTTTTGTGGCTTGGATGGTTTGGATTTAACGCTGGAAGTGCATTGGCATCAGGCAGTCTTGCCGGAAATACCATCATTAACACCCACATCGCATCATCTGTTTCAGCCCTAATATGGGTGGGCCTGTCTTGGATGAAGACAGGCAAACCTAGTGTAATTGCCGCAATCAACGGCGCAATTGCAGGTCTGGCCGGAATAACTCCAGCTTCTGGATATGTCAGTGTAGAACACAGCTTTGTTATAGGGATCGCAATAGGCGTGATATCATACTTGGGAGTAATTTTCTTCAAAGAGAAACTGCATATTGATGACGCTTTGGATGTAAGCTCAGTACACGGAGTAGCAGGCATAGTCGGTTCACTGGCAATTGGAGTCTTTGCAAGCACTGCAGTAAATGCAGCAGGTCCCAACGGACTATTGTTTGGAAACCCGCATCAATTGCTGGTCCAGGCAATAGGAGTAGGGGTTGCAGGCGTTATGGGCTTTTTTGGAACCTTTGCCATATTGAAGGTACTAGACGTGCTCATTGGAATACGGGTGTCCCCAAAAGTGGAAGAAGCTGGATTGGATATCGAAGAGCATGCAGAGCGAGCATATTCTGATGAAGACGAATTTGGCAAGATGTAGTGATTCTCAGCTTTATCTTATCTCATAATTGCAACAAAGGCACTTGTATCTTATTCTACCATGCGATTCAGTTCCCGGCTGTGTTTCGTTTTGTATCATGTCCATGGGGGAGCCGCATCTTGGACAGTCCATCTCAGTTCCAAAAGAATTGGTCTAGCCCTGTTTGTTTTGGTGCGCCAATTAACGTATTAAAATCCAAGTCCATTGACGACAATATCTGATCAAAAGTGCTTTCCATAAACTCGACATATTTTGCAGTGTCAATCTCATCTGGTCGCGCCATCTCGACAGGTTTTACCCCCGGTTTGTTCATTATTTTTACATATGATATGATGTCTCCCTTTTTGATCTCTCTTGTAGGTTCTAATAATTTGGCCGCACGTATGTGCTGGGGTACAGTCTTGACATACTCTGATGGCGCCTTGCTTATCATTACATTGAACGCTAGTTCATTGAGTGGAATCTGTTTTGCCTTGAGACGTTTGGCATACTGTGATATCATATCACCAATTTTTTGTTTTGATTGCGAGAATTCTGTTTCTGATTGCACATTGGACAAAATCCCGAGTATGTCGTAGAAAAGACTTCGAATGAAAGGTGGTGTGTGTGATTTTTTTCCTGTCAAACCCTTTACATCGACTTTGCCATCTTTTTGTACCCCGAGATAGTTTTTCTTTCGTGTGCTGAAAACTACGTATCTGTATTCCTTGTCAAGGTCAAGATCTACGCCGAATTCTTCTTTTGCCCAGTCTACTATTTTCTGAATTTGCTCTCTAGTGGGACCTTTAAGAAATAAAGAATCAGTATCTCCATACAAAACCTCAATTCCAATAGATTTGCATTTTTCAATAGTCTCCAAAATCGTAAATCTGCCTACTGCCGTAGTGGCTTCTGCAACAGGCAAACAATAAAGGGGAAATATTTCAGCTCCCATCACACCATAGCTAGCATTGAGTATGACTTTGAGTGCTTGGCTTACGACCACGTAAAGTTGTTTTTGGTCCTCGCTAAGAGACGGGTTTTTTGACAAACTCTTGTAATAATTTACTCGCAAGTCGCGCAGAGAGCCAATCAATATTGCAGTCAAACCGTCTTTTTTTAGACAAACCCAATGCGCAGTACCAGGAATCATGTTTTTTTTGCATTCGTCGTGGATACATCTCACCGTTTCATATGATAGATTGCGTACTTTGATTATACTTGGATACAGACTGGCAAAGTCCATGACAAACACATTGAAGTGTATTCCCTCTTTTGGTTCTACCACTAGCCCACCGCGATACTTTTTGTCTTTTATCACAGCCTCTGTTGTCACGACGCCAGATTTTTGTTCCAACTCCTCTCTTCTTGGAATCAAAAAATTATGATTCCTGTGTTCGTAGTAGAACAAACTGCGAATCCATTGGGACACGCCCATTCTAGATATGTCATCAATTGGCATTCTGCCTATTCTTGTTATGACTACAAGCAAATTCATCAGCAAATCATTGTTAAAACTAGTAAGTTTTTGTGTCAACCTTGCATCATTAAAACAATAGTGAGCCAGTTCATTCAATGAAATGTCATTGAGGTCTCCCTCATGCTCTATCTTTGATTCATCGATCAACCCTTCTGATATGCTATTAAGGGAAAAATCGTTGTATTTGTGGCTAAATGCATAGATTTGAAATGAACGATTGGAAAATGTTCTGTACAAGTCAATGTGCACTCCCTGTTTTAGTGTGGCAGAATCGCGCATCATTATGAGGGGGATATTTTTTAGTTCAATTCCGAGTCGCTCTGCTCTGTTGTATAGGTACGGCATATCAAAATCATCTCCGTTAAATGTTATCACAAAAGGATAGCTAGTCAAAATGCTAAATGCGTCTCGTATCATGTCTCCTTCCTTGTCATTATCATAGAATGTTATCTTGACATTGTCTGGGATCTCGCTAGTGCCAAGTATCTTTCCATCTCTCTTTAGGACAAAAACCTGATTGAAATCATTACTGCCGCAGAATCCTATGGCGGTGATTTTTTTATCAGCTATCTTGGCATCTGGTATTCTTCCTATTTCGGATTCAACTTCTATGTCAAAGCTTATTCTTTTGATCTTTGGAATTGGCTGATTGAGAAGATTTGCCCACTGGGTTATGTGGTCCTGAAATCCTTTTTGATCGATTATTCCAACGCTTGTTATTTTATCGTATAATAAACCCTTTAGTGCGAGTTGGACTTCCTCTGGGATCTGGTAGGAGAATTCTTTTAGCTTGCCGTTTTCTATAGTATAATATCTTCCAACTATTAGCGAATTGTCGTATAGATAGTTTTCATAATATTTTATATCTGATTCCCATGTTTCTATGATGTTTCGTATGCTTTTGTCAGTCTGCGTGCCTCCTATTGCTAGAGGATCTGTAACTATTATCTTTGTCAAATCTACGGTCTTGTCCTTTATCAAATCCTGTTTTTGAAATTTTTCTAATCTTATCACATCTTTTCGTTCCGAAAGAAATGTCAGTTCTTCTGGGGCAAGTCTAGAATAACAATATGGCTTGTGTCCTGTATTGTCTGTCCATAGCAGTACTTTCTGTGAGACTGGTTCGTAGAATTTGAGTATGGCGAGTTTTTTCTGACCGTCATAGGTTGCAGAAACCAACAGTGCAGGTGGCATTGTGGTAGTTACTTCATCTACTGCTTTTGATGATTGCATGCCTGTATCACTTTGGTATTAAATTAGGTGTAGGCTCTTCTAGCAAAACTCTGACCCAATACTTCATTCTGTTTTTATCCAAGACTGTGACTTCAACTTTGGCATCTTGCAAGAGTTGATAGTCCGTCTCAGGATACGAATCAAGACATACAATTCTCCTAACGCCTGTTGTTATGGCCATTTTACTGCATTCAAGGCATGTCACAAAAGTGGTATAAAGCGTTGTATCTTTCGTGCCTGACCCCACTCCGAGAATGGCGCAGTGCATTATTGCATTTGCCTCTGCATGGTTGCATATGCATCTATCAAGCGCCTCCCCCGACGCTATCTTCCCCTCTGCCCGTAATTGGCATCTCTTGCATCCGCCTTCGTAACAATTCTTTATTCCGGGAGGTGTCCCGTTATATCCTGTGGCAATCTGTCTGTGGTCTCTTACTATTACCGCACCAACCTGCCTTGTAATACAGTTGGATCTTAGCTTTGCAAGCTCTGCTTGAAGCATAAAATACTCGTCCCAGGTTGGGCGCTCAAACTCTTTTTTCACAAAAGAACTTTAACTTGCTGTAATATAAGATCTACAAAGGCCTTGTATGTCAAAGTATGAGCTCAGAGTGGCAATCAGCTTGCAAGAACGTTTTTACTTGTCCAAGGCAAGTTGAATATATTTGAGTACCCAATACATCGAACATCCGCTTGTAAAAAAATCAGCCATTGAATATAGAGAATACCAAGTCAATTTGGCAAAGCAGGCCATGACAGATAACTGTCTTGTTGTTCTTCCAACTGGCCTTGGTAAAACCACCGTAGCTCTTCAGGTTATGGCAGAATTTCTTTCTAGGCGAACAGGTGGCATATTGTTTCTGGCACCAACAAGAGTACTGGCTCATCAGCATTATGAGTTTCTAAGGTCGAACCTGCTAGTAGATGACATTGCTCTCATTACTGGAGAAGACGCAATAAGCAAACGAAAAAAACTGTGGATAAACAGTGTGATATGTGCTACGCCAGAAATAGTCAAAAATGATCTTGACCGCCATCTAGTGTCGCCGTCACAGTTTGTCTTGGTCATCTTTGATGAGGCACACAGGACAATAGGAGATTATGCCTATGCAGGTATAGCGGAACGATTCTCTGGCATTAATGTTAGGATAATGGGAATGACTGCTACGCTGCCAAGTGAAAGAGAAAAAGCCTCTGAAATACTTGCAATATTGAAGATCTCAAGCATTGCGCAACGCACCGAAGAAAGCCCAGATGTGGAGCCGTACGTACAGCAAACAGACACTCAATGGATAAGTGTTGAACTACCGCACGAGATGAAACAAATCCAGTCTCTCATAAAATCCTCTATTGACTTGCAATATGGTGAACTTGTAAGACTTGGTTTACATTTGTCAAATACTAGATCGTTATCTGAACTTTTGCGTGCCAGAGATTTTGTATTGCGACAAAACCGCAGGGCTGCCAAGCCCCTTTTTACAGCAATAAGACTAATCCATGCACTGAATATCTTGGAATCGCACGGCATCACGTCATTTCTAAAATTCTGTGAACGTACAAAAGAAAAAAAAGGAGTCGGAATAAGAGATTTGTTTGAAAACAATCCGAATTTTGAAAAAGCTGTCAGACTGGCAAAAGAGGCACAACAAAAGGGCATAGAGCATTCAAAAATTACAAAATTAAAAGAGATACTAGGCAGTCTTACTGGTAAATCTTTGATATTTACAAGCTACAGGGATTCTGTCGAAGTGATACATGAAAAGCTAATACAGATGAATATCCCGGCAGGGTTTCTCATAGGAAAAGCTGGAGAGACCGGGCTCAAACAGAAAAAACAAGTAGAGACGGTACAAAAATTTAGAGATGGCCAATACAAAGTATTGGTTGCTACAAGGGTTGGAGAAGAAGGCTTGGATATTTCTGAGGTGAGTACAGTGATATTTTTTGACAACGTACCAAGTTCGATTCGCTATGTTCAGAGAAAAGGACGCACTGGAAGAAAAAGCTATGGAAAATTAATAGTTTTAATTGCAAAGGACACTACGGATGAAACGTATTATTGGATAGGTAAACGTAAAGTGAGCGCGGCAAAGAAGATGGGTGAAAAAATGTCCAAAATTCTTGAGAAGCAAGATGTCTCCAAGTCTGGCCTTGACGCTTTTCTCTAGTCACATCTGGCAATTATTTTAAAGACTGGACAGTATAGAAACTCATGACTAAAATTCATGCAGAAATAGGCATACTTCCGATAGGGACTCCAACTACAAGCCTGGGAAAGTACATCGAACATGGGCTGGCAAGTTTGAAAAAGATTGACGGCATACGATACGAAACAACACCGATGGGAACCATGGTTGAATCTGAGGATCTGGACAAAATTTTTGAAGCGGCAAAATCTATTGCCAATGCAATATTTGACATGGGAATTTTGAGGGTGGAAACAATTCTAAAGATTGACGAAAGAAGAGACAAGAACCATTCCCTTGAGGATAAACTCAGATCAATTGGCAGACTTTGATGAGTCGTTCAAAGGAAAGAATCTACAGTTAAATATCCTGATCTTGTCAAAGTTGCCAATGCATTGGATGTTTGTAGGCATGTTTCTTGTTTTGCTCGTATCCGTATCTGCAAATCTGGCATATGCACAAGACACGTCAGGGTTATCAGTAAGCACAAACAAACAATCCTATATGCCGGGAGACAAGGTGATAATCACCGGCACTGTCTCCCAAATAACCGACGAAAACCCTGCTACGATCATAGTGAGAAATCCTATCGGTAACGTATACGAGGTAGGACAGGTGGATTTGATGAATAATTTGTTTGTCCATGATTTTGTATTAAGCTATGACGCACAAGGCGGTATCTATACGGTCAACATAAGGCAAGATAATAAAACAGCACAAATCCAATTTCAAGTGGTTGCAGGAAAGACACAACTAATTCCTGTATTTGACAGCGAAATAAGGGTTAGCGGGGAAAATACGGATCTCGTAAAATATGGAAATGTTGAAGTGTCTACGGTGGACAATTCAATTACTATGCATCTGGATGCAACCAAAATACAGAACGGTTCCATAACTGAAGAATATCACATTCCAAAACATGTGATTGATGCCCCCGGGGGACAGCTGGCGATAAAAGAAAACGGAAATGACATTGACTGCACACAGACTGAAACTGATGTGGAAAGAATTGTACAGTGTCCAATTCAGGCAGGAACGAGGGAGCTGACCATTATTGGAACAATGGTGATTCCTGAATTCGGAGCTGCATCATATGTACTAGTCTTGAGCATAGCTGTTTCCGTAGTGGTTTTTTCAAAAAATAGACTGCTACATAAATTCAGATAAGTTATTTAACGGCATAATTCTGTCGAAACAATGTGATTGCATACATTTTAGCGACTTGTGTTCCCGGAAATGAAAAAGAGGTAATTGCCAAAATGAAAGAATTGCCAAATGTTGCCGAAGTCAATGGCGTCATGGGAAAATATGACATATTTGTAAAAATCGAAGCAAAAGATCCTTCCAAAGTGGATGCGGCTATTGCCAAGGCGAGAAATGTGGAACATATCACAAGCACTGTAACCATGCCTGCCATATATGGGCAGGGCGGGACCGTAGACGAAGAGTAGATTACGTCTGCTGCTCTATCATTTGGAAATCAAATTGCATAACAAGATTATTTAGAAAGATGCGCGAATTGTATGTATTGAAGATAGTAGATGTGACGGATCCTAAGAGATTAGAACATGGTCCTGACAAAACAATAATCCTCATGTCGTCGGGAAATTTCATGGAACAAGGATATAGAATTAGAAATATACATCTTAACAGATATTTGCAAGCCAAAGACGCACAGCTTGGGCCTTATTCGCTGCTTACCGTATATGTGGAAACGGACAAGGGATCTATTGAAATGACGTATGACGAGGGATATCGCGGAGAGAACGCACTCGAGGAGGCAGCAGCCTTTATGACATCGCACCTTGGAATCTCGGGGTTAATTTTGCGTTCAATAATTCAACTTGAAAATGCCTTGGAACAGCACGTACAATAAATTAAGAGATTATATTTTCATGTCAGCTCCAATATCTTGTTGAAGTTTGAGCGCAAGCCCATAGAAACCAATCCGACATGCGCCATGTGCGGAAAGGCAATCAAATCCCACACCGCTGAAGAAATGACAAAGTGCGTAAATGAACGCAGAGATGCAAATACAAATGCAAGATCAAACCCACAGTGAGAAATCATGAAACAGTTCCAGCATTCATTTGTAGTTGATTCTAATATTGATGAGGTTTGGAAATTTTATACAAACATTAATCATCTGAAAATAATCACTCCAAAGCAAATGAAAATAGAGATACTGAAGGTTACCAACGAAATCATTGGAGAAGGAGAAGAAGCCTGGCTCAAAGCCAAACTGATCACAAACTCACAATGGCATTCCAAAATAACGCATCTGAGGCCATATGAATACGTAGATGAAATGATAAGTGGCAGGTTCAAAATATGGAAACATTTGCACAAATTCAACAAAATAAGCGAGGATAAAACTGAGGTGGTGGACCAGATAGATTTTCAGCTACATTATGGAATGGTTGGAGGTCTCTTTGAAAATTATGTGCTTCATCAACTTTCCAAGATTTTTAGCTACAGAAAACAGGCAACAATTAGCGCCTTGCAAAAAGAATCATAAATCCAGTTCGCTTGCATCTTGCAATTTTTCAATTAGTTCCAAATACGTATAAGGGTCTAATTGTTTTGCAAAACATTTGTCTATATTAATCAGATAAACGGAATGCAGTCTGGCATTTAATATGTCGCTTATCTCTATCGGTGGATTTTTGTAAAATCTGTCGCAAAGCTCTTTTATCTTCTGAATCTCATCCTTTGTCCTCTTGCTTGGTGGCTTGAGAAAAAGTCTCGGTATTGGAAGAATGCCAACCACGGGGGTGGCAAGTGCAAACTTGGAACAAAACTGGCTATACCTTGCAATTTTGCTTGCTATTCTTGCAGCATAATAGTCGATTGTATCAAGTGCGTGATCAGGTGGGGTAAACCCCGTCTCTATCTCCATTATGAATGTGCCATCCCCTTTTGTTGCAAACACATCGCATACGAGAATTTCGGAAAGGTGTTTTTCTATATCTACCGCATACCCCTGTGCAATAAGATTTGATGCGCAGATGATCTCAAGCACAGAATGATTGATTTTAACAAGGTTTTTCTGATACAGCTCAATAAGCCGCTCACGTACAAAATTTATTCTGGACTTTATTTCGGGGGGTTTATCTTGCGTTAATTTCTCGGCCACCGTGTACACATCATCTGTAAACTTTTCTATGTCCAAAATCTAATACTGTTCAACTATTGCCAGGTTTTAAGAATATGGGTAAGTGAATTGAAATTCTCCCCGAGGATTTTTTTTAAAAACATTTTTTATCAAGTTAGGGAACCCAATTTGCATGGAAAACCTATCTCACAATGATAAATTGGTATTGTTGCAACATGCTATAGGAAAATATGAAAACGAGAACATACTGATAGAAAAACTCAAAGCAGTTCTGGAACAAAAAGACATAGACCGAGGAATTGCTACGCTAATTGCTACGCAACAGGTAAGAAGAATTGGCCCAGACGTACTTCAAAACAACGTGAGCCATATAGGTGAATTGCCTGATCTGCCAGTCTCTCTAAAACCAATCATAGACAATCTGTAATGTCAACCGAATAATTTAGAAAGGGATGCATGTCAAAAATTTTTGCATGGAAATAAAAAACATCACAGTTCTAGGTTCTGGAATAATGGGGCATGGAATTGCTCAAGTTTCTGCCATGTCTGGATATAATGTCGTATTGCGCGATGTGGAACAACAATTTCTGGATAAAGCCATGGAAAAAATCAAGTGGAGTCTTGACAAATTGGTATCAAAACAGAAAATTTCTGAAATCGAAGCGCAAAAAATATTTTCAAGGATAACCCCGAAGGTTGATCTCAAAGATGCTTTGAAAAACTGCGATTTGATGATTGAGGCAGTTCCAGAAATCATGGATTTGAAAAAAAAGGTATATGCAGAAGTAGATGCCGTTGCGGCTGAAAATGTTATTTATGCGTCAAATACTAGTACGCTACCCATTACAGAAATTGCCAGCGTTACAAGTAGACCAAATAAATTCATAGGAATTCATTTTTTCAATCCTCCTCAGCTCATGAAATTGGTTGAGGTGATACCGGGACAGAAAACTCCAAAAGATCTAGTTGACTTGACAATGAATTTTGTCAAGTCTGTATCAAAAGAACCAGTCTTATGCAAAAAGGACGTGGCAGGATTTATTGTAAATAGAATATTCATACCGCTTGTTCATGAAGCCGCTTGGGCAATGGACAGGACAAAGTCTCCTATGACTGAGATTGATTCCGCAGTAAAGTTCACACTGCATTTTCCAATGGGGATATTCGAGCTTGCTGACTTTACTGGACTAGATGTCATCCATAAAGCAACAATTGAGATGCATTCAAGAGATAAAAAAGTAATTAATCCACATCCGTTGATTGAAAATCTGTTCAACCAGAAAAAACTTGGTCAAAAGACTGGTAGTGGATTCTACAACTATTCTGGAGAACAGTATGAACGCATAAACCTGACCGAAGAACTTGCAAAGAAGTTTGATCCTATGACACTACTTGGAACAATATTGAACAATGCCTCTTGGCTTGTAACAAACCAGGTAAGCGATGTGCCAGAGATAGAAAAAGCGCTGAATTTAGGAATGGGATTGAAAAGACCAATCTTTGAGACCGCAAAAGAATTTGGAATAAAAAAAATCGTCGAAGGACTCCAGACTCTTTCCAAAGATCACGGTAAATTCTATGACCCAGATCCGTATCTTTTGTCTATTTCGAATTAATTCTGTCTAAAATTAATCTGACAGCCTCTCTTGGGGATGTGGCTCCAATTATTTTCATCTGCTGTCTGTGATCTAAATACTGGTCTGCATATCTGTCTGCTATTCCCCCGGTGTTTTTAATGGCAACCATGGGTCGTTTGTGCATGTATGCTGCGCAAGCTTCGGATAAAGTCCCTGACCCGCCGCCAATAATTATCAATCCGTCTCCAGAAAGAGCTGTCAGAAAATCTCTTGCAAGCCCAATGCCACTTGGAATCACAATGTCGCAGTATTCATTTGCAAAAGAGGAATCTGTCTGCGGAATTATTCCTATTACCAGCCCGCCTGCATCTTTTGCACCGTGTGATGCCGCTCTCATTACTCCTCCTAGGCCTCCAGTGATTAGAACTGCTCCTGATTTTGCTACTTCCATTCCAGTTTCATACGCTGTCTTTTCAAGATCCGGGGTGAAGCCGTTTTCGTTATTTCCTATAATCAAAATTTGCAGCCTCTTTGCCACGGTTAATGTGAGACGATCTATAATAAAAGCTGTAATTTAGATTGGAAAACTTATTTTGATTCTGCCGGGACAGGCTTTTTTTCTTCGGTTTTCGTCGGAGTTTTTGTTTGACGTGGTTTTCTTACTTTTTTTGCTGGTTTCTGTGCTGTGTCATTGGTAGACTTTGGGATAGTTTTTGATGCTGATGGCTGTGGCCTGTTAGCTTGTTGTGGCCTGTTAGCTTGTTGTGGCCTGTTAGCTTGTTGTGGCCTGTTAGCTTGTTGTGGCCTGTTAGCTTGTTGTGG
>JAGWFW010000200.1 GCA_028867735.1 Nitrososphaerota archaeon
CTTTGCAATAAGGGTAAGTGTGTGCGAGCCTGCCTGCTGCGATGAGATGACATTGTACAACCTGTTGTCAGATACGTGAACTGTGTCATTTTGAAGGTCTTGCCCTGCATCGCTGCTGGTAACAGGAACTCCATCAAGCAGCACCTGCACATCAACATTGGGGCCTGCAGCTACAATGTGCACATCTTTTGCAAAGTAGGGAAGCACAATTTTCCCAGTGTCAGAAGCCAGCTTCATGCTGTCTGACAGGTTCTGCCAGCTTCCATCCAAGTAGAAATTGTCTTGTTGCAAGTTGGAAGGAAGTGTGTATGTCACTGTAAGGTTTGGATGAAAACCTTCTTGGTTTCCAAGAAAGCTTCGACCTGTTGCAAAGTCATATCCAAAATAAAGTTCTGGTGTTTGCTGGTCAGAAAACTGGTGCGGCGCAATATCTACTAGTGGCATGCTTGCATTGACATTTAGTCCAAGTGCCTGTGATCGTTGGTCCAAGAGTTGTTGTATAGTTTTTTCTGTTTGATCGTAATCTCCTTCTCCAAAGTGTACATGTCGTATGTGCCCAAGATAGT
>JAGWFW010000201.1 GCA_028867735.1 Nitrososphaerota archaeon
TGAGCAATTGCAGCTACTGGAGATTCAAACAGAATCAGGGAAATCTCCTGAGGACATGTCACCAGAAGAAATAAGCAGCTTGATTAGAAAACAGAATAAAATTTCACATGAAATCATCGTAGTAAAAAAAAGAATACAGAAGCTTAGCGCAAAAACAATACTGAAAGTAGAGCTGATGGTGTTACCGATATTGGCAGTTTTACTATTTTATGGCATAAGTAATCAGTACCAGTCAAGTCCTGCAGATATGTCAAACAACATAAAAACACATTATCTGATAGAAAACCTGCAGGGAGAAGCAGGATATACTCACAAATATTGGAATGTAGCAACAGGGACGCCACTAACTGTAAGCATAGTAAACCCAGATCATATGAGCCAGGAAAAGATCAATGTAATTAAAGATGCCATACTTTCCACCGCTCCAATATATATTGACAATTCACTTCTTGACAAGTCACCTTCTGATGGAAAATCAGAGTATTACAAGGGGTGGAAGGGCGCCCTCAACACAATCCACGATACAGAGTTCTCAATTCCAAACCAATTCAACATTGTAGAATC
>JAGWFW010000202.1 GCA_028867735.1 Nitrososphaerota archaeon
TGGCTTCCATGCTCTTCGCTCGAGACCTTGGCAAATAGGCAAGGCTTCCCCTCCTTGGCTGGCTATGCTTCCTATGGCCCATTGATAAACGCTAAAAGTCGAGTACCCCATTATAAGTCTAGGCACTAAGTTATCTGGACATATAATAATTACCTGCTCTTTTAAACAGATCAAATTTTTCTGATAACATTGCAAAAATAACAAAGTGCGTTTGGCAGTACCATGACAAAAAAGACGATCTAGAACCGGTCTTTAATTATTTCAAATACTGTGCAACGAAGCAATTTGATTTATGTCCCAATAACTTGACAGTACCTAAGTCTATTATTATGAAATACAGATTGTCATTATTTTTTGTAAAACTTTAACTTTTTATAAAAAACGCACAAGATTGATTGCAATAACTATACTTCCAATGATAACACATGCAATTCCTATCATAATTGCAAATGCAAATAATTTCTTTTTTGGCATTGCAACCATATCAATCTAATTGCGCGACAAAATGTTCAAGATCGCAAGTGTTCCAAGTATTGCTTCTTCGAGCCGGACTGTTTGAGTAG
>JAGWFW010000203.1 GCA_028867735.1 Nitrososphaerota archaeon
ACCCAAAACTCTTTGAAATCATATCAGTTCTTACTTCAAACACTCCGTTTCTTATTAGAAGCACGCCCAGATTCAAAGAAAGCGCAATATTCCTATTTTCAAAGGAGGACCAATTCAGACCAGAGGTATCCAGATTTCATGGCATGGTGAGGAAATTTAGGACTAGTAAGAAAAATCTTGTAATCGTTCCAGAAAGCACTATGAGACCATTTTATCTATCAAGAGAGTATGGCAAATTGAAAAAGAGATTTGCAAGTATTGCAGATGATACTCAGTTCTGCCAGTACAATCCATATCTAGGAATAATACCTTTAGAACTTTCAGACATTTATCCTGCAGCACATTACGTAATGTCGGATTCTCAATATAACAAAGAGGAGTTTTCTGAATTTGCTAAGACTTGGAACATATTCCTTAAACAAAACAAATTCAAAACAATTCATGCTGCAAATGATGACTTTCTAAAGCATCATGCAAAAATAACAAAAAATAAGATCAAATTTTTCAATTTTAAAAAATAAGAAAAAATGGAAAGAACGGTTTCGCTTAAAGTGCAGCGTCT
>JAGWFW010000204.1 GCA_028867735.1 Nitrososphaerota archaeon
TAGTCAAACTTATTATCCAAGAGAGATAGATGGACTGCTTCGTGTAAATCCTAGTGACGAAAATGCGGTTAGCTTTAAGGTAATCTCACCTAGCGGCACTTGCATCATTGGCTCTAGTGCGGGCTGTGATGTATCTCAATCCACATTTCAAGGAAGTTCGCTTTACCAGACTGTGAAAATTGGAAATGAGACCCTTTTGGTGGGATTTTCTGGCTCGGATCAGAGAATACAACAATTTAGCCTTCTTCCATCTGGAACAAATGATAGTCTCCAAGTTGGTCAGTGGAACATACAGATAGTGAAAAATGATCAAGTTTCTAGATTTTATTATCAAGTAACTTATTTGACAAAATAATTACTTGATGAAAACCATATTCAAAATATCGCATAATTTATTTTTCAATGGATTGTAGTAATAAAATGAAAGTTCAAATTTTTATGTTGAAACAAGATGATCCAACAAAATGCACTGCTGCAAAATTGGTAAAATTTGGATTGGCAAAGCAAATAAGAAGAACAGTACGAGATACGATGATTTTAGATCCTTTCGCGCCAAAAGT
>JAGWFW010000205.1 GCA_028867735.1 Nitrososphaerota archaeon
TAATCAAATCAAGATCTTCTAACAATAGCAGTCGTTACTGCGCCCAAGACGATGCCAAAGACGATATGCGATACGAACGATCCACCGAGAATTGAAGGCATTATCTTCTGAGACTGTTCCATAATCATTTTGTCCATCTCTTCCATCTTCATCTTCTCATCTGCTGCAGATGTTCCTTTCATTCCTTGATTTCCCATGGTACCTTGGCTATTCATGGAAGAATTTTCCATGGAACTTCCGCTCATACCTTTTTCAGGTGCCATATTGCCTTGCATTGGCATCATTTTCATCAGGTCCATCATGTGTGGTGGCATCGCAGTCATGGCTACTGGCAAAAATATTACTGCATATGCAATAATTCCGGTAGCTGTACCTAATGCAATTCCTTTTTTGAATCCGGTAATTTGCAATTTAGGGGTGCTGATTATCGCACCAAAAATGGCACCAATTGCTATACTGGTACCAAAATGTGCAGCTATGCCGGGTCCCAATGCTGCTTCGTATGACTGACCGGTTATCATTCCCATTATGATGGCAAAACAATTTGGTCCCATTCCTA
>JAGWFW010000206.1 GCA_028867735.1 Nitrososphaerota archaeon
AGAGATGGAATCTAGCAAGTACGGAATATTTTGACAAGTTTTTTAATATTTTTACCTCTAATTTTGTTCACATATTTCATCTATGAAATTAAGATAAAGGCCCTTGAGGGGAAAGTTCACGTTCAACCGAGACCCAATGAATGGATCTCATGAAAAAGTAAAGCATACCGTGATTTTAAAAGATTTCTAATTTGGTGCATCAAAACTGTTTTGTGTATGTACTAATATTTTATCTGAATCTTATCCGGTAAAATGCAATCAAGGATGCTTCATTTTGTCAAAATTGCGGGAGCATCTGAAATAGATTCAGTTTGTTTATTACAGTACTTTTGCCTTTGAATATTTTACCAAAGGTTAATTTCTTTGTAGGTCATACCTGAAACTATCTTTACTGAGTCAATTACATCTATTGAATTAAAACAAGGAATATCTAATCTATAAGAAGGAAAATCCGATGCGCTGATCTGTGATGAATCATAACCAACTGCTAGGGGGTAGCTATTACAACTTCCAAATGGTACAAAAGAATTGTAAAATCCAGTTGAGTTGGATTCT
>JAGWFW010000207.1 GCA_028867735.1 Nitrososphaerota archaeon
GATTATGTGATAATCGATTTTCAAGGGTATTCCAGTCTACATTAAGGTCTCTCACGTATTGATCTAGTGCCATGCATATGATATTATGATAATTAGGAAATGCATTTTCATCAATTTTAATTACCCTATCCATACTACTAAGGGCGATAATTAGACCAGGTGCGGATTTTAATATTTCATCAATAAACCCATCTGCTATCTCTGTGCGAATTTCAAAACTCTTATCAGATCTAAGTTTATTGATTCTGTTTTGATAGTGCTCTACTATTTTTTTGAGATATGCGGGATTTTTAATATCCATCGTGTGCTTTTAGGTCAAAACTAATCTTAAACCTTTATGATCAATGTCATAAAACATTGAATAAATTCATTGTTTGTTTTCTACAACAAGCAGCGTGTTTTGGTCCTTCCATGATATCTTGTCCAAGTCATCGTAATGGTTTAGTATATTTTGTACAAACTTGTGCAATGACTCTTTGAATTCTTGTTTTCTGTAAAACTTGAAGGTAGAATAGTGGTGGTTTTTTACCTGCTCTACTAGCTTTTCCAACGGAT
>JAGWFW010000208.1 GCA_028867735.1 Nitrososphaerota archaeon
TACAGATTTTAATTCGTAGAGTACAGACTTGAGTGTCTCCAGTTCTGGTTTTATTAGATCCATCTCATACCTTGTGTATTCAGCCTTTTTCATTATTGACAAAATTTCTTCATTGCCATATACTGTTCTTATTATCTCCAGCTCTTGTCGAAGCTCGATTAGGAAAGACCTGACCGAATCAAGATCTGCAGACATGTACTTGGACTTGGAGCTTAGAGACTCGTACAAATCTCTCATGATCTCATCTTTTGAGCTAGACAACAATCTCCACCCCACGACTCTTGGATGCAACAATATTTCCTGCCGAATCAATTATTCCCACATAGAGAACAGCTTCGTCTACCAGCAAGATATCAGCAGTTTTTGTAAAATCAATCACGTCGTGTCTCCTTTCTTTTGCCTGCCAAATTCTTGTCTATCATAACAAGTGTGAAATTATCAAGCCTCATATTCACTCGAAATCTCTTTTGTATTCTTCCTCATGTTTTTTAGTATTTTGGATACAATTTGTGCAGTTAAACCATTTGGTTTAGTTACTGTTGCCTAAAAACAG
>JAGWFW010000209.1 GCA_028867735.1 Nitrososphaerota archaeon
GCAGCAGACATGTGATACAGCCAGGGTCAAATCCCTCCGTAGAAGTACCAAAGGAGAAATCCCAAGGAAGTGACGACAATGGTCGCCATGTCTTTGAATGCTATGCATTCTCACATGACGTGTGAATCACACACGTCTGCATGATAGAATTTTTTCCAATTACAACAAAATAGACTAGATACGATTTCCTACAAGGATTGAATATCTACAGGTAAGTAACTAGGACACCGTTCAAAACTAGTAATTATTTTATCATCTCACAAATCATTGGATTTTCTATTTTTATCATTCAAGATCATTTTGTCTTTTTCAAAAAATATACTACAAGGTTTTGAAGGAAAATACCGAGTATCGTAATTGGATGATCTTTGTCAATTCTCTTGTAGCTGACAAACTCTTGATTATTCGATACTGTTCTACTGCAATATGGATTATTTCAATTATTGAAGATTATCCACTACAGACTGTCTAGATATATCGTGCGGAAGATGATTCACTGCCAGCAGGCATTGAAGGCAACTTGTCGTTGACAGCTGCTTCTGCAACTGCTGC
>JAGWFW010000020.1 GCA_028867735.1 Nitrososphaerota archaeon
AATACTATGGTCTTTACACATATTCCCTCAAATATTTTATTGATATTTCTTGCATTTGCCCCAACATTTTCAATTGCAATTTCTCTATTTTTTGCAAGGATGAGCCTTTCCCAAATGGACGTGCCAACCAGGCAGTCATATCTTATGGCAGTGGTAAAAGAGAACGAACGTGTTGCGGCAGCTGGAATCACCAACACTTCACGAAATATTGCCCAGGCCGTCAGTCCGTCAATTGTCGGTGCCATACTGGGGCAGCTCTTGGCAGCCCCTTTTGTAATAGGCGGAGTGCTAAAACTGGCATATGATGTTGGCCTTTTTCTAAACTTTAGAAAGATACAGCCGCCCGAAGAACTCTAGGTGCTTGACTTGGAGGCCTTCTCAAGATATGCCATGATTCCGGTATAGTCTATCTTGCCAAATCCGTCCTTGACTGCGTTATAATACAGTTCATTTGCAAGCCTGGCAACAGGTAAGTTTGCCCCAACCTCTCTTGCTGTATAGTTTATCTCGTCGAGGTCTTTTTGCATCACGCTGAGGAAGAAACTCGGCTCAAAGACGCCTCTTGCCATCTTTGGTCCCTTGAGAGTACTCATGCCTGTTTTGAAATAAGTTGAGTTTAGGACCTCAAGAAAGACAAGTGGATCAAGTCCTGATTTTTTTGCAAGTATGATTCCTTCTGATATGGAAAGGGCCAAGATTGAGATCTGCAGGTTCATGGCAAGCTTCATTGCGTCTGCAGTGCCGTTTGTCCCAAGGTAAAACGTTTTTTCACCTATGCAATCAAAGACCGTCTTGCATTTTTCATAAATCTCTTTTTTTCCGCCTATCATGACTATTAGCTGTCCTTTCTCTGCAAGAGAAGGGCCGCCCATTACGGGGCTGTCTATCATGGGTATTCCATGCTGTGCGAATTTTTCTGCAATCTTTCTTGAGGATATGGGGTTAATTGTGCTCATGTCTGCAACGACAAGCCCGTCATGTCTCCCTTGCACTATGCCATCATTGCCAAATGCTACTGCCTCTACAGCAGACGCATCTTTGACAATTGTTATTACAAGATCGGATTTTTCCGATACTTTTTTTGGGGATTCTTCAACTTGTGCACCTGACATCTCAAGCGGTTTTGTTTTTTCTTTTGTTCTGTTGTAAACTATGACACTGTGTCCTGTATTGATAAGACGCGTTGCTACTGCCTTGCCAAGTAATCCGGTGCCAATTATTCCAACGTTCATAGTATCATGTTTTCATTGACATATTTTTCTTTATTGTATATCAAGACAGAAGAGCTTTGAATCTTTCATCGTTCCTGAGAATGTCGAAATCTTGGTCCCTGCCAGCTTTTGCGGCATATTCTGAATCAAGAATTATGGCACGTTCAAGTAATGAAAGAGATTCTTCGACGTTTTTTTGAAGTGCCTTGCTGCATGCCTTGTGGTACAAGACGTTTGCACGTTCTGATTCTGGCTGTGGAATCATGTCATAGCAGGAAACCGCTTCATCGTATCTTTGAAGATAATGTAGCGCAAGCCCTTTGTTTAAGAGGCAAAGCACATGTGTGGGTCTTGCCTTCAAGACAGTGTCGTAGGCTGAGATGGCGTCTTCATATCTGCCAAGTTTTCCCAGTGCATTTCCCTTGTTGGCTAGGGCATTTACATGTATGGGCTCTACCTTGAGTACCTTGTCAAAGTAAAATATGGCGTCCTTTGGCCTGCCTCTCTTTGCATGTCCAAGGCCAATATTATACAAATATTCCAGGCTTATTTCCTCATCATCAGAGGAAAAATGTATTCCCTCCATACTGATGTTCGGTTGGTAGCCTATTTGATAAAAGCCATTTGCTTGGACAAACTGATAAATCCCTTTTCACTAGATGAAATCATGGAGAAGCTCAGGGCCTGCCCAATATGCCCTAATTGCGGTTCAAAAAAATTTGATAGGATAAAGGTAGAAGGTACCGTAGTTAGATGCGTAAACTGTGGAAAAGAAATGACAATTTAACAATTGGCAATGCCCGTTGAACACGACTAAAATTCCATTGCACAATTCATCTTTATATCAAAGAATGAACTAAATATCATGTTGGCCAGCGTTCAAACGCGAAAGATATCTGATTCTACAACTGCCGTTACTGTAATAATACTTGATGCCATTGGAGTCTTTGCCCTGCTGCAATTGAATATGGTGCCAATTATCCTAGCAACACCGTTGTTTCTAATCCCAGTCTCGATATACACTACCGCACTTGGAATAAGCAAGAGGAGGCATGGCATAAAGTATGATTACGGATATCATTTTGCATGGTCTGCCATTATGCTTGCAATCGGTGCTGGATGGATTTTACTTTACGAAAAGATGGGAGTCGTGATATCTATAATTGCAGTACTGGCAGTTGTTCTTGGTTACGTCTATCTAAACAAGATAAAATCTGCATAACTATATACAAAAATTAATGATGCGGGATCTTTATCGGTATGGAACCTGTACCCCATGGTTCTTTTACAAGAAAAGAATAATGTTTTGTAGTGTCAATTACATCGTAGAAAGTCCAATCCACAAATTTTGGCATGTCTGGTGGCAAGGTGAGGCTACCGTAGACTAGTGTGTTGGTTGCATATGGGATCTCTTTTTCTCCATCACTTAGTGCATAATCGCAAGAATTCTGATTCTGACACGACATTGTTATTTCTTGACCTGCGTTGTCTTTGACCACAAAATGTATAGTCAATATGGACCTGTCATCATCTGCTGGCAGCAACTCACTTCCTGCATAATAAAATGTGACTGGGCCTATGACATATGGTGTAGACGACGCAATTGAATTTCTCATCTTGTTCTCGTATGCTATTTGCTGCAAACATGTCTCTTTGTCCGCCGGTGTCGTAAGATTATAACACTGTGGCTCTGGATTGTTCGTTGTAGAATTCTGTCCAGTGATAACATGGATTACATCAGAGGAAATTAGATATTGGATTCCTTTTACAAACTCACTGTCAGAGATTGTTCCGTTTGCCCACCACCCCGCATCATTTCTTACCCAGATTGGTATCATGTTTTCCCTTGTAATTGTCGAGTTTGCAGGTGGCACTGTCATGATGTTATTTTGTATGAGATACTGGATTCCCTTCACAAAATCAGGATCTCCTATTTTTCCTTCGTACCACCATTTTGCGTTATTTTTAATCCAAGAAGGAATATGGAACTGCTGGCCACTGGCAACAGCTGAATCTCCAAACAGCATAACTATACAAACTGTCCCAATGCAAAAGTATTTGAAAATTTCTTCCAACATTTAATAATATTACACCCTAAAAATTAAGTTACCTGAGACTTGACATGATGCAGACTCAACTCTACTACAATAACAAATGATTATTGCAAAAATTACTTTGTCTGGTCTGATCTTAAAAACTCGTTATTTTCTTTTTCGAACGATTCTGATTTTTCCTTTACCTGCTTAATGGCGGAATACAATCTGAACAATAACTCGTTGCTGGGATTGGTAGATTCTAAAAGTCTGCGGTCTATGCCATACTCTTCCATGACTTGCCACATCTCGTCAATCGTTAACTCTGAACCCGTTTTACTCCCCGATGAATCAAAATTATTGCCGTATTTAAAAATTTATAACGACAAAATAAAAACTGACAAAATCAAACTTTTCCGGTAATCTTCCATTTTCCAAATTTGGGGAACGCTAACAGTTTTGTCTTGAAATGACGCGATCTAAATTTTGAGTGTATCTCCAGATTTGGTTTTCTGGAACCTGAAATTAATTGAAAAATTTCATTTGACTGATTTCGGATTCTGACAAAAGCTTTTTGACAATCTTTACGATCTCGCTAATGTCAAACGGCTTGTAAACCACTGCTGAAGCGTGAAGCTGTTCTAATCGTTCTGCAGTTGTAGGCGCAAGATCTGATGTAATCATTATTACCACTGCGTCAGGATTGACTTCTCTGATCTTTTCCAAAGCATATATCCCGTCTCCGTCTGGCATCACAACGTCCAAAAACGTAATGTCTGGCCTAAGGCTGTTGTATAACACCACTGCCTCCTTGCCACTGTGAGCCTTGCCTGTAACTGTAAAGTTTTTTAATTCTAAAAGCTCGATGAACAGCGCAAGGATCTCCTTGTTGTCATCTACTACAAGTGCGCTTATGCCTTCTGTCTTTTCCCCCAATAGCATATGCATGGTAAATTTCCTATTTAAGGTATCTTTTGATTAATATTTCTATTTTTAGGAGAATCTACTATATACCTGAACTGTGATTTGTAAAAATTTTGCCATGTACTGGATTCCCTTAATAAGTACAGTACATATACTGTTTTACAGTACACACATCCCAGATGAATGGACAATTTCTGCAATTCTACTAGTGCACATGTAGTTGAGCTACAGTATTGTATCAAAAGATGTACGAGATGGCAGCACCGTGAGAATCATCAACAATCCTGTAAACTGCGGGGAAAAATCTTGAACAAATGCATATTGTACGTTTTTATTCCGAATATCTTTAAGGTCAAACATGGCAAAAACTTGGAAAGACTCTGACGTAAAGGTAGATTCAGTAAAAAATGAGATAATTGCAGTACTTGGCTATGGGATTCAGGGAAATGCACAGGCAAACAACCTGAAGGATTCTGGTTTTAATGTTATTGTAGGCGTAAACGAGTCTGGTGCTAGCTGGAAGAGGGCAAAAGAAGATGGTCACCAGGTCATGTCGGTCCAAAACGCATGTGACAAGGCAGACATTATTCACATACTGATTCCAGACATGGTGCAAGCTCAAGTTTACAAAGATGAAATAGCTCCGCATCTGAAAGCAGGCAAGGCGCTTTCATTTTCACATGCCGCGGCAATCTACTGGGGATGGATTACTCCGCCAAAAGATGTTGATGTGATCATGGTAGCTCCAAAAGGGCCAGGTTCCAAAGTTCGTGAAACATATCAACAGGGATTTGGCACTCCGGCAATCGTTGCAGTCTATCAAGATCATACAAAAAGGGCATGGGATAGAACCCTTGCAATTGCAAAAGGTATCGGTAGCACAAGAGCTGGGGTAATAGAAACAACTTTCAAAGAAGAGGTTGAGACAGACTGGTTTGGAGAACAAGTGGACCTGTGCGGAGGTTCTGCATCGATGGTAATGACTGCATTTGAAACCCTGGTTGAAGCAGGATACCAGCCTGAGATAGCTTACTTTGAGGTGTTACACGAGCTCAAACTTATTGTAGATATGATTCAAAGATACGGAATAGCAGGTATGTACAGGCGAGTGAGCGAGACTGCACGATACGGCGGACTGACACGCGGCCCGATGGTTATGGACAAGGATGTCAAGGAGAAGATGAAAAAAGCATTGAAAATGATACAGGACGGGACATTTAACCTGGAATGGACAAGCGATTACAGGAAGAACGGCAAGAATGCATTTGACAGATACATGAAGCAGATAGAGGCACATCAGGTGGAGCAAGTGGGAAAGAAGATGCGCCAGATGATGTGGCCTGATTCTACAGAATAATTCATTCAGTTTTTCTTGATCTTTTCCAGATTAGACTGGATAAAATCAATTATTGTAGGCAGGGGCGTCCCGGGTCCAAAGTTTCCAAGTACTCCCGCCTTTTCAAGGTCCGCCTTGTCGTCTTGTGGAATAACGCCTCCTCCTATAACAAGCACATCGGTTATGCCCTTTTCTCTGAGTGCTTTAACAACTCTTGGAAACAAGGTAAGGTGTGCTCCATTTAACAAACTTAGTGCTATCACATTTACGTCCTCGTCTTCTGCAATCTGTGCCACTCTTTCTGGTGTTGCAAACAACCCCGAGTAAACCACTTCCATCCCTGCATCCCTGAACGCCCTGCATAGCACCAGTGCGCCCCTGTCATGTCCGTCAAGGCCTAGCTTTGACACCAGTATCCTGATGCGCTTTGTCTGGGTTTTTTGCGACATGATTTTGAAGACGGTGCTGGGCCTTAAAATCTTTATTTATTGACAGAAGGTGTTTCGAGTTATCTGATACTTGTACCTGACAAGATTATTTATCTTAAATAAAATCACAACATCGGGTACACACTTAATTAATAGACGTTCAATATTTCAGACTGTAGGGACTGAAGAACCAGTGGATGATGAACAGTTACTTGACGATGTAGTTTCGTCAATTGTTGAGAAAATTCTCATGAATATTGGGATGACAACTTATGTCAAAGTAAAAGAGATAATGGAGGCCCACAATCTCAAATTTTCTGACTGTTACAGAAATCCTGATGTTCTAAATTTTGCTTTAAAAGAATTGTTTGGCAATGCATATTTGATCGTAGTTGAAAAGATAAAATCTGAACTTGGCGGGCTTGTAGATGATGACCGTCGCCTATCAATGTTTGTGCAAAAGCTGAGCAAATGAAAGGGTTGTTAATTTATGGTCCTGACTCGCCTGATTCTATAGATCCGGATTCTGCAGATTTGGTTGCATTTGTTGTGTTAGATTCTTGTATGTGTAATGCACTTTCCATGTGTTCCTCTCCGGGAACTTCTGTTGCCTTGTCTCCAGCTATCGTCTTGACACCTACAACTGCCACCGCGATAACAAGCACTGCAATGCCTGCCGCTGCGACAATCTTCTTATTCATGGTGCATCTTTCTCATTATCTTATATCAGTCTGATTACCGTTCTCATTGCTGGGAATAGGCATTAATTTAAAAACGGAAAACATCATCAGATAAAAGATGATATCTTTCCGTGTCAAGATTTGCTTTTATGATTGCGTATGTTTGGATTAGATGAGTAATGGTAGATTTATCCACTACTCATTATGTTCTACTGGCAGCACATCTGATAGTTGGGTCTTTGCTTGTATTTTTTGCTGCAAAGGCGTTCAAGAGGACAAGATATCCCCCCATGTTGCTTCTAGTGATAGGATTTACGCTTTTAATTATAGGGGAGACCGTTATCGAGGATACCTTTTCTTTCCTTCAAAGCGAGAATCTGCAAAAAATTATTGAAGAGGGGTTCGAGATAGCAGGGTTTCTCGTACTTATCCTGGCCGTTAAGAAAAGCTGAAATGGAAAGCGATGATGACATACTTTCAGTACTTGGGGACAGATACAGCAGAGAGATAATCATACTTTTAAAAGATAGCGAGATGACCGCGCAGGATATTGCTACAAAGCTTGGCATGCCTGTCTCCACAGTCTACCGGAAGATCAAGTTCCTAGAGTACATGAACATGATAAAAAAGACAAAGGTTGTTCGAACACTAGAAGGTCTGGACGAGAGCTATTACAAGGGACTTGTTTCTGAGATTGAGATACGATTCAGGGATGGAAAGATATCGTACAAAATAGAACGTATCAAGATGGATGACAAGATAGTAAGACTCTGGCAAAAGTTTGGAGAAAAATAAACCATTCTCAATTGTAGGAACGGTAGGCATCTATTAAAAAAAGAGCGCCTTATGAATATCATGAAGAGATCAACCAGATCATCAATTCTGATAGTATCATTTCTCATGGCAGCAAGCGGGATAATCTATCTTGTATCATCATATGCAGAATCTGCAGGATCGCATGACGTGGGATCGCAGGTGCAGACAATGTTTTTTGCAACTGCCGGTATAGTATGCATCCCGCTTGCAATATGGATGCTAAAGAACAGGCTGCATAGCCGAGCACCTTATGTGATTTCAATCCTGGTCTCGGCCTTTCTGATCATACTGTATGTTGCATCAAGGACTGTCAGCCTGCCAGTCGTAGGCATTCAAAATGACATTGGGGCAATCGACATATTGACCAAAGCCATACAGGTAGGAATTGTCTCGATATCTGCAATACTGTTACGTGACCTGAAAAAGGAGCAGGTTCTGCCTCCAGCAAAATGAGCCATATTTTGTACATCTTTGGTATCCAATATGGGACAGGAGAAAACATCGTATCTCATGTGCCAACTAGAGCGGGCTCTGAGAAAAAAGGTAGCACATGCAGCAGAAAACTCGAGAGAACATGCCGAGGATAGTATTAGCGCACGCTCTAGCTGGAAAACTGTAGTGGAATGCAGAATAAGGAGAGTCATTTTTACATGAAAATTTTCGAGCTAGTATCCCTTTCTCTTGAGCCAGTCAGACAGGATCCTGCCTGCCAGTTCCTGCGGCTCCATCTCGTGACGCCGTGACTGCACGGCAAGACCGCGCGCCTTGCCCTTTGGAAGCTTTAACAGGACGGTTTTCTGCATACGGTGTAGCCTGATCTTCTTCATCATGGTCTTGTGCGACAGGTTTGGGCTGCGTGACAGCAACTCGAGATATGCCCTTCTTGAAGAGGAGTCAAGCTTTGAGATCCTGCCTGCAATCTTCAACGCCCTTGCAAGATCCGGTACCGCGGTGTAAAGTCTTGTTGCCTGGTCCCTTGAGAGCCTTTTCGGGACGAGTTCTTTCAGTCTTTCCGGCACTCCTGCAAAGCCGTGGTACCTGCGGAACGTTATTGCTGACATGCCAAGCGACTGCGCGGCCTTTGACCTGCCGATCTTTGCCGCAAGAAAACCGCACGCTGCGGCAATGTCCCTTGTGTTCATGTTTCGGCGGTAAATGTTCTCGATTACAGAGGCTGCCTTTGCGTCCTGAAGCTCGTATGCTGTCTTTTTTGTCAGTACTAGAACCGGAACCTTTCTTGTCCTGAGCCTTTTGAGTGCCGCAAGCCTACGCTGGCCTGACATGAGAAGGTACGAGTTTTTGCCGTCCTGCTGGACCATCGGGGGGTTCTGGAGGCCCTCGCTCTTGATCGACCTTGCAAGCTCGGAAATTCCCGTCCTGTCAAGCTTTCTTGCCTGCGCGTCACCCCATACCTTTATCTGCCTTACCGGTACCTCGCGCAGCCTGTATGCTATTTCATGATGGTATCCCTTTGCCAACCGCTCTTACCACCACCTTGCTTTTTTTAAACGGGGTGGTTGGCCAAGTTAGACCAGCAAACAAGAAAAATGTCCCGCAAAAACGTGGTGGAAAGGATTCTTTATCATTTTATGCTGATCTGCAGTTGAATGCGCAGTTATCAAAACTTGGACACATCTCTTTTTTCACAGCTATACAAGGAGGGCAGATGCATCCGGTCAAGAGCCAGGCCAGACTGTCCCCAAACAGACTGCCGTATTGCAACACGATTTAAATTGCATAATGTGATAAAGAAGCATATGCAGTCATACTATAGAAACTACCTTGTCTCGATATTTATCTCGCTTGCCGTCAGCATAGGCCTGCAGATGATCTTTCCGTGGCCGTACGGCTTTATTGCAACGATTGCCGTATTTGTAATCTATCCACTCATCTTGCGAAACGGATCATTGAAGAGATGGGGGAACGGCATGGGCAGCAGCGCGAACAGCAGATTTCTCGGCAATGGTGTGGGGTATGTCTGCCTTGTGTGCGGCAACAAATTCAGGGGAGCACTTTGCCCAAGGTGTGGCTCCAAGATGAAGAAGGCGGAGTTTTAGAGCCAAGACGCGATTTCATCAAAATGGCAAGTAACTTTTTTTGATAAACAATAGATGGTTCAGGTTCTATAGCAGTAACCGTCAAGAATTCAAAAAATGGAAATTTGTCATCAGACACATTTACTTTACAATAAAGTTACCGTCCATTCCAAGTGCCGCGTGTCCTGGAACCGTGCATATGTAATGGTACAGTCCGGGCGTTCCTGCTACAAATGTAACATCACCTGTCTCACCAGGCTTCATGGGGCTGTCCGCACTCTTGAATGCAGAATTCCAGACAACAGAGCTGGGATTTTCAGGATCTGTAACTATGCCAAACGCGTGAAATGACTTGCTTGGGTTACTTAGGTGAATCGTAACCGTATCCCCCGAATGTACTGTAATGTCTGGATTTGCACCCTGTGAACCAATTGGTGCGTCAAAGCCATACTTTGAGAAATCAGAACTAATCTGAAAGCTTAGTGTAAAGTCCACCTTGTTTCCGTTTCGGGCAACTGTACCGCCAGTCCCACCAGGAATGTTGTTTTTCGGAGTGGAGACTGGAGTAACGGGAGATGATGCTGGAGTTGTAGTAGCAGTAGGTGGGGCAACTGTAACCATTTTGCCCTCTTCAGGCAAGAGTGAATTGCACGAATTGTTCTCCACTGGGACACACATGAAATTTCCAAGATACATCATGCTTACAAGTACCAGTATTACCGTGACACCCATGGAAACGTACCACCATCTGAACTTCATACGTGCAAGTACCACATATCAAAATAAAAGAGTGGCGCAGATTTTCACATGTTGAAAATAGGACAATTCTAGTCTGTCAAGGAATCTTTGCGTTTTTCAACGTTTGAATTTGATCCATGCTTTTTCACATCTAAAATATATCCAAAAAACAGTCGCGGACTTTTCATAAAACTCAAGGATGCTTGGTTATCGTAATGCTCGGAGAATAAATTTCCACCATGATGGGTAATGCCCATCAAATGCGGTCTATTCTCTTAACCCTGTATTCCATATGTACAATCTAGTAAAAAAAGATTCTTTGATAGGCTGGAGTTCAAAACCCATGATTATCTCAAGCTGTATGTAGAATTAAAACCAAGACTTGTGTGTATTCTTTCTTATCTTCTCTTTTAACTCCTCGGTTATGTCTTCTGGTTTAATGCTGTGATCTTTTGTAGCATGTGATGCACATTGTGCAAGTATCTCCTCCTGTGTCTTGCCTTTTGCTACAAACTTGCAGTCAAATCCTGCATCTTTGCACTTGAATTTTAGCATACAGATTCATCTATGCATTGTTATAAAAAGATGTTTTTTGTACAACACGAGTTTTTGCATGATGGATGATACGAAATTAAGTGTTATTTGTTCCTGATCGCAATAATTTTCATGAAGATTAATCATAGTACATCCATCTCTTCAAGTGCAAGATAGAGATTGCCGTAGCCCCGGATATCCAATTTACCCTGCTGTTGCAGTGGGTATGCCAGATTGCCCCTTTAGCCACAGGAATGTGATGTCTTGGTTATACAATGGAATGTATATCAAAAAACATGCCGATTCATGCGTAGAAAACCAAACTAGGTTGGTAATTGTGATATATGTCAATAATCTGACAGTATCTGTTCTGCATGGATTTGGTAAAGGATCTCAAACAAGGAAAGCGTAGAGCCATCGCAAGAGCCATATCTATAATTGAAAACGATGAAAAAGAAGCAAGAGGCCTCATCAAAAAAATATTCAAAAATTCCGGTAAATCTATCACTATTGGAATAACCGGTCCTGCGGGCGCGGGCAAGAGCACTCTGATCAACAAGACAAGCATGGAACTCAACAAGCTAGGATGCAAAACCGCCGTTCTTGCAATAGATCCGACTAGTCATATCACCGGAGGCGCAATCTTGGGCGATCGTGTAAGAATGACTGAATCCACCGACTCTGGCACATATATCCGCAGCATGGCGTCAAGAGGGGCAACAGGCGCAGTATCTCTCGCATTGCGAAACAGCATGAGAGTATTAGAGTTTGCAGGGTTTGATCCGATAATAATAGAAAGCGTTGGGGCAGGGCAAACCGAGGTTGACATATCGCGTGTTGTAGATATCACTGTGGTTGTATTCAACCCAAACACCGGAGACAACATTCAGACAATAAAGGCAGGCCTTACTGAGATTGGAGACATTTATCTTATCAACAAGAGCGATCTGCCCGGTGCAAACCAGCTATTTGATTCAGTACGCGATTTCATTGGAATGTCAGAAAACAACCCTGCAGTCATGATGACTTCGACCAGGTCAAACAAAGGCATGGCAGAATTTGCAAAGAAACTTCAGGAACTAATGGAGTCCAGGGCAAAATCAAAGAAGCAAAAGGAAGCGCAACGACTTGATCTGGAACTCAGAGATATTGTTTTAAATAATGTCAAAAACAAAGTGAGCAACATGCTTGATTCAAGCAACACTTATGCTAGATATCTAAAGAAGGTGCAAGAAAAGACACTTGATCCTTTCGAGGCTGCAGACAAGATATCAAAATTGGTAAAGTGATAACATGGCAGACAAAATAAAGACAGACTCTAACATTCCAGTAAAGCGCTTCTATGATTCCAAGGTAAAGCCAAAAAGCAAGACAGAAGAGCCTGGCAGATACCCGTTTACAAGAAGCATACATCCCGGCATGTATAGGGACAGACTGTGGACCATGAGGCAGTATACAGGTTTTGGCACTGCTGCACAGACAAACCAGAGATTCAAGTATCTTCTTGAAAGGGGGCAGACAGGCCTGAGCATGGCGTTTGACTTGCCAACGCAAATAGGGTATGATGCAGACGATTCTCATGCCGAGGGCGAAGTGGGAAAGGTAGGCGTTTCTATCACATCGCTCAAGGACATGATGACGTGCTTTAACGGAATTCCGCTTGACAAGGTGAGCACATCCATGACAATCAATGCAACCGCATCAACACTGCTGTCGCTCTATATTGCAACGGGGGAATCGCAGGGAGTAAAAAGCGAGCAACTCCGAGGAACCACGCAAAATGACATACTCAAGGAATACATTGCAAGAAACACCTACATCTATCCTCCAAGGCCATCGATGAGGCTGATTGGAGACATGATTGAATATTGCTCGAAAAAAGTCCCCCAGTGGTATCCGATATCTATATCCGGGTATCACATGAGAGAAGCTGGATGTAACGCTGTTCAGGAAGTTGCGTTTACTCTTGCAAATGCAATTGAGTACATCGAAACATGCGTTGACAGGGGACTGAAAATTGACGCGTTTGCGCCACGGCTGTCGTTTTTCTTTTGTTGCACAAGCGAGTTTTTGGAAGAGGTTGCCAAGTTCCGGGCTGCAAGAAGAATCTATGCAAAGATAGTAAGGGACAGATTCCATGCAAAGGACAAAAAATCAATGCAGCTAAAATTCCATGTCCAGACAAGCGGAGAGTCTCTGACTGCCCAACAACCAGACAACAACATTGTAAGAGTGGCAGTACAGTCGATGGCAGCAGTACTTGGGGGATGCCAATCGCTTCACACAAACTCGAAAGACGAGGCTCTGGCACTGCCTACAGAAGCTGCAGTAAAGATTGCGCTAAGGACGCAGCAGATTGTGGGGCATGAAAGCGGAATCACAAAGACAGTCGACCCGCTTGCAGGCTCGTATTATGTTGAGACTCTAACTGACAAGATAGAAGAAGAGGCACTCAAGTATCTCAAGAGGATTGACAGGATGGGAGGCTCGCTTGCCGGAATAGAAAAGGGGTTCTTCCAGTCTGAAATACGCCAGAATGCATACAGGCTAAAAAAAGAGATAGACAGCAACGAAAGAGTAATCGTAGGAGTCAACAAGTTTACCGATTCCAAGGAAGAAAAACCGGAGATAATGAAGATAGATGACAGCATTCAGGTAATGCAGGTTCAAAATCTAAAGGAGCTTCGCGGTACAAGGGACAACAAAAAGGCAGAATCAGCCCTGTCTAAGATGAAAAGTGCCGCAGAAAAAGAAGAAAACCTGATGCCATACATTCTGGACTCGGTGCGAAGCTATGCAACTCTTGGTGAGATAAGCAATACCTTTAGAGAAGTATTTGGAATATACCAGCCAAGGGAGTCGTTCTAGGATGAGAATAGATCACGTTGCAATAGCTGTCAACAATCTGGATGAGGCAGTAAAGGAATACAAAAACGTACTTGGAGTAAAAGAGGTAGAGTTTGAGACGATAGAGAGCGAAGGTGTTCGAGTGGCAATACTGCACCTGAATAACTCAAGAATTGAACTGATGGAGGCAACAAAGGATGCAAGCCCAATCAAAAAGTTTTTGGAAAGCAGGGGGGAGGGATTGCACCACATTGCGCTTGAAACCGAATCAATAGATGGGGAAGTTGACAGGATGAAAAACAACGGTGTAAGGTTTTTGGGCGAGGTGAGACCAGGCTCGAGAGGCACAAAGATTACATTCATTCATCCAAAATCGCTTCACGGCGTTCTAACCGAGCTCTGCTCGCATCCAAAAAAGTAAGACCGGTAATTTCATTTACAGTGTGGCATGCAGTCACTCTACAATCTTTAGCGTGTCAGACGCAGTGATTATTCCTACAATCTTGCTCTGTTTTGAGACAAGGACACACTTTGAGTATCGTATCAGTGAGACCAGCGTCTTGACAGGAGTATCATAATCCACTATGGGCGGGCGCGGGTCCATTATCTCTGATATTCTTATTTTTTTTCTCTGCGTCTCGTCGTTGTCGATGATGTGTTTTACTATTCCATCCTCTGTTATAACGCCTACCACATCACTTCCTTCAAAAACCGGTACCTGGCTGATGCCCAAGTCCTGCATCTTTTTTATTGCGTCATTTAACGTGTCATTTGCCTTTATCTTTACAACCTCCTTGCTGCAAATGTCTCCTGCCTTCATGGATGACTGGCTCTCAAGCGACCACAAGACCTCAAATATTTTTCTTGCAGTGGCATAGCTTGGCTGGCACCTGCCAGACTCTATCTGGTTTATCATCGATGTGCTGACACCTGTAAGGGATGCAAGTTTTTGTTGTGTCAGGCCAATCTTCAGCCTTGCCTGCTTTATTGATTCTAGTCGAGGTAACATGTAGTAAAATGAAATACGAACATTCTATATTTCAGCTTTCGTGAACACATGTTGGGGTTACCTATCCCTGCTTACTTTTCCCTTTGCGGATTTGGGTGTATTTTCAAGTGATGCCTGTGCTGCTGCTAGGATTGCTATTGGAACCCTGTGTGCTGACGCACTGACGTATGTCAATCCTGCTCCGTTGCAAAACTTGATTGAATGCGGGTCTCCCCCGTGTTCGCCGCAGACGCCAATCTCTAGGCCGCGTTTTACGCTTCTGCCCTTTGATATTGCAATCTTCATAAGACTTCCAACGCCGTTTACATCAAGCGACTGGAACGGGTTGTCAATCATTATCTCTTTTTCAAAATACTGGGAGAGAAACTTGCCCTCTGCGTCCTCTCTGCTAAAGCTAAATACTGCTTGGGTGAGATCATTTGTACCAAAGCTGAAAAACTCTGTTATGGGAGCAATCTCATCTGCAGTAAGACACGCTCTCACAACCTCCATCATGGTGCCAAAATTCATCCGCAACTTGACTCTCTCCCTTGATTCCGCCTCTGACTTTATGGAATCGTACATTTCCTTGATGTATCTTAGTTCGGTGACGTTTCCAACTTGCGGTATCATTATCTGCGGGTGGACGTCGACTTTTTCTTTTGCAAGCTCAGCCGACGCCTCGCAAATTGCCCTTATCTGCATCTCGTAGATCTCGGGATATGTAATTCCGACTCTGACCCCCCGGTGGCCCATCATAGGATTTACTTCTGCAAGCTCTTTTGCCCTTTCAAGAACTTTCTGGGTTTGTGCAATCTCCTCTGATTTTGCCTGTTTTTCCAAAACGTGCATCTTGTTTATCAGTACCTCGATGTTTGGGAGAAACTCGTGCAATGGGGGATCTAAAAGCCTGATTGTAACGTGATATCCGCGCATTATGGATAGAATTTCTTTGAAATCCTGTTTCTGTAGTATACGGAGTTTTTCCAATACTGATTTTCTTTCCTCTATTGTTTTTGCCATTATCATCTCTACAAAAACTGCAAGCCTGTCCTGCGCATTGAACATCCTCTCTGTCCTGCACAGGCCTATGCCCTTTGCTCCGTACATACGTGCAAGCTTTGCAGCCTGCGGGGTGTCAGCGTTTGCACGTATTCCTAGCGTCTTGAACTTTTCTGACCATTCAAGTATTGTCCTAAAATCATCTGTCAGTTTCGGCTCCACCGTTGGTATCTCTCCTGTGTATACGTTGCCAGTACTTCCGTCAATTGTTATCACGTCTCCCTCGCTTACTGTTTTTCCGTCTGCAAGAAACTGTTTTGTATTGTAATCTATTCTAATGTCAGCACAGCCCACAATGCACGGCTTTCCCATGCCTCTTGCTACCACTGCGGCGTGCGATGTTTTTCCACCCCTGCTTGTAAGAATTCCGGCAGACGAGAAAAATGCCGGCACATCCTCCGGCTTTGTCTCTTCTCTCACAAGTATGACCCGCGTTCCTCCCTCGCCTGCGCTTGATGCTCTCTTGACGTCAAACATGACTACACCAGATGCTGCTCCAGGCGATGCAGGTATGCCTTTTGTTATGGGGTCGAATCTTTTTGTAGCTTCGGCATCGATTGTTCTGTGCAAAATCTGGTCAAGATCTTCCGGATGAAGCCTCAAGATGGCACGCTCTTTTGTTATCAGCCTTTCTTTCACCATTGCAACTGACGTTCTAATCATTGCAGTTGCATTCATCTTGGCAGAACGAGTCTGCAGCAGGTAAAACCTGCCCTTTTCAACAGTGAATTCTATGTCTTGCGGCTCACTGAAGTGTCTTTCAAGCTTGTTGCAGGTAGCAAGCAGTTGTCTGTACGTTGACGGCATGTCTTTTGTCATCCGGTCTATTTGCTGTGGCGTTCTGATTCCTGCCACAACGTCTTCCCCCTGCGCGTTGACAAGATACTCGCCAAAGATTTTTTTCGAGCCGTCTGAAGGGTCTCGCGTAAAGACAACCCCTGTAGCACTGTCGTCTCCCATGTTGCCAAATACCATGGTGACCACGTTTACTGCGGTGCCATTTGAGACATCCTTTGAGATCTTGTATCTTTCCCTGTATACTACTGCCCTCTCACCCATCCAGCTTTTGAAGACTGCCTCTATTGCAAGCTCAAGCTGTCTGTATGGATCTTCTGGAAATTGTTGCCCTGTATGCTCTTGGCAGATTGACTTGTACCTGGATACTATACTTCTTAATGATTCGACACTTAGCTCAAAATCCTGTCTCGCGCCCTGATTATTTTTTGCATCATGCAACACGGCATCAAATTTTTTGTCATCAATGCCAAATACCACTTTGCCAAACAACTGGACAAACCTTCTGTAGGAATCCCATGCAAATCTCGGATTCTTGCTGGAATCGTCAAGTCCAATGACTGTCTTGTCATTTAATCCCAGGTTGAGAATTGTATCCATCATGCCAGGCATTGACGTTGCAGCACCAGATCTTACGGATACAAGAAGCGGGTTTTTTTCAGAGCCAAACTTTTTGTCTGTTTTTTTCTCAATTTTTTGGATGTTTCTTTTTACTTCTGCCATGAGGCCTTTTGGCATCTTTTTATTATTGTCGTAATATTTTGTGCAAACATCGGTTGTAATGGTAAAACCTGGCGGCACCGCAAGCCCGAGTCTTGTCATCTCCATCAGGCCTGCTCCCTTGCCGCCAAACAATTTCTTGTTCTTGCCGTCTCCCTCATTAAAAAAATAGACCGATTTCACACAAGAGTACTGTTACAGTAGCATATCAAATTTTTCAGTTCTTTGTGAACGCAAGTGCAAATTCTTCTATTATGTTCTTCCAGTTTTTTGCCTTGACTATGCCGCTTGCCACAAGTATGCCGTCGGCTCCAAGATCAAGTGCCCTTGCAACGTCATCTCCGGAGATAATTCCGGCGCCGCAGAGCAGCCGCGTAGAGTTTTTTGCATTTTTTACAGCTTTTACCGAGTCTGTGATGACACCCGGTCTCTCCTTTGAAACAGCTTTACCACTTCCTATCAGTTCGGGGGGCTCTATCGCGATATAGTCAGGCTCTAACTTTGCATATCTTCCGGCCTCGCTTACGTCCTTTACACATACAACTGATGTCATTTTCAAATTCTTCAGTCTTGAAACAAGATCCTCTATTTCTTGCGGGGATATCCTGTGCTCACTGTGGTTGATTAGAGAGCCCTTGATTTTGGATTTTTTCAAAAGCTCTGGGACTGCAAAGCCTGTAGTGCTTCCAATTTTTGCAGTATCAACATGCTGGGAAAATACTGTGACTGGAAGCTTTGCCACTTCGGATATCATGTGGTTTGGAGGACAAACAACAATCTTTGTCTTGTATTTTTTGGCAACCTTTGAGGCCGCCTCTGCTAATCGGATTGATCTCGAATCTGAAATTTCCTCATAATTTTTAAAATTGATTATGAACAAGTCTTTTCATCTGATTTTGTTTTGTCTTATATATCAAGAGATTGTTATGATGTCCAAAAATAGAAAGATCTGAAAATTCATGGTGGGACACAAACACTGTTCGCTAGGTTTAGACACTTGTATTGCTCAAGAATCTTAGCCAAGTAAATAATATGTTTGCAGGGTTATGGAGATCAGACGTATATACTTGCAAAACAATTAGAGGTTATGACAACTGAAAAGGCAGAGGAAACCTCCGCAGTAGAAGGCATGACCAAACAAGAAATGGTCAAAATAATAAAAACTGCCAAAAGAGAATCCGAATCTTCAGAAAAAGATAGAACCATTTCAATCTGTGATTCAATGAAGGCCAACATATCGGAAATAATTCAAAAGATGGAATCAAACCTTCCATTTCGCGTACAGCTCTATACGGATCTTTACACAAAATACTTGCACACCATGGGCGATCTTTTTAGTACGTACTATATGTCACAAAAGGAATTTTTCGCCAAGCTGGGGATGAGAGAGGCATCCATTCAAGCCTATAATACTTATTTGAAATCCCTCACCAACATGGCGCTGTCTCAAATTGACATGAATACAAATTTTGCAAAGATCTACGTGCAATTCAGGCTGGTAGCGATAGACTCGTATGATAAAACAGCTCATTTCATGATGGAAAGTTATGCAAGAGCCTGGAATCCGTTTAATTTGTACAATAAGAAATAATTGTAATGGTATCTCTCATGGAAATGCCCAAGTCTTGATTATTTTTTCTTTTCAATCTTGTAACTACGGTACCACTCAGTGTTAAGCCATCGGTGTACGTTGCACGCATTTGGTGTGCCGCATTCCGGACAGTTTTTGTTATCTGTTTGTTCATAAGAGTCATATTTTTCCCAAACAGTAACCATGTGTCTTTTCTGTCAGTCTTAAATATCAATTTTATGAGTGTCTAACGACAATCTGATCCGCAGATAGTTAGCGGGTTTACCAGCTGTTGTACTAGAATGCAAAAGCTACTTTAGAAAGATATGTGATAATTTAGGATACAAGCAGTCTGCCGCATTTTGAGCATCTGATGTGGAACATTTCCATGTACACCTGCTCTTTTGTATCTGCTTCGATACACTGTTTGCCTCCGTCTTTGCAAAAGTGACAAAATTCCTTCTTCATGATTATACAATACGGCGTTTAATGATATAAAATTAATTAGTTTGGATGAGAATATTATATCATAGTACAGTATGTCTCTGAATCCTCACAAGAAGGTAGGAAGCCTATCTGTAAACATGCATATCAGATAACCGACGCCAGTTCAGGCGAGGTCATTTGCAGCAAATGCGGATTGGTTCTGGCAGAAAAATCCGTTGATACTGGTCCTGAAACACGAAGTTTTGATCCTGAAGAATTTGCGGCAAAAGCCAGAACCGGAGCAGGGTTTACTCTGGCTTTTCATGACAAGGGGCTATTTACCTTCATCGGGTCACAGAACCGTGATGTAACAGGCAAGATCCTGACAGCAGACATGAAATACAAGTTACGCAGGTTGCGGATGCTGGATAGCAGGAGCAAGATGTATGGCAGGACATCAATAGTAGCCTTTAGTACTCTGGATTCCGTTAGTACCAAGCTTGTAATACCAAATGTGGCAGTGGAGGAAGCGGCATACCTATTTCGCAAGGCGACTGCAAAGGGTCTAACCCATGGGCGCAATACCATAGCCTTGCTGTGTGCCGCTCTTTATGCTGCATGCAAAGAGTCAGACGTACCAAGAACTCTTAATGATATTGCAGATGCGGCCAACATACGAAAAAAAGATCTTGTGCGAGATTATGCCTTTCTCATCAAAGCACTAGAGTTACAATTACCGCCATTTGATGCCTCTGAGTTTGTTAGCAGAATAGCTGCAAGACTTGAAATAGGCGAGAAAAGCAGCAGGGATGCCATCAAGATACTGTCCGAGGCGTCTGAAAAAGAGGTATCTGCGGGGAAAAACCCGATTGCGCTTGCTGCCACTGCTCTCTATCTTGCATGCAGGCAGAATAATGAAGATAAAACCCAGTCGGAGATAGCAAAGGCTGCGGGAATAACAACAGTTACAATTCGGAATAGACTTTGTTCCCTGCGAAAATTACAGGGGCAGACTTGAATCAGATTCTCTTTGAGGCAAGTCCGGAATATCGCTTTACTAGTGCGTAGAAGGTCAATCCAAGTATAAGTCCGTAGAGAAGATGCACGAGAAGGGCGCCTGCAAGCAAGTTTGACATCATGTCTCTTGCCACGTTCTCTACTGTTATGGGATTTGTTCCTTTCAATATGAGTTGCAATGATTGTTGCAGGTATGGCTCTATGCCTAGTCGGGAGATTGGATTGAAAAGGGCTAGAAATGTGATAAAGCCGGCGCCAATCCCAAACGATATTGTCTGGCTTTTGCGTCTGAGATCAAATATCTCGGAGACAGACATTATAGTACCAAATGCGGCACCGATGGCAGTTCCAGTTATCAGGTGCGCCATCAGGCCGATTGCAAAGATATCGCGTGTGTCTCCGATATAATTTCCCATTATTGTTCCCAATATGGATAGGTGTATACCTGATGGCAGATTGGATAGATACTCCACCAAAAATATTGGTACCAGTACAGAGAAGGAAGCCACACAACCTGCAATTGTACCCAGTCTTATGATCTGTCGTCTTTCTGCTGCGATTCTCTCACTCTCTTTTTTTGTAGGAATAGCTATTCTGTTTTGTTTGAAAAGGAACAGCAAAATCAATCCTCCTGAAAGAAAGGGTAGAGTATATTGATAGAAGGTTAGTATAGTTTTACTGTCTGATTTGCCTAATAGAAAAAACGGCAACGGAAGCAAGATATACAAAACAACGACCAGCACTACAATCAGTGAACTGCTTACATTCCAACTGACATGTGTGATCGATGCCATGTTGATATGATACATTACGAGAATCCACTATATACGCAGTTTGTTCTTATTACAATAAATTATTTTTCAGCTAGTGATCTAATCATCCCATGTTGTTTGATGCAAAATGAATATCTGGTCTAAATTATTTTCCATAGTTATAGCTAGAACGGACAGTTGCCATCCTCTAGTCTAGACTGACCTGAAGACCAATGCAAGAAAGCCTATCAGTACACCTGCCCACAAGATACCTGCACCCTCCCAGAAGGAGAGTAAGTCGCTGCCTCCGCCATATCCGTTTGTTTCTGGATGTATTACAAATATGGTTATCAGGCAGGCGGCAAGCATTATTGCCACTGCAGCTGGCAGGTACTGGGGATGTTGTTTCCTTACAAGTCCCGGTCCTGGGGGATCGTACATCATGTATTATACGTATTGCATGAATATACAGATATCGAAAGTTTTGTTAATCATACATACGATTATTTATTGAAATTATGTACAAACATAAATTTAATGCTGAATATATTATATAAACGGATTAGCTCGGATCCCATGGAATGCAATGGCAATCAATCATGCAGGTTAGGGCTTGCCAAACCATTATATGAAGAAAAATCTGCCTTCAGACAAAACAGGAGCAGATAATGACATATGATGGAACAAGACGGGAAATCAATCAAGACTAAATTAATTATTCTTGCCATAATGTCTGCAGTTTTTATCCCATTCTCAATTGGATGGTACGATACACTTGATTCTCATTGTAAGCATGATGCATCAGAATCAACCAACATCAGGCCCTTGTCAGGACAGGACAATGAAGACTGTCACAGCAATTACGATTCTCACTGGGCAGTATTCTTTGGTGTCAACGGCATTATCTTTGGGTTGCCCATAGCTGCCTTTGTTCTTGCTGCAAAGAAAAGTAGAAAATATTGATCAAAATACCGGGCATACGAACTCTTTCAAGAGTCTTTTTATTTTAGGTATGCATATAATGATGTGGATAGCAAATCCCAAGAAGAAACATCAGCATGGATACTCCCAGCTGATGAACGGTTGGTTATGGGACTGGCTGCTTGGCTCTGGAGGTTTGCTATCCTGTCATGATGAAAATTGCCGGGGTTCTGTGATATGTTTAACCTGAAATAGTATGGATTCCTATGAATACTATGCCATCCGCATACATTTTGTTGAATACAAAACCTAATGCTGAATTGGAAATAATATCCAAAATCAAAGATTTAATGAATGCAAACAATCAGATTGCAGAATACGAGATTCATGGCGTATATGGCGTATACGACATGATTGTAAAAATAGAATGCCCTGAGATGGAAAACTTGAGGGATATTCTTGGCAAGATAAGAAGGGTAAACAAAGTGATCTCAACCATTACAATGCTTGTCATAGAAGGACAGGAATTATAACCTGCCAATGGATTTTACTCTACGAAAGTGGCCTTTTGCTCCATCCGTGAACGAATCTTTCAATGGATTTAATTTCAACGAAACCGTCTATTATGTGAGGTAATTAGATCTGTCCAGTCCATATTCGATGTTTTCTGCCTATGACAAGATAGTCAACCAAAAGAGATCCGGGGGGATCTTTTCACTTGGTGTCGTGATACTTGTAATTGGAGCAGCTGCGGGGCTTGCATTGAATAATGTCCTGATACTTTATGGCATCGCAGCAGCTGGAATTGCCATCATGATATCATCATTTCTTATGATAATCAGACAATATGAAAGGGCGGTAATTCTGAGACTTGGGAAATACAAAAGACAAACAGGTCCTGGTGTTCAGACAAGGCTGCCGTTTGCCGATAACATTTTGGTAGTGGACATACGGGAAAGAGTCAGGGAATTCAAGGCCGAGAGAATGCTGACAAAGGACAATGTGCCTGTTACAATTGATGCCATACTACGGTACAAAATAATTGAAGCGCGGGCAAACGATGCTATACTAAACGTAGAGAATTTCAACGACATGATACAGCAGGTATCTCAGACTACGTTACGAAACAACATTGGTTCCTCGCAGTTTCAAGACGTATTGTCAAAAAGGGAAGAAATCAACCAACACATCAAGTCAATAATTACAAGCGAGGCATCTAGCTGGGGCATCGAAGTAACGGGCGTTGAGATCCGCCAAGTGATAATACCGCAGGAGCTAGAGGCTGCAATGTCGATGCAGGCCCAGGCAGAGCGGGAGAAAAACGCACGAGTCACATATGGCGAATCAGAGGTACTGGTAGCAAAAAAGTTTGAAGAGGCATCAAGAGTGTATGCAGACAATCCAGTGGCCTATGCTCTGAGGCAGTCCAACATGCTGTACGAGTCAATCAAAACGCAAGGCAATACCATTGTCATGATACCGACAGAAGCCCTCAACCCGATGGGGTTTGGAAACCTAGGTATGACTGTGGCCTACCTGGACAGTACGAAAAAGGCGGCACAGTCAGTTGGTGCTGAAAAGAAAGAGTCTGAGAACAAAGAAAAATAATGACAATAAAACTGCATGGAACAATACGAACATCGTTCTTGTTTCGCAGGCGCTTGACCTTGCCAGTAGTAGCTGCGGTAACAACGTAAACGGTTCCGTCTACCAAACAAACCAGACCGGAGTTTTTATTGCATGCCAGTTCTTCCTATAAGTTTCAAGGTTAATGTATTTTTGGTTAAAAAACGGACCAGTTTATCTGAGTACATTTCTCCCTAAACATTCTAGAAATCGCTTTGATATTAGATTATTAGATGAACTCAGATAGTATACAGATAACAGGTTCTCGCAGGTCTGAGAACTTGTTGTGTACTATTCCATTCTTTTGTAAATTGCCTTAAAATCCTCTGCAATCAGGTATGCGGTATTTTGAATATGTGTAACTTCGGTCATGTTTGATTTTCCCCTAGCCATCTGCCTCATCTGGGTCATACATTTGTGAATGTGATGATGATCAGGTGGATTGTCAGCAGACCATGCC
>JAGWFW010000210.1 GCA_028867735.1 Nitrososphaerota archaeon
ATGAAGGAAATCCTTGACTCTCTTGGTGTAAAGACTTCGGAACCAGTACTAGTTGAAGGCTACACATACGATGGCAAAAAGGGAAGGACAAAGGCGGTACGTTTGGGGATACAATCCGATGCAGAGAACATGCTCAAATTCCTCAGTACGGTGGGATATGTCTACAATAAAGAAAAGGAGATGCTGGCAAGCATTGCTTCGATGTATCTGCGATTTACTAGTGCGGTCCGGGAACAAAGAGCGACTGCAAGAACAAAGGCGCAGGAAATGTACTCACAAGGAACAAGCTCTGGGCAGATTCTGGTTACGCTAAAAGGGGAATACTTTACTGAAAGCTTTATAGAGCATTCAATATTCTCTGAGAGAAAATCGGCAAGGGTTTGGGGTGTCATACGCTTCAACGAGTTTATGCAAGAAATTTCGATAGGCGATGGATATGGGTGGGACCAGATTGCAAGCATAGAGAAAATTGCTTACGACGGAGATGTTTATGATCTCACTATCAATGATCACAATCATAATTTTATTGCAAATGGCATTGTGGTGTCA
>JAGWFW010000211.1 GCA_028867735.1 Nitrososphaerota archaeon
TGAGAAGAGAATCATACTTAAGATTAAACCCGAAAAGATCTTCCACATGTCCCCGTAAGGCTAGAGTAGATACAAGCTTAATTCAAAACCACTGGTTTGCCAAGCTTATCGATCTTGTGATGTTTGTATTTGTGGGAGCTAAGCGATCGGGCGTTTCTATAGAACTTGTTGCAGATCTCGCACTTTCTCATGATGGAATCATAGTATTACATACCAGATTTTTTTTATTAACATTGGGTAGCTTTGATCAGTGTGATTTCTTCTTTTGAAAACTGGAAGATGTGATAAAATGGTAGTGAAACCTACAGTGCCTTGAACTGGTCGCTCCACTTGTAGTAGGCGCGAATCATTTCCATACTTACACTTGGCTTTCGTCTTGTAATGATTTCTTTGAAGTCAGCCATTGTAATCTGTCGTGGTTGTGGCGGAGCTTCTCCCACTACTGGGTCTTGGAACGCTGGCGAATGAAACAAGTCGTTTACAACCATTAGCTGTGCAGACTGACAAATGTCTTTGATGTCACTTGCACTATACCCGTCTGCAAGTTT
>JAGWFW010000212.1 GCA_028867735.1 Nitrososphaerota archaeon
CATAAACATTTTCTCATTTTCTTTTAGAACCATGTTTAGGTGATCATCAAAATTCTGGCTGTTCTTAAGTTCCGTGGGGGACTCTAGACTTTCCTCTAAAAGCCTATACAGTTTTTGGAAAATTGCCGTTTCTTCCTGATTTAGTTTAGATTCATCTACAAAATAGAGATATGTTGATTTTTCTTGGTTATACAATATGTTAACATAACTAAATGGTGGCTCTAATGGATAGTTTTTCACTATCTCATATCCTGAAGGAATATGATTCTGATCTTCGTCAATAATTTGGCTTGTCAGAAAGTTTTCAATTTCATTTGTTTGTTTTGATTTTTCTTTCATTTGTTATCCTCCAAAAATAAAAAAGAAAGGGATTTGGGCATTTTTGACCCTCCTAATTTGGTTGACTCTGTATGGTGATTGATTGTGGTGACCCAACGCTACCTGCATATACTGCAACGTGGCTGTTTGAGCCTCCATCCACTGTACTTAATACTCCGTTAGGAAGTTCGAAGTAAACGATTGCTTTGTCACCAGGCTTCAATGATATT
>JAGWFW010000213.1 GCA_028867735.1 Nitrososphaerota archaeon
GTCTCATCTGCCTTTTGGTTTGCCATAGTAGAATCTGCATTTTGTTGTCCTGCCATAGAATACAAGTCATCTATTGATGTAGATAACTGAGTGGCAAGAGTAGAGTTTGTTTGAGAGAGAACGCCAATCTCGTTGCTTCCCCAGTATTCCTGGCTCTTTGAGATATGCCATTGAGATAACGTATTATTTGAAATATTATCTGCTATTAGTTTTGATTCGACTTTGAACTCTTGAATTTGTGCAATCAAGCTCGCATCGGAGTTTTGAACAAATGTATGGGCAAATGCAGGATGAACAACCATTGTACCGCTGAACATAATGGCCATTAACGATACAACAAGAGCCCTTTTCATATCAACAGGTGCACTGGTAATATTTTAAAATATTTTGGTATATACGTCAAAGAGAATCAGACTTGATTTTTGCGTGTTAGCGCTACAACTGCAATTACGATTCCTGCAACTCCAATTCCAATTCCCGTGATGCTTATCATAAACAATGTGTCTGTAATGTTTTTTACCTCATCAAATGATTTTGCCACGTTT
>JAGWFW010000214.1 GCA_028867735.1 Nitrososphaerota archaeon
TATCTGCTTTACATTCAACTATCAAAAGCAAATTTGGTTCGTCTTTAAAAGAAATTATAAATTCAGGCTTTCCAGCTCCGTTCCCTTTCTTTGATGCATTTTCAAGTAATTTATTGATTCTTGGAATTGAGGACTTTTGTTCTTCTATTATGACCTTAGATGCTTTAACTAATGGGTCTTGCTTGAAGTGTTCCCTCACTATGTCCTCTGTTATTCGTTCGTTCATTAGACTGCAATCTTGCACTTTGAGAGTTGATTGATCCCCTTTAAAGTCAAGTTCTATTGATTTCTTGCTAACTTTTTGTGAAGGGCTAATCAATCCAAGCATGAAATTCTATCTCCCTAACTGAACACTTGCCAAAAGCCAACAATCTCCCTAATTGAACGCTCATTTCCAAATCGACCTAATTTTCAACGGTGTCTTAATGTCCAGTTTTACGTTTATGATCCATAAATAGTAGATATTCTTCAAATTCTTTCCCACATTTATCACAGCGAAATATAGTTGAACTCATGGGGATGGATTTCCTTGTTCGCCTTTTTCT
>JAGWFW010000215.1 GCA_028867735.1 Nitrososphaerota archaeon
CACTTGGTAGAACCCCTTCTGGGCATCTTTTATGCTCTCACTTGATGTCATTTCTATGGATCCTGGATATGCCAACGGTCCTCCAAGGTGAGAGAATCTTTTTAGTACTTGGTCGTGCAGATGGCCCATTGCATAATATGTAAAGTTCTTTGGTAAATCAGTAGAATTCAATTCTCCGGCAAATTTGTTGATTTCAGAAATGCCTTGATGTAAAACCAATATCTTGTGTCCTTGGTGGTTCTTTGCTGCAAGATCAGCTGTTGCAAAATCATTCTCAAACGTATGAATCTCGCTTTTTCGTCTCTTGTCAAAACCCATTATGAGAATGTCTTTGTGCACTAGGGGCTTTCCATTTCCAATGTATTTTGAAAATTCCAAATTATGGTATACGAAAGGAACAGGAGTTGACCTTATCCTGCTGATGTCATGCTCTCCTAAAATGAAAAATGATTCTATGCTGTTTTGTCTTAATCGTTTTAGTGCATTTGCTAATACTATAATTGCCTTGCCGCTTGGGTTTGGCACATGAAAGATGTCTCCTGCA
>JAGWFW010000216.1:0-266 GCA_028867735.1 Nitrososphaerota archaeon
AAACCTAAAAAGCCCAATTGTCTTGCCAAAAAACAATTCCGCGCTCAAGGTTCTCCAGTATGCAAGAGATGAGGCGCACAGGTTTGGCGTTGCGTACAACAGGACATTGAGAAAGTTTTCTTCAGATTAGTTTGTTTAAACCAGACAAGAATTATCTAAAATACACACTTGGGGTGTCAGTCAGTAAATGGAATTTTTAGCAGGATCACGCGAAGACCCTGATAGGTCAGGAATTACTGCCATAGTCATTGACGATGACATTGATA
>JAGWFW010000216.1:276-544 GCA_028867735.1 Nitrososphaerota archaeon
AAAAGGATACGACGGAGCAACGGCAGTCAAGATTTACAAAAAACTAGAGCCAGATGTAGTATTCTTGGATGTCATGATGGAAAACCCCGACGGATTTTACACTCTAGGAAAAATAAGAGAGATACAGCCAGATGCCATTGTCATATTGATAACAGCTGATGCAACAGAAGAGACTAGGAAAAAACTGTTAAAGCTTGACGCATCGGCCATAATTTACAAGCCTTATGATATCAACGAGGTAGTTTCTGAGACAAACAGGCTGGTTCTC
>JAGWFW010000217.1:0-299 GCA_028867735.1 Nitrososphaerota archaeon
AGTATGCAATCTGCAATTTTGTTGCCAATACCTCGTACTGTTTTCAGAGTCTCCAGTGCAGATTTGTAATCTGTCTTTCTTAGTGACTCGAATTCTATTTTTCCCAAGTTTACAGCCTTTACTGCATCTTTTACATATTTTGCCCTGAATCCAAGTCCGCATGAAAGCAAGTCCTTGATAGTAGCATTTGCTAGTCTCTCCGCATTAGGAAAAGTAGAAAACTGCTGGTTTTCAAATTCTACTTTATTGCCAAATTTTTGGCAGAGTCTTGTTAGCATATTCTTGATGTTTTGTATGGA
>JAGWFW010000217.1:309-544 GCA_028867735.1 Nitrososphaerota archaeon
AACATATAAATGAAATATAACACTGAAAGGGGTCTTGTCTTATCAACCTCAAACCCGGAAACTGTTTTACTGTAGTGCCAACAAGCCTGTCTCTGCTAATATCTGATAATATTTTATTCAAGTTGTCATCCTGCCTAAAAAAACGGTGAACGTTTTTTGAAGATGAGTCTATTTGGAAAGGCTCTGTTATAACTAAAAACTCGTTCCCGTTAATGCCAAACCATCTATCCTCGAT
>JAGWFW010000218.1 GCA_028867735.1 Nitrososphaerota archaeon
GAAGGGAATCAACATAACAAATCAGCCGCCACAAAATTTTTTTGATAAATTTTCAACTCGTAAGATGACTCGATCTTTTCTCTCGATGGATTGAATCGGTAGAGGAAGCCATACCTACTTGACATAAAGTAAAATAATCCATTTAAAGTGAGATTAGAATCCAACTTTTGATAACTAGTGTCAGATTTTTAAGCAATGTGTAGTAAAGACTAGCAATGAATGATTTCAAGACACAAAAAGACAAAATGCAGGCCAAGTGGTTTTGATGAAACAAAAAATTAAGAAAATTCTAGTACCACTTGACGGTTCCAAGAACTCGTTTCGGGGATTAAGTGAGGCAATTTATCTTGCACGGCAATGTAACGCAACGGTAACTGGCCTTTGTGTTATTCCATTGTATGCTATGAACCTTGGATATCCTGGAAGAATATTGACTCCTCTTAGAAATGAAACTACACGCCAGGCCAAAAAATTCATGGCAGAGGCAAAAAAAATTTCTGCCCAGAACGGTATCGTATTTAATGAAAAGATACTCTATGG
>JAGWFW010000219.1 GCA_028867735.1 Nitrososphaerota archaeon
GCGAAGGAATCCTTCTTTGTCCGCGTCCATGATGGCGACAAGTGAAACCTCCGGCAGGTCTAAGCCTTCGCGCAAGAGATTAACACCCACAAGGATTTCGATTTTCCCCCGACGCAAATCTGTAAGAATCCTTATGCGGTCCATAGTTTTTACGTCGCTATGGAGATAGCTCACTTTCATCTTTTTTTCTTCCAGATAAGCGGATAGGTCTTCGGCCATGCGTTTTGTGAGCGTTGTCACTAGCACGCGCTCTTTCTTTTTAACTCGCTCTTCCAAACGCGGAATGAGATCTTCCACCTGGCCGCGCGCCGGCCGTATCGTGATTTTCGGATCTACAAGCCCCGTAGGACGGATTATCTGTTCAACGACACCTCGATTTGGCTCGGAACAGGCCTGCCCGCTCATTTCTAATTCGTACGGGCTGGGCGTAGCGGAGGTATAAATCGTCTGTCCGATCTTTTCTTTAAATTCAGAAAACCTAAGCGGGCGATTATCTTTGGCAGATGGTAAGCGAAAACCATATTCAACCAATGTC
>JAGWFW010000021.1 GCA_028867735.1 Nitrososphaerota archaeon
GTGTCAGTTCCTGCCCATGATACCTGCAACGGGTGGTTGTACCATCCGTTTGAGTTTGCTGTCATGTTTGCAGTACCGGTAACGGTTGGAGGTATATTGTCAATCTTGATTGAAATGGTGTTAACAGATTCTACATTTCCTGCCTTGTCAGTAGAGTTGAACGTGAGGGCATGTGTACCGTTACCTGTGACAGATATTGGTCCTGTGTAGGTAATTTGTGCACTGTTATCAAGTGTGTATGATGTAAATGCAACTCCTGAGAGGTTGTCTGTGGCCGCAAGTGTTACCGATACTGCTGATCTATACCAGCCGTTGTTTCCTAAAGTTCCAGATGGCGTTGCAGTTGTAACTGGTGCTGTCTTGTCTATGTTAATACCTGATGCGGTAATGCTCGCAGAGTTGCCCGCATTGTCTGTTGCAGTTCCGGTTACCTGTTGGTCTTCGCCTTCCGTTGATACTGTCTGATTGGAAGTACAGGTAGAGATGCCTGATGTTGCATCAGAGCAGACAAATTGAATAACTACGTTGGAGTTGAACCATCCGTTTGAGTTTGGCTGTGTAGCAGGAATGCTTGTAATTACAGGCGGTGTAGAATCATATTTTATTGTCATAGTAGATGTTCCAACATTTCCTGCATTATCGGTGCAATGGCCCGCAATCGAGACTGAGGAACCGTCCGGTCCTGAATAAATTGTAGGACTGTCGCATGATGCGATGCCGCTTGTTGTGTCAGTTCCTGCCCATGATACCTGCAACGGGTGGTTGTACCATCCGTTTGAGTTTGCTGTCATGTTTGCAGTACCTGTTACCGCAGGAGAAGTGGTGTCTATTGCAATATGCATAGGGTTTGGCGATTCCACGTTTCCTGTATTATCGGTAGAATTGAATGTAAGGGTATGGTTGCTGTCTCCTGTTATTGTAAATGGACTAGAGTATGTTGTCTGCGGTCCGCCGTCAAGAGAGTATGATGTGGATTTGATGCCAGAGACACCTGTACCATCACTTGCTGTCAGTGTAACAGAGATTGGAGATGTGTACCATCCGTTGGCTCCTGCCGTGCCTACAAGTGTTGCACTAGTGGTGACATGAGCTACATTTATTGTGATTCCAAGATGTTTCTCTGCGACAAGTCCTGCCGAGTCTGTCGCATCTACCTCAATAAGATGAAAGCCATTTTGCAATGTTCCTGTGTTAAATGACCAGTTCACTGTACTGGCTGGTGTGATTCCAGAGACTGTCGAGACCGATCCACTGTCTAATTTCCATGATATTGATAATACCTTTGCTTCATCAGATGCTGTTCCAGAAACTGCAACTGTGTTTGAATTTGCCTTGGTGTTGTTGCCAGGAGATGATATCGATAATGTAGGAGGCGAAGTTTGACACATATTAACTGGAGGTGTTCCTTTTATTGGACCGTTGATTGTGCCACCACAATTATTGTTGATTTTACCTGAGTTGTTGATGGTGCCGCCAGAGTTGTTATTGATTGTACCAGAGTTGTTGATGAGATGGGAGTTGTTTATGGTGCCAAGGATGGAAAGGGTGCTAAGTGGATCTATTGTGATGGTGCCGGAATTGGTGACGTTGCCAAAGGTGGCCTGAATGCCTCCAGATATTGAGAGGGTGCTTCCGCTACCAATTGTAACGTCGCCAATAATAATACAGGTGTTCCCATTCCAAAGTCCTTCCAGTAGCTTGCATGAGTTTTGATTATCTAGTGTGAACGAATTAATGATAGAACCTGAGTTAGAGATTTGGTTGCCTGAAAGTGTACCCACCATGTAGATGGTTCCCTGGTTGGTGAAAATGAAATTGTTGACAATAGTGCTAGTGTTGATGATGGCACCAGAGTTGGAGAAAGTATAGCCATTGACAATCATACCTCCGGCGTTGTTGAGGATGACACCACCCGAGTTATTGATGACAGAGCTTCCAAGACTGTTCTCGATAGTGCCGCGGGAGTTGTTGATTGTACCACCCGAGTTGTTATGGATTGAGCTGCCATAGATGAGTATAATGGCATTAGAGTTGTTGATTGTGCCTGAGTTGTTGATTGTACCACCAAACTCTTCAGTAACAGTGCCAGTGTTGGTGAATGTGCCAAAGTTGTTGATGGTACCACCGTTTAGGAGAGTTTGCTCGTTTTCAAGTACACCGTTATTCTCAATGTTGCCACTGTTACCTAATCCTCCCACTACAACAAGCGAATTTCCAGACGGTATCATCAGTGTGAATCCGGGATTGATACTTCCACTCTTTCCATTAGGTATGATGCATGTGTTAGACTGCGAGTCCCAGGTTCCAGACAACGTGCTTGCACATGTCGAGCTGTTCAAAAATACGTTGAAAGGGCTTGAGATTATGAAGTTGCCGCCAGTGTTGACTGTTCCATAATCATTGACTGTTCCTCCATTGTTGTTGAGGGTACCGGATGGAGAATTGATACTGATCGTTCCACCTAGGTCATTTGTGATCAAGCCATTTGGATTGTTCAGTATGTAGCCATCGTTGTTAATATTTCCGCCATTTTGAATCTCTATACTTCCAGTATTTGTGATTCCTGCACCGTTGCCACCAAAGACACCTGGTGCTGCATCATTTAGAGTGGCCTGGTTGCCAATGAGGATTGTTCCTTGGTTGCTGATAGATGCACAGTCTTCACCAAAAGTACAATCGTTAAACAGTGTAAAGCTGTTGCCATTTGTACCGGTTATGAATAATTCAGTACCGGAATCGATTTGCAGTGTTTCGCCTGAAGCTATGTCCGCATGACCGATGAGACTGCCCGCTCCAGACTGGCTGTCTACAGGAGAAAGCGTACATGTATTCGTGCTAGAATCCCAAAAACCAACAACCGGAAAGAAGATGGTTACACAGCTGGCATGATTTAGTGGAATGGTTGTGTTAGCAAACGCATCTTTTGGATACATGGACAAAAAATTGAAAGCAACAATCGACACGACAAGTAACAATACCAATTTTGCCGCATTGTTTATCATACAAATACCTGTAACCAAGTTCTAGAAAACACTTCTATAAAACAATGATCTACACAGAATACAAATTACCAAATTTGGAGGGCTGTTTTGCAATATTTTGCACTCAGATCTTGTTTTTATGAAAACGGTTAATGGAAATAGCCTTTTCCTGTAAGACCAGCTGTTAGTGTAAAATAATTTTAGGTCCACTTGGCATAAAATTACTAAAGTACGAATCAGCTAAAAGAGGATTATAATTTTGAAACGTCTCTTTCTGTTTTTTTGCCTTCTTTATCGACAAAGTAGTAGGTATCATGGCCATCATTTTCAAAATGTAATGTGAAACTCTCATCTAAATCGTCTAATGTATCGCCCCTAACTTGAAATCCACATTCGATACAAATTCCCCTCATGTCTCTAGTCATATTCATCGCTTTCCAAATTTTTAAAGCTAAGACCAGTTAATTCTCCAAAATCAGATATATTCAAGGTCTCCTCTTCTTTGAGATTTTTCATTTTTTTCCACAACTTTCGTTTTTGTTCCTCTGGTGCCATGAACTCAAACCCCATTCGGATTAGCACCTCAGCCGCCCTAGTCTTGTCTCCGTGTTCGAAGGCATAGAGTGCTTGGAGAAATTCGCTGTCTCTTGCTTTTGAACCATATTCTAGAATCTCGATTCTTTTGACTAGCTCTTCTACCTTTGGGCTCTTCTTTTCAAGCTCGTCAATCTCTTGTTGTTTTTGCTGGGTTTCTAGCCGTAATCTCTCTTCATCGGATATGGTCAGAAATAGAATTGTCTTTTGGTACTCTGGGAATCTCTCAAAATCCTCCTCCTGATATCTTTCATAATGTCTTTCAAGACCTACCTGATGACCCATCATGTCTTCCTTGTCAAGAAAATTGACTTTGGCACGTCGCAACATTGTATTGAAATATTTTCTAAAGCCATGATCAAGTGGTACTTCGTGTCTTTTCTTTCCTTGAAGCGGAGGTCTTAATCCAATTTGTTTTACTATTTTTTCTACTCTTTTTCTTACTCCGAGTGCATTCAGTCTATGTACGACAGGATATTTCACGGCCTTTAGGAGAGGATCATCTGGTTTTGGATAATTTCCAATATCAGATTTCCATTTTTCACGATAAATTTCAAGTGTCTGGCATGCCTCTGGAGTAATAAAGGTCCAGTAGATTTCTTGATCTCCGCGGTAAATCAGTAATGCTGCACCTTTGTATGAACCAGATTTATTTTTGAAAAATACAACATCTTTCCATGTGAAATAATTCCAAGATTCTAACCTAAATCCACCTGATGAAAAAATTTGAATGATCATCTTGTCTGTAATGTCAGGCGCAACTTCAATCATCTTTTGCAGTTCCTCCTGGTGTAAGCCCTATCATCTGATGAGGTTTGTTTCCTGGGATATAGTCCGTAGAGAGACTTCCAGTGCATGGGTATACTGTTCGCATCTAGCAACACCTTGATTGGTTTGATGTGGTTTGGCAGGGAGTTTGGATGTAGTTTCTTTTCATCTACTAGTTTTTTCTCTTCTTTTATAAAAGTGGCAATAATGTTGTTTGCAAGGTCGGGGTTTTTCTAGCTAGTTCAACAAAAAAACTGGCCAATGTGCCAGGATCACCATTTTGTGGCAACTTAGCTAGGGGTATCTTGGTAAAGTTTTGTGGGAATTGCCATCAAAAAAATTTTTCAAGTGCTTTTTTGTATTTTCTTGCAGTCTGTGGACTACGGATAGAATCTATGAATAACTGGTAAGGATCATCCCGTTGTTTGATGTCATCAATGGAGATTTTCAAGTGCCATTTTGTTCGTAATGGAACTATTTTAAGCCCATGAAGGATACTGGGTCCACAGGGATTCGAACCCTGGATCTTCGCCGTGTAAGGGCGACGTCATAACCAACTGGACTATGAACCCAAGCAAGCTCCAATTTAAAATGCATATAAGTCTAACAGCAAATACCTCAAATCACTTTTCAACCCATTCACTGCATTCTTTCAGATACAGTTTTAGAAATCAGATACCATCGTTCTTCTGCAAATATAACTGGCAAGTACAAGATTATTTTTCAAGAAGATACACATGAAAGACTTGGTTTTCTTTTCAAGCCCCATAGGGCTTGGACATGCGACAAGAGACGTAGCAATAGCACAGCATCTTGAAGGCATTTCAAAAAAATTTGTAAGCGGAGCAGGAGCGTTCAGGCTACTTGTTGAATACGGGCTTGACGCAGACAACCTGTACAGTCCTCCCCCATTCAGAGTAGAAAATGGCAAATTAAAAAAGCCCCTCAGGTGGCTCTTTAGTTATCTTTCGTACTATAACGAGTGCAAAAAGATCTCAGTCAAAGTAATAGAGAGTGAAAAGCCAAGTCTGGTGGTAAGCGATGAGGACTTTGCGTCGCTTGTAATAGCACAAAAGCAAAAGATCAGGACTGTCATTGTTACCGACATTTTACAGTCACGGTTTGCAAGTGGATTGGGCTCTGTAATCGAGAAGAGGATGAGCAGCGGCATGAGAAACATCATAGAAAAGTGCGATCTTGTGATTATCCCGGAAAACGGACAGAGTGAAGGCAAGACAGTAAGGGTTGGACCCATAGTAAGGAATGTGACAGAGTCGCGCGACCAGCTGAGAAAAAAATATTCTTTTGATAGAAAAACCGTCGTGGCAAGCATAGGAGGCACCGACATTGGAAGATTTTTAATCGATAAAACTGTCGAGGTTTTTAAAAAATCTGAAATTGATGCAGACCTTGTCATAGTTTCTGGCCCCGCACTCAGGATGGAGCAGGTACCATACAGGAACCTTGGCTTTGTGCAAAATTTACACGAAGTGATATTTGCGGCAGACCTTGTAGTATCGCTTGCAGGCAAGTCCACCATAGATGAATCAAGACACTTTGGTACGCCTGGGATCTTTATACCAGTTAAGGGACACTTTGAGCAGGAGGATAATGCAAGGGAGGAAGGATATTCCTTTGAAGACGTTTTCAGGCTGGAAAAACTTGTTTTAGAAAAAATAGACGAGAAAAGAGACCCAAGACCCTTTGACGGAGCAAGAGTAGCTGCAGAGATGATAAAAAAATGTCTCTAGTTGTTTTTCTGAAAGTCAATGCATCCAGTGATTTCTTTGCATAGCTCTTCATTGTGAACAAGCCCTACCTCAGGCAGATATTGAAGTATGTGGTTTGTGTTCTTGTCCTTGAAGAGCTCCCCTATCTCAATGCTCACTTAGGAGACACCTGACTTGGTCATAATGACAGATGCCTGGTTTTTACTTTTAAGGAATGCGTACAAATCATCCCAGTTCGCAACTTCTCATGAGAAGATGCAATCGCGCTTGCATCAACTGCCAAACTTTATAGATAGTTTAGCAAGATGTAATCAAGTTTTGCAGAATCTGATTGTAGCAAAGTTTGGAGGAAGTGCTGTGGGAGCAGACGGCGTACTGATACCCACAATCATCAAGAGGATAAATGAATTAAAAAAAGATGCAAAGATAATTGCAGTTTTTTCAGCTCCCCTTACTGCATATGATGGCAGGCAGAGATCACTGACTGACATTGCACTTGCCATGGGCCAAAAGGCAGAAAGCGGCCAGAGCTTTGACATTGAAGAGATTCGCAATCCCTACTTGAAGATACTTGCCCTTGTAGACAAGAAACTCCAAGATGAGTGCAGAAAGATCATAGACTCTTTCTTGGAAAAGGCATCGGCCTCCCTCAAGGAAGCAGCGCAGAAAAGGGAATTTGCAAACGAGACCCGTGCAAGGGTGCTTGCATATTCTGGCGAGATATTGATGTCAAATGTCATGAGTTTTGTACTAAAGAGCGCTGGGATAAAGACAGATGTTGCAAGCTTTGATGCATGGCCAATTGTCACCGACAACAACATCGAGTCGGCCAACTTTCTTGCTTCCCAGTCGTCCCAGAGCCTCAAAGGAATGGAGACCCTGCTTGAACAAAATGACGTAATATCAATCGGGGGATTTATCGGCAAGACAGTAGACGGACTTGAGACTACGTATGAGCGCGGAGGCTCGGACAGGACTGCTGCAGATCTTGGAATATTGTTTAGCAAAAAGTACAGTACAAAGATTGACTTTGAAAAGGACAGTGCCGTACTATCGGCAGATCCGCGAGTTGTAAAGGACGAGCTAGAGTACATAACCCATCTTTCCTACAATGAAGCCCGGATTGCGGGCATGTTTGGGATGAAGATATTGGACCCGATAGCGATAAAGGAGATAGTTGAGAACGGCGTTGACATGCCAATAATAATAACAGACATGGGAAGGCCCGACAGGATTACAACAATTGAGAGAAGACCAAGCAGCAAGAACGGCCATCCCCTGAAGATGGTCACCGGAAAGAAAAACTGTGCCATACTAAGGATGGAAAGCGAGTCGGCTGAGAGTCTTTTTGCATCGCTTGAAAAGGACAGGAGGTACAGCGAGTTTGTGGTCCTGTCGCCTTTTACAAAGGACGATATCGAGTTTACCAGGATTCTCTTTCTGGACGGAGATTATGTAAAGCGCAACGAGAGATATGTGTTGGCCTTTGACCCGCTTGCATCCATTACATACAACAGGGGAGTCATTACACTGATCGGGGACGAGATGTGGAGGGTGCAGCAGATTGCATCAAAGGCAAGCTCAAGAATTGGCGAGGCAGGACTCAACATTCTCAACATGGACGCACAGGAGGAGACATCACGCATAATCATAGTTACAGAAGACAGCGGGGACAATATAGAGCGAGCAATTCGTGCTGTCCATGCAGAAAGATCAAAAATAAAATTTGTCTAGTTAGGACAAACTAAATCAGAGAGAGGCTATTTTTTTCTCTTTCTTCGTGCAGCACGTTGGTCTGCGACTCTCATATGCTTGCCTTTTTTTCTTGCAACCATTTGCTTGTAGAGTGAGCAAGTATGTTTTGTATCTTTCTGTCTTGAATTTGAGAAAACCAAGTAACGCTTGACCCCCTACAAGCCTATACCTGTAGGAAGTCAAACTGGGTTTGTTCTTGGGCCTTTTATCTAGAATCAGCCCGGCGTTACCCAAAACACGCGCTACTGTATGTAGCGTGGAGGAAATATTTAGAGTTGATCTATATAGATCAGGTATACGAGCTACCTATAGCCATCAGTACGAGGGCCGCCCCTATGCATGCGTACCACTTGAAGTTGCCCTTGCTTGCAAATACGGTCTTTGTGGCCATTTCTTCGTCTCTCAGGGCAGACAGGCGTGCCCTTCTCATTTCAAAACCGTTTCCAGCCAGGCCTATTACCAGCAATGCGGCTGCTGCAAACGAGACAACATAGTTCACTATATACAATGATGTATTGTTGCATTTAAAGAAAACCAGTATCTGCACGGGCCTTGGTTCCATTAATTATTTAAATCACCAGAACTTGCTGGAGTCTGTATGAAAGAGCAGGGCAAGATATGGATGAATGGAAGACTTGTTCCATTCAAGAACGCAAAGGTCCATGTTCTTACCCATGCATTGCATTACTCTACTGCAGTCTTTGAGGGAATCAGGTGCTACAAGACAACAAGGGGTCCTGCAATCTTCAGGCTTCAGGAACATGTGGACAGGTTGTTCAAGTCTGCAAAGATTTACTCTATGGAGATTCCCTACTCTAAAAAGGAAATTTCTGACGGCATAATCAAGACTGTACAGTCAAGCGGACTCAAAGAATGCTACATCAGACCCATTGCGTACTATAGCTATGGGGTGCTTGGCCTCACACCGACTCCAAACAAGATAGATGTGGCAATTGCATGCTGGGAGTGGAACACTGGAGAATCAAGCGCCGGAAAGGTGCACGGTGCAAGGTGCAAAGTTTCAAGTTGGCTAAGAATTGATTCCAGATCCCAGCCAATGCAGGCAAAGGCTGCATCAAACTATGCAAATGCCGCGCTTGCAAGAGTAGAGGCATTAAAGGACGGATACGACGAGGCAATCATGCTAAACTATCACGGCAAGGTCTCAGAGGGAAGCGCTGAAAACATATTTACAGTAAACAGGGGCGAGATTGCCACTCCTCCACTAAATGCCGGAATTTTGGATGGGATAACAAGGGACAGTGTCATCAAGATAGCAAGATCCGAGGGAATTAGCGTTGTTGAAAGAGAAATAGACAGGGATGAGCTATACACAGCAGACGAGGTCTTTATGACAGGTACTGCTGCCGAGGTAAAATCTGTTACAGAGATTGACAGCGTGCTTGTCGGGGACGGCAAGCCTGGGCAGATAACACGCAGGCTGCAGGAGGCATTCCGCGAGGCCTCAAGAGGAAGAGACGACAGATTCTCGGACTGGATTGTGCCAATCTGAGTTTTTCCTGAAAGATTCATTTACGCGTAAATGACATTGTAGTTCGATGGTACTTTCAATGGTAGACCAGCACAAGCCCAAGTGCTATATTTGCAGTAACGCGTTTGAAAATGTGGAAGAGTTGAGAAAACATCAGGAAGTTGACCACAAAGACTTTGTAGAGTTTCACAAGAATACAAGTGAGCGCTCGCCCGCACCGGGAGATGTAACGGTATTTTAGACAAGTGCTCAAATCTTGATGCCGGGCCCATCTGCTGGTTCTGCAAGAAGGGACGACATGACGAATGCATGAAGCAGATTCCTACTGACGGAAGATCAGAGGGCCCGCACGACTGTACCTTTGACACAAAACTCGTAGACTGCCAGTGCATGCACTAGAGATTTCGGTCTGCGGTTTGTCTCCTTTTTGGTATCAGCTCAGCTTTCCATCAGATATCTTTTGACTATTACCTTGCCATTTGGCAAGGTTGCAAGATATCTCCAACCAGATCTCAGGTAGTATTCTGTTTCATCTGGAGTTACAACCAATTCTTCAGGCATTGTCGCGGCATTGTCTGTGCCGGGATACGTCTTGCAATATTTTTCGCTCACAGTCTGAATCTTACTTTGTGCCATTCGAACGGAATGAAATATCTCCTTTACAGAGCCCGATATCTCGTGAAAGTCTTTTCCTGACTCGTTGATAAATTCCAATGCTCCCCGTGCCGATTTGACAAGTCTGACTGACTCGTTGATGATGCCTGTTTCCTCCAGATGTTTGATCGTGTTTTGCATCCTGGCAGATGTCTCGTTGAAATTTTCTGAAATTAAACGAAGGTTCTCGATATTTTTAACCATTTCAGGCGACTTGAGCCCGTTGATTATTTCCTTTGCCGCAAATGAGGCATCATTGATTTTGTCAAAGAATTCCAGTGTCTCAGTTGTTTTGATTTGACGGAGTATCTCGGCTGCACCGAGGATTGAATCCTTTATTTCTTTCAGTTTGCTAGTCCTCTCTTGATTGCTCATATCATGTACCACCCAAAAGTATGGTAAAGAGCAACATTTTGCCTATGGTAAACAAGTGTTCCTTGCCTTCCATGAATTGCATTATGCTTGTTGCATATTCTAGGCATCTTGCTATTGTGTTCGAGTCTGTCATTTTTCATTTTTCTCCATATGTGCTTTATTTCGCAGAAAAATTATTTAGAAATTTCAAATGATTTTGCAGAAAAAATGTTGGATTGGTATATTAACTAAAATTGGATTGTTTTTCTCTGCCAACACTTACAAATCTGGATTAAACAAAGATCAGAAGCAAGACAAATATCGATTCGATAATTTCCACATCAGAATTATTCAAAGTCAGATATCATCAGACGGGATCAAATGAAATTAAAAAGTAGATAAAAAGGAAAGTGGGTTCCTAGTTTCGAGAAATTTGACCCCACTTGTCAAATAGACTCTGCACGTTCTGGTTTGCAAGGTGATACTTGACGTTTAGCTCGTTGTTGACACTCACAAGCTGATCCTTATGCGTGGAGGCGGCGTTGTTGAATGCCTGCAGAGCCTGATCCATTGTTCCTCCATTTTGCAGTATGTTGTTCTTGGCTGCAGTTGCTTCCTGGACTTTTTCTTGCATGTAGTTAAACTCGTCCGTGAAGACTCCTTGTGTAGAGGTACTGACGGTACTTACAAAGTTTGCAAATGCGTGCTGAGGTGTCGTTTGATCATTAGAATTTGTCATTTTGCTAAGATCATTTTGCAAGTATTCGTTTGCAAGCGCCCGTTGCTGCTCTATTACTTTGTTCTGCTGATCCTGAACAGTTTGTGTTTCTTGGTATGAGCCCCATCTCTGCTTGAACAATTCTATATTTTCAAGAATATTCATTGCAGTTGGATTGTTTTTTATTGCATCGGTTGCCTTTATGGTCACGCCAGAACTTGCAACTCCAGTATCAGCCCAGGCAAATCCAAAGCCACTTGCAATTAACATCACGGCAAGTGTGCCTGAAGCAAGGCATGGTGTGAGTTTGACGCCGAGTTTTTTATTCTCGTTTGTAGTCGGCCTTTCCTGTTCCATTGGTTGTTTTTCCATTCCTTTCACCTCCTAGATTCATCCCGACAACACTTGTTGTTTCGTCCGCATCTCACGGACTCGTCAGGGGACTTTTGTCCTATGCTATTCTCAAGACCGCCTCGCATACTTGGTGTGCCGCGTATGTGAAATCATCCCGAAGTATTTCCCGGATAACCGCACGATAGTTGTTGCAGTTTTTTGTGTGCAATAGCATGTGTTTTTTACAAAAAGTGATTCCGCATGTTCCACACATTAGTTCGCCTTCGTGCAAACATGTTTTGCATTTTGAGCCTTGGATTTTTTCAAGGGCTGGTATTTCTGTCATGGACTATAGTTGGTTGAAAAATTATAAATCAATTCTAACTGTTTTTGCAACAAAAAATATGTCGATTTCCACGCCTGTGGAAAGCCGCTATATTTGAACTCATGAAGGCTCCAAACATTTTTGCGACAAATATGCAGTAATTGTTTTTAATCTCATATTACACATCTAGTCTATGGTAGGCCGAGAACCACAGAACGAGACAACAGCTAACAATGTGCCCATGAAGAACCTCACCAAAAACGGAATAAGTCCTTTGGATCTGCTCATACTTCATGCCTTACAGGGGGGTTCAACACCTGATACTGCGTCAAAGGAGTTGGAGCAGAGGGGTTATGTTTTATCACGCGATAATGTCAAAAACAGGATAGATGATCTTGTAAAAAAGGGCGTTCTGCTTGAGCACAATCACAACGAAGAAAGCAAGAAAGACGACAGAATCAAGTGGGTCATGGTAGATCCAAGCAAGTTATTTGACTATCAGTGGTATACTTTTATCAAGACTCAAAATCCGCTCTTTGAGAGACGGGTAATACCATATTCTGAGATGTACAGCAACCTGGTGGAGATAAGCAAAGAGTATGATATTGTGACAGCCATAGATTTGCTTCAGGGAGAGGGCCAAAATTATGATTTCATACTAAGAATCGTAACAAACGAGATGGAGGCCTTTGAGGAGATGATAGAGAAGGTGAGATCGCTTGGCTGGGTCCACTCTGTGGACAGCAAGCCCATTCATGTTCTTGAGGGGGTGGGCTTTTCAAAGAACAGCCTCACCAAGGTGGTGTCGCATTATTATTATGACCCGATAAAATTGCCCGACTTTGAGAGATACCTCAAGAAGATCAGAAATGTGTATCGAGCATATGACGCGTACCTAAAGGAGGAAGGCTCGTCAAAACAAAAGATTCCCAAGAAGAAAAACGAGGAACCAAGTGATGCCAAGGGTTCTCAATGATCACCCCGGCTCTTTACAAAAATACGTCCATAGTGGAATGTCCGATATGCGGCTCTTCATTAAATTTTAAAGACAAATCGAACAACAGGCAGATAGAGCTTTTATGCAGTAAATGTAACGCGGATTTTCCCTTTGAGAACGGATCTCTGAATCTCATTCCCCCAAAGATTAGAGCAGAGATTTGTGCAAAAGGGATTTTGACGCGGAAAATAAAAGACGGGTTCCATCTGGGCAAGCTTACAAAAGATGAGCATGATCTGATAAGCGGGATTCTGGCAAGTGACAACATGGCAAAACAATACTTTAGAAATGTTGTTCATCCCACAGACGCAGCATGGTCAGCCCGCTCCTACGAACGATTCGAGGACATCTTCGTCATACAATATCTGGATAAATTGCTAAAAGACAAAAAGGTGGTTTTCATCGATGCAGGCTCTGGGCCTGGCCGATATCTCCTGCTTTTAGGATCAAAGATTAGTGCAGACTCGTGCAAAGAGTTGAAAAAAAATCCTGAAACAGGAATACTGTACAGATATGATTCGTCCTATGAGAGGAATTTGTCGCATATTATTGGAATCGATTATTCTATGGAAATGACTAGCCATTCTGCCAAACTACTGCGGAGATATGGCCTGGGCTACTGCTTTTATGACAGGATATTTCCAATAAATGGAATTGTACAAAACTTTCATCTCAACCACAGGATGTTTGAAGACACCTACAAAGTAATAGTTTGCACATTCCAAACCCTTGGCAACCAGGAAAATCATGATTTGCAGGTGCAGTTGCTCAAATCAATGAAAAACCTTGCCAAGCCACATGGGACCATAATAGTATCTGTGTTCAACAAAAAACTCTTCAAGAGCTTTGGCCTGAAAACTTTCTACGGCAGAGAAGTCAAAAAGACAGTGGGAGACATTGTTACTTCAAAAGAGGACGAGGACAACTTTATTCTTAGGACAACAAAAGGGGTTTATTCGAAATGGTTCTCAAAAGGGGAACTGGAAGGTTTGTTCAAGGAAGCCGGGTTGACAAACTATTCCATCATGGATGAAGATTCGCTCAGTCCCATTTCAGGCTATGAGCAATACCTCAAAAAAGAAGAACAGGAAAGGGAGGTATTTCCAAGGGCCATATTGGGCCTGGCTGAAATCGGTCATGAAGATAAATAGCCGATGTTTTTAGAATACAAAAGACATGGACACGAAATCTAGACAGAGTTTCACAATCATAGCATTATCTGTCATACTTGGAGCAGTTTGTACTGTTGCGTCAGAGAACGCCTATGCAAGTACCAGCACTACCCAAACTCCAGCAAATCTAAACGCTACTGCGGTATCGCCAACACAGATAACCCTAACATGGTTGCCGCCATCGCAGAACTATGGCAAAACAATCATCGGGTACAAGATTGAGAAGATGGTCGGGGTGGGTGTCTTTGATCCAATAGTGGCAAACACCGGAAGCACTTTTCCCACCTATTCTGTGACAGGACTCAAGACTGGAACTACATATACCTTTAGAGTGTCTGCAGTATATTCTGATTATTCCACAACAGACCCGTCAAAGTGGGCATCTGCAACTCCAACAACAACCTCAACGCAGACATTATCCAGCCCAAGCTCCTCTCCTGCAGTAAATGAGAGGTTTGACTTTACGCCGTCGGACGGAACAACTCTGTATGGGGTTGTGCTGACACAAATAGACTATGGACAGTTACTCACAAAAATTGAATCAAGAAGCATAATTTCCAACAGTATGCAGACAGCCCAGCCGATAAACAGTAATTTAAACAACGTTATCACGTATCAGAATAATCATCAGATATCTACCTCTGTACCTGCACCGCTTATTGCAGTTGCCACATCTCCCACACAGGTTACTCTATCTTGGCTTGCCCCGGAACAGACCTATGGACAGGTCATCACAGGTTACAAAATAGAATGGAGACAAGCGTCCGGAGTATACGTATCAATCGAGGACAATACGGTCAGTCTCAATACAAAATACATTATAGATGGACTGGCTACTGGAACCACCTATACGTACCGGGTCTCTGCAGTTTTTGCAAGCGAGACAATAAGCAACCCGTCAAACGAAGCATCGGCAACTCCACTGCCTTTGCAATCCACAAGCATACAAAAAACATCGAACAGTACGTCATCGGTATCAAATACCACGCAGCCTCGGTCAAATGCTACATTGCCGGGGTCAAATGCACAGGGCCCCAACCCTTCCCAGCAGATCAACGTCGAGTTTGATTTCACCGCGGCTGATGGCACAGTGTTAAACAGTGTTGTGCTTACTCAGAACGAGTATCAGCAGTTTATAGTGATCAAAGACCCCAGAAGCATAATATCCAATGTTACCATGACTACAAACTCCATAAATAATGACCTGTCAGGAATTCTTAGGTACCAGAACCTACACAATCCAGTTGTCAAACAGGAACAGTCGGCAAACCTTACCCAGTCTCCACCAAATCCTCCTGCAAACAGTGACCTTGACAACAGAGTCCTGGAAGGAGTAATAACATCAGTCATAGCTTCTGGAGCCGTTGGCATAATTACTTGGATTGTCAAGACCAAAGTGGCCAGAAAGATTGCAAGGGAATATCATTTTACAATAGAAAAATTTTTCCAGGATGCAGGCACGCACATCAGAATACGAAATAGCGGCCAGACAATAGAGGACTGTACCATACTATGTGATAAGCAAGTCTGCTTCTGGACAGATACGAATCTTGACAAGCCAAGACATGTCCTGGAAGGAAGCGTTTCCGTGGTAAGGCTTCCGGCAAATTATGAAGACGTTAACCCGTTGATAATAGTCAAGAGCGGAAAAAAGATACTTCGAAAAAATACACTTGACGACATGTCACACGGATAGGATTCATGGCTGAAGATTTGTTGCAGTACTTGCCAAAAGAAAAGGCCGGCGGTGGAGGAAAATACTCCATCTGCAGGTAGCCTTGCAGAAGATTCGTGCTAAATTCCGCATTTATGTCACAAATACCAATAATAAGAAGTTAGTACTAGTTAGTGCATGCAGTCTTCTACAAAGAAGCCAAAAGAGATGCCAAAACTCTCTCCTGAAATTGAAGAGAAAGTAATGGAGATCGGATCGGTCAGAGTTAACGATAAAAATTACACGCCAGATGAATACATAGAACATATTGAACAAAAGGTCTCAAAATCATCCATACGCAGTGAATTAAAAAAAATAAGGGAAGAAAATCCTCGCTTATTTAAGGCATTATCCCTTGACAAATTTGATTAATAGTTTGCTACGTTTTTGAATAGATACTTCTCTATCTCGCCAATGATTGTAGGATCACCACCAAATTTGAATACAGTTTTTACAAGAAGATCAAAAAGTTCTTTCTCATCTTCTAGCGTGGTGATTGGTAAATCGAATCCATTCCTGCGTAAGAATAATTTTGCTACAGATAATGCAATTTCTTTATTCCCATCACTGAACGGCTGCTGCCAGGCGAGCATTGCCAAAATATGAGCTGTTTTCTTTATAGTTTGGTCTCTTTTGTCGGCAATGTGGTTAAATGAGTTTAATCGAGAAAATACCTCCAATAGTCTCTCTTTGTTTACACCAAAAGGTTCTCCTCTTCCTTCAACAAGATCTTTGTTTTCTTGTATTATCTCCTCAATATCTTCACTTGAGAACTCTTCAGACATTATGATTTACTCCATAACACACAAAATTAATAATTTTGGGCTGGTCTAGTGGGATCCGCAACCATAAAGTTCATTTCAGGTTCCGCGTACATTTTTCAAGGATAAATGTGCCAGAATTCGCATTTATAGCAAGAATACCAATAATAAGAAGTTAGTACTAGTTAGTGCATGCAGAAGGCAGAGAAGAAAATACCTGTAATTGATGCAAATGGATACGAGCTTTCGAAAAAGGCTATCAAAAGACTGCCAAAAAGTGAATTAAGCCCAGAACTAGACGAAACTGTTAAGAGAATCTTGGAAGGTAAAGAAAAACTTTCCAGATATACTTTTGATGAATATATAGAACACGTAGATAAGATTCTTGAAGAGTAAACTTGCGTTTTGTTGATGTATCAGAAAAAACAAAAAAGAAGCTAAAAAAATTCAAATCCGATAAGGCCGTAATAGAAGGTTTTTCGCGAGCATTAAAAGAGCTAAAAACTGCACCAGACCCTACGATTATAGGAGAACGCAAACATGGATTGTATGCTAACTGTTATGGCATCCATCTAACAAAAAATCATAGTTTAGTTTACATGTATATTCCAAAAGAAGATACTGTCATACTGATAGACTTGGATGATCACAAGAATCTCTACGGGAGAGATAACAGAAGTTAATCGTAGCCTGGGGATTTGAAACCATAGATAAGGCGGGTCTAGTGGGATTTGAACCCACGGCATAGGGATTTCTCTGAAATTATCATAAGAGTCCCTCGCTCTACCTGGCTGAGCCATAGACCCGCAGAATAGCAGACGCTAACTTCGTTATTTAAATTGATTTGAAAAATTATAAGATTTAGTTCTTGACTGTCTCGATTTGAGAATATTTCTCGAGTATTTTTGTCAACACTGTTGAAACTGGAGCGTTGTTCATCTTCTCTTTCTCTTCCAAGAGCTTTCGGTATGCATCAAGTGTGATGTATACTGGAATTGAGCCATTGCCTTCAAGCAGTCCCCTAACTCTGTAGAGTGCAGTCTCCATTCCCTTTTCTGCTATTTTGGCGAACTTGACTTTGTTAAGAATTCCGCCCAGAGGGCCAAATGGCATTTCATAGTTTACTGTCATGGTAACACGGGTTGATTTTTCTCCCAGTTCCTTGAACTCTACTGCAATATTCCAAGCCTTGAAAGGTCCCTTGATCATTTTAGCAGCAATTCTTTGCTCTGGTACAAACTCGGTCGTCTCACAGTCCCACTCTAGTCTCTTGCCATCAAAGTCGCCTATTACCCTAAAGGTAGTTCCGACGCCCATTCCGGCCTTTACATCCATAGGAACCACGGTCATTCCTACTCGCTCTTCGAACTGGTCAGAGATATGCTCCGGTCGCGCAAAGTATGTAAAAACATTCACGGTTTTTTCTTTGATATCAATTGACTTGCTAACTGTAGTCATCATTGGGCAATCTTTCCAAACTTGATTTAAAGCTTTTGGTAATTTCCAGCGATCGAGATATTCGTAAAATTATATTAAACAATAACACATTAGGAGAGGATGATTAATTTCCGGTTTCTGATTTCCGGGCTTGCTCTTCTACTTGTTCTGTCCCCAATGATTCACTATGCAAGCGCACATAGTGAACTAAACTCTGGCGACGAATCAATAGGGAATTATGAAATACAGGTGGCGACAGACCCCGAGATCCCGTCTGCAAACCACCCTTTCAAGCTGAGCTTTCGAGTACTCAACTACCATTCAGCTTCCAACATCCTCAACTCGTTTGACACACGGCTAAGCGAGGTTGATCACTTTAGAATGGGAGTAAGGGTTTACTACAATAACGAGCTTGTTGATACAATTCCTGTGCAGGATTTTAAGGGAGGAGAGTGGTCAACCAACTACATGTTTCGCGAGTCCGGAAATCACGTCATGTACGTCGATCTTTACGACGTAGGTCCTGGCGGCCAGCCTCTTACTTTTGATTTCAACATCAGCGTGCTTGACATATTTGGTCCTCTGTTTCAATACATCATCTCGGCTGGAGGAATTGCGTGTTTTGTACTGCTTGGCTGGATAGTGATATCAAGAAAAAAAGTGAAGTCTAAGCATTCGTCTTGATTGTGGGGCCCCGGGAGAGCTTGAATGCATAGAGCGCCGTAAGCAGAGTCATCGCAAAGAGCAAGATTCCTATCCCGTTGTGAATTGCGACAATTGTTGCTTTCAGCTGCGTGTTGATCACTATGGCACCAAGACCAATTTGTGATGCCACAAATATTGCAGCAAGTGTTCCAGTGATTCTGATTTTTTTGTGCGAGCCTGCGACCCTCCAGCTTGCAACTGCAGTAGCTATTATCATTACGCCTGTTATTGCAGCAATCAGTCTATGAATCCATTCTGTCAGATATTCTGCAGAGGGCAAAAGCCCGCTCGGGCACAGGGGCCACTCGGGACATTCAAGTCCCTGTCCGCTGGATTCCAGATATCCTCCGATGAACATCAGGCTGTATAAAATTACAAGTGAACCAAGTGCAAGATACTTGAAATACATTATTTTTCTACGATAAAGTGTCCGTCCATTCCAAGTGCTGCATGCCCTGGAACCGTGCAGATGTAGTGATACAGTCCTGGAGTTCCTGCAACAAATGTTACGTCACCTGACTCTCCCGGCTTCATTGGGCTGTCTGCAGTCTTGTATGCAGCATTCCAGACAACTCCCGATGGGTTGTTGGGATCTGTTACTATTCCAAATGCATGGAATGACTTGCTTGGATTTGCTACATGGATTGTCACGGTATCGCCAGAGTGTACTGTAATGTCTGGGTTTGTTCCTGCGCCGCCTGTACCGTTAAAGCCATATTTTGAAAAGTCTGGGCTTATCTCAAAGTTTAATGCGTAAGATTCCTTGTTTCCATTTGCTGCAGCAGTGCCGCCGGTTCCTGCCGGAATTGAGCCAGCAGATCCGCTACCTCCGCCTACAACAATCTTGCCTTCCATTCCAAGTTCTCTATGGCCTGGAACCGCACAGATGTAATAGTATGTGCCTGCTGATTTTGGAATAAAGGTAACAGTGCCGCTCTGTCCTGGCTTCATCGGGCTGTCTGCAGTGCCTATTGTCGTATCGTCAACTACCGGTCCTGTACCGCTGGTTGAGGGAGTGATTGCAAATGCATGAAATGACTTGCCGCCGTTTGTTACTGAAAATACAATCTTGTCGCCCACGTTTGCATCAATCTCCGGATCAGCCCCTGGAGACCCTATAGGCGCGTTAAAACCATAATTTTTGAAATCAGGCGATTCTATGAACTTTAGTGACTTGTCTATCTCCTTTCCTGAAAAGGTTCCCTGCGATGTAGACGGGCCTGATGTTGTTGCTGCTGCAGTCTGGTTGTTCATCAGTGCCTCTTGTCTTTTTCCTGCCTCTGGCAGGTAGGAATTCCAGTAATCATAATGCGTGAAAAATATCGCGCCACCTATTACCTGGATACCGATGATAATTGCAAGCATCTTTCCAAGTCTTCTAGGGGTTGTCCTATAGATGGGTGCCTCGTGTTCTGTGCGGCTCATGTCAGTATCCCGAGTGGCCGCCGTGCGGATTCTTTGCTGCTACAGGATAGTAATATTTGCCGCCAATACCCCACGGGTCGTCCATGTTGGCCTCCTTGCCTTTTGCAGAGTAGTAAATCAGCGAGGCCAGGAATATTGCAAAGCTTGCTCCAATCATCCATGCACCTATTGTAGAGATCTGGTTGAGCTGTGTCCATGAGGTAAACTCTGTTGGATAATCATAGACTCTTCTTGGCATTCCCTCAAGACCAAGCAGGTGCTGGGTGAAGAATGTCTGAACTGTTCCCCAGAACATCAGCACAAAGTGAGCACTGGCCCACTTTTCGCTGTACATTCTTCCCGTGACGTATGGGAACATGTAGTATATCATACCTACAAATCCAAATCCAATCGTTCCTATAAGGAACAGGTGCATGTGGCCTACCACCCAGTAGGTTCCGTGCGAGATAAAGTCTAAAGGCATTGCAGAGTTTAGCACACCGCCAGCTCCTGCAGAGAAGAACAATGCGATTCCACCCACTGCAAACTTCATTGGAGCTGCAAATCTGATTCTTCCTCCCCACATTGTTGCAAGGAAGTTAAAGACGTGCATTCCAGATGCCGGAACTGCCGCCAAAGTACCAATCATAAAGACTACTTTGGTTGTAAAGTCCATTCCGGTGGAGTACATGTGGTGACCCCATGATGCAAAGCCGATGATTCCAAGCATTACAAATGCAAAGACACCAGAGGCCTGGCTGTATAGGGGCTTTCTTGAAAACCTTGGGATAATTTCATACATCATTCCGATTGCAGGTAACAAAAAGATGTACACCTCTGGGTGGAATGTGAACCAGAACAGGTGCAGATATGCTATGGGGTCTCCGCCTGCAAATGGATTAAAGAATCCTGAGAGCCCCAGTCTGTCTGTCAGCATCATGATAAGTGCTGATGCATAGGTTGGCATGGCAACTATTGTCATCAACGAGACCGTAAGCATTGACCATGCAAAGAGCGGTACCCTTCTTAATGGAAGATCTGGGTGTTTGCACTTGACAATTGTAACAACGAAATTAATCGATGACAGAATTGACGATATGCCTAGAATCTTCATGCCGAAAATGAACATGTCTGCCGCTGGACCCGGTGCTCTGATTATAGAATATGGTGCATAAGAGACCCAGGTGGTGTCAGCAAACCCAAGCCAGAGCAATGCAGCGCCTACTGGGTTCATCCAAAATGCTATTGCGTTTAGTTTTGGATATGCCATGTCTTTGTATCTTACCATTATCGGGACCAGGATGTTGCCAATACCGTTTGCAACAGGAAGTGCGAACAGGAAGAGCATCGTAAGACCGTGAACTGTGAATATTCTGTTAAATGTTGCAGAATCAGAAACCAATACTCCTTGTCCCGGGAAGAAGAGGTGCGTTCTGATAATCATTGCCAAGACTCCTCCCATGAACAGGAATGTTATACCAAATACAAGATAGAGATAGCCTACATCAGTGTGATGCGTTGAAAACATTATCTGCCATACTGGTCGTGGTTTTTGTAGTTCTAGTACCATGATGCTCCCTCTATCTTTTCAGATATCTTCAATATACATAAAATGTTTTTGCTTATTTTCAAGACTTGTCGTCCTCCACCACTAGCGATCCTCTCATGTTATAATGTAACAGCCCGCAATACTCCCTGCATTGTATTGGATAGGTCCCTGCCTGATCTGGCGCAAACCATGCATGGTTTGTGTGTCCGGGCACTGCATCCTCGAAGACCACCCAGTCTGGAATGTTAAAAGAGTGCATTACATCCCTTGAGTAAATCTCAAACTTGTATGCGTGTCCCTTTTTCACATGTAATGTGCTTATCTCCTTTGTGCCGTCTGCATGCTCAAAGCTCCAGTACCACTGCTGTCCTGTCACCTTGATTACCTCGGCATCTGCCGGGACGTCCTCTACTGCCTTTTGAACAATCCACGAGTCCACGCCGACATAACACAAGACTGCAATAACTATAGCGACAAAGACCCATTCGGCTGTATCATGACCCATCTAGTGGCCCTCCTCTTCATAGCTACCAGCTGTTGGATCATCCATATGCTCCCACTTGGTAGGAGCCTTGTTCTTTGGGTTTGACTCTCTGAATCTCCAGACAAGCCAGATCATTGTACCGGATACAATGGCGCCAACTGTAAACGCAGCCGTTGTCATCCTAAAGAACTCGTTCCATACCTCTGCCCTCAGGTTGATGTACTGCTTTGCCGAGGTCTGCTGTGCAAGCTGGGCATGTACAATCTGTGGAATCAGAGCCAGGGCAACTAACGCTATAATTGAAACAGCAATGAGAGTTTTCATTTGCTGTTTTGACGTGCACTCCATTTTCTATTTAAGCGTTTTGAAGATTGTCAGCGATCAATTCTGTTTTTAATATTGTTTTCTGAAAAACTGTTTGACTTGGAAATAATTTGGATTTTTTTGAAATCTAACGATCAAATGGGTTTTTGAAAAGAAAGGGCAAATTGCTCAAATCCAATTTTTCGGTAGAATGCATGTGATCCCTTTCTCCTGTTTCCAGACTCGAGCCTTATTCTAAAGCATTTCTTTTTCTTTGCTGCACTGACACATGCCTTGATGAGACTCTTTCCGACTCTCTTTTTTCTGTATTTTTGGTCTACTACCAGCTCAGGTATCCACAATTCCAGTTTTTGGTTCAGCCGTGGAAGGAAGACCAGGCTTGCAAGTCCTACAATTTTTGACCTGACTACTGCAACCAGCATTTGCTTGTCCTTGTCAGTTAGGTATCTTTGAATTATTCTCATAAAATAGTTGTACTGAGACTTGCTAGAAGGACTTGGTCTGAGTTGCACCAGTAGCCCAAGTATTGGCTTTGTGTCTTTTTTTGATGCCTTTCTGACTTGCATCGCTTTCAATGCTCATACTTGTTAATAAAATACGAATTTTTGCCCGATCTAATGAAATATTGAATTTTATGCCATTATACGATTGGCATGGTATCATTAGACGAGTTCTCGTTTTGCCATTATTGTATAGACGGAATCAAAGCAATGTATAGAATTTCTTTTCCTAACTTCCGTTAGGTCGATTTTACAAAAAGGAAAAAGGGGAAAGTTAGTTTTGTGTGTTGAAGTTTCTAGTCTACTGTACGTTGATTGTCGTGCTCAACGGCGGGCTCAGTGCGTTTGGATTGTCAATAGACTGCCATACAAAGATTTGAGCAGTGTATGTGCCTGCCTGTGACGGGGTCCAAGACTGTGCCGGGTTGAGTGATTGACCTGCAGATAACGTACCTGTGATCCACGATAGCGATACTGTCA
>JAGWFW010000220.1 GCA_028867735.1 Nitrososphaerota archaeon
ATTTTGAGGATTTCCTATAGGCGTCATTACACTACCTACTGTAACACCAAAAGCAAGTGCAATTAGGAGGACGTTTGGTCTCATTTCCAGATGTTTTGAGATATAGATGACAAGTGGGATTCCAACCAAAGCTATTGCATCATTTACAAGAAATGCAGAAAGCAGTCCCATTCCAATTACAAACATCATAAGCAGTGAATTTGGCGTCTTGGATTTTGATAACATCTTGATTGCAAATAATTTTAGCATGCCTGACCTTTCCAATGCTGATACAATACTGAACATTCCAAAGAGAAACATGATGACATCGAGCTGAATAGATTTTATGGCATTCTCAGGCCCTATGATTTGGAATGCAAGCATTAGGGCTGCTCCAATTAGCATTGCAATCCAGATTGGGATCTTGAACCTGATTCGCCCCACAATTAGAACATAAACAATTGCAAAGATTGCAATTGCAATGTATTCTTTCATCAAGTAGGCTGAAAACCAAGATGACTTTATTTCTTGTTGGCAGTTACATTATTTTTCTTG
>JAGWFW010000221.1 GCA_028867735.1 Nitrososphaerota archaeon
GAAGACCCTCGATTTTTACCCGTAAAATATGATGAATTAAACAAGATTACTTTTGAAGTGACAGTTTTGACTCCTCCAGAAGTGGTGAAGGTGCAAGATCCATCAGAGTATCCATCCAAGATAAGGGTTGGCAGGGATGGATTAATTGTAAAATGGGAATTTGGTTCCGGTCTTCTACTTCCTCAGGTCCCTGTAGAATACGGATGGAATGAAGAGGAATTTCTAGATCATACATGCGAGAAGGCAGGAGCACCATCTGATCATTGGAAACAAAAAGGTACAGTGATTTTGCGATTCGAGGGGATTGTATTCAAAGAAACAGAACCAGATGGTTCAGCAATACGAGTAAATCTATAGTATCTTACCTTCTATTGCATCAACTGTGATCTCTTGACCATCTTTCAGGGATTCATAGTCTTTCTTTTGTGCCACAACCAACGGAATATTTGAAATTGCACAACCCGATGCTGTTGTAATATCTGCATTGAGGCATACCATTGCAAGCGGAGCACATTTGTTGTATGTTAGTGAGTA
>JAGWFW010000222.1 GCA_028867735.1 Nitrososphaerota archaeon
TTACGAATAGGTTTGCCAGGTTTAAAATCGACATTGCAGTACCAGAGCCAATATTAATGAAATTTGAACCTGTGTTTTTTTCCATTGCAGATATGGTTGCCAGGACTACATCTTGTATATGTACAAAGTCACGCAACTGTTCTCCATTACCATCAATTGTCAAGGGGACATGGTTTTGTATGCTTTGGTAAAACTGGGATATCACACCTGCACCTGATGGTGCCATGGCATTGCCATAGACGTTATAGTAACGCAGACCCACAATATCACAGTGTTTAGAGTATTCGTTTGCCAAGTGTTCTGCCTTGAGCTTTGTGATTCCATACGGGTTTACAGGGTCTAGCGGTTCAGACTCGGGGGTGGGAATGTTTTTTGTATTTCCATATACGCTTGAGCTGCTTGCAAATACTGTCTTGATGTGGAATTTTTTTGCCATGCGAAACATGTTCTCTGTTCCCAGCACGTTTACGTCATTGTACTCTTTTTGTTTTACAAATGATTCCGGTACCGATACAAGTGCTGCAAGGTGGCAT
>JAGWFW010000223.1 GCA_028867735.1 Nitrososphaerota archaeon
AGGCTACGCATGGTCAAGTCCGTTTACGACTCTTTTGCCGTAAGTGGTCAATTTGACGCCATAGCACTAATTGACGTAAAAGAGCTGTCTGAGATCAAGGAAGTAACCACTGAGATCCAAAACATACGAGGCGTAGAGAGAACAGAAACCATGGTTCAAGTGGTGTAGCATAACGGTTTTAACATTGGAGTTTTTAATTGTCATATGAACATAAAGCATCTCGGAAGTGTAATAATAGCGGTCTCCAACCTGGAAAAATCTATCAAGTACTATAGCGAGATAATAGGACTACCCATTAAGAACAACCGAGGCGATTGGGCAGAATTAGGAAGAGATGGCGCCACTGTAATACTGCATCCATCTTCAAGACCCATCAATACTGGAACATCCATTGAAAACGGTATTGTAATAGGTCTCATTGTGGGAGATATAGAGTCAGCAGTACAAGAACTCAAATCAAGCAACGTTACAATATATAGAGAAATCACAGTGCATAAAGCTGGAAAGAATTGCATAGTTCTTGACCCAGACA
>JAGWFW010000224.1 GCA_028867735.1 Nitrososphaerota archaeon
TCGAAAACATGCACCTTCATGCTTGATGTGTCAAACCCGTGATTTTTCAGGTAGACTGCAATCTCTGACTGCATGAAATGTTTGGATGGCTCCTTGGGCCATGGGCGCGGCACCAGCACCACGCTTAGTCCATCTATTAGCGCTTTTTGGAGTTCGAGCTTTTTTTCTTCAATGCTTGTTGATATGTGCATAGTTATGACTCGGCTTTTATCAAGCGGCACTCTTGCCTTTGATGCGGCTACCTGCACTGAGCTTATGCCTGGAATCACCTGCACGTCGCCGAAAATCTCAATTAATCTATCAACGACCTCTGACTCGGAAAAATTTACGTCTCCTGTAAACGGCACAACACAAGTCCTGTTTCCAAGCGACTTTGAGACCTTTTGGTATGCCTTTTCTTGATCCTGCATTGTGATCTCATGTACTTCTTTATTTTTGGTCAGCTCTTCAATTGTCTTGAGCGTATACTTGTAACCAATGACAACATCAGAATTTGTCACAATGTCCTTTACTACATCTGTAACATATTTT
>JAGWFW010000225.1 GCA_028867735.1 Nitrososphaerota archaeon
ATATGAGATCAGTTTGTATGACAAGCTAACCAGTTGTCATCCAAGCTAAGTTGCAATTATCAAGTTATGACACCAATGATACATGTGATGATGCATAGAAACCGGGTAAACTCTACTGTAAACACGGCACGCATCTCCAAACGGGTTGTAATAGGGGGAGACCTGTATCAGATTGTAAAATCATTGAAGATCTATGAATTTGGCTTCTTGGGTCCTATATCTTGGGTTTAAAGTTCAGCTATCCAGTGTATGCTGTAACCCGACGTCCTTCCAAGCTTAGCTTAAAGTGCAAGTGCTTAGCTTGAAAAGCAAACTAGTGTAATATCTCACAAGTTCTAATAGTTATCATGAGTTGTCAAGACAAAATAATTTGCGTACAAGGCGGTGGGGGAGGAAACCTTGTTGCTATTCTGTGCGAAGAGATTGACGCATGGGATTGGGCCCTCCGATACTGAATATAGGAGAATCTTCTAGAGCAATATTCCTTATTAGAAGCATGAACGCAAAATAGATGTTTGTTTAGATCAAGT
>JAGWFW010000226.1 GCA_028867735.1 Nitrososphaerota archaeon
AGCTCAAGTTGTTTGTATGGATCCTCTGGAAACTGCTTTCCAGTATGTTCTTGACAGATTGTTTTGTACTGTGACACTATTTTTTGCAGTGACTCTTCGTTTAATTCGTAATCATGTTGTACGTTTTGTTGCTTTTTTGCATCATGTAGGACGCTTTCAAATTTTCTGTCATCTACACCAAAGACTACTTTGCCAAACAACTGGGAAAATCTTCGATAAGAGTCAAGTGCAAATCTTGTATTCTTGCTTGAATTTGCAAGCCCTAAAACTGTCTTGTCATTTAATCCCAAATTAAGAATAGTATCCATCATGCCAGGCATTGATACTGAAGCGCCTGATCTTACAGATACCAAGAGAGGGTTTTTCTCAGAGCCAAATTTCTTGCCTGTTCTTCTCTCAATTTTTTGAATATTTTTTTTTACTTCTACCATGAGGTTTCTTGGCAGTCTCTTGTTGTTGCTATAGTATTTGGTGCAAACATCTGTTGTAATTGTAAAACCTGGAGGCACCGCAAGTCCAAGCCTTGTCA
>JAGWFW010000227.1 GCA_028867735.1 Nitrososphaerota archaeon
CCATAACGAACACGATGCACAAATCTATAGGACATCATCTAGAAGACTTGGAAAGATGCTTGCAATTATTATCGGCGTTCAAGTGATAGGTGCAGCTCTATTTTTCACACATTATGATTATTGGAACTCTTACTTGCCAAATGCAGGTAAAACTCAAGAAGAACAGATGGAAAAACAAGCTTCGGCCCAGACAGGCAGTGGTCCATCATCTACACAAGGAACATTTTCAGGAAAAGAGATTGATGTCTCATTAAAATTTGTAGAGTCGCCTGATTTTTCAAAGTACGGCTTTAACGCACCTTCGGGAGCCCAAGGATCTGATCCAGAGATCGACGCAAATGTTGGTGACAAGATTGTGTTTTCTGTTACAAACGGCGGCAAGTCATTTCATGCATTTGCAGTTACTGCATCCACAAGTGGTCCGGGACCTGCAATTGACGGTACAACAATTGCAACTGCCGACAGCCCAATGAAGCCAGGACAAAGCGGCACTGTTACCTTTATTCCAGCATCAGCTGGCACTTATT
>JAGWFW010000228.1 GCA_028867735.1 Nitrososphaerota archaeon
CATTGTCATTACTTTTTGCAAATGCAATACTGGATTTATTGTCTAAAAAAGACTGCCAAGTTGCATATATTTGGTCTTGAGATGTTACAATTTTCAGGTTATCAGGAGCGCCAGAGTTTACATTTCCAAGGTCAACTTCCTTTTCAAAAGAAGAGCCTCCATCATTGCTTTTTGCAAACATTACCCCAAATTTACCAGCAGTATTGTCCACCCATCCAACGTATACGTTGTTTCCTGAGAGTACCAATTGCGGCAAAGTGGCGTTTTCACTGGGAGAACTAACACCAATGACATTTGTAAATCCCGTAGAACCAGAATCTGCAAAAGCGTGCGATATCGATACAGAAAATGCTAAAATCAAAAGTGCCGGGATGAGTTTTTCCACACACAAGACTTTGTTCAGCATTATAAGATAGTTTTGATTCAAGAAATAATTACGGATTGATTTCATCCACTATTAGATTTAGTTCTACTCTAGTCTTTGTGTTTACGGTATTTGACACATGGGAGACAAGAGCAATCTC
>JAGWFW010000229.1 GCA_028867735.1 Nitrososphaerota archaeon
TAAGTCGCGTCGTGAGATCAAGTCTAAATATGAAAGCGATACGTGGTCTTTTGAAATGATATTGGTACTTGTTCTATCAGTTATACTTGCTATTGGGCTTGATCTTGTCCTTGGAGATCCAAAAAACAGGTATCATCCAACAGTTTGGATTGGAACACTGATTGGCAAATTTGTACCATTGGTAAGATCAAATAATTCTGCATCGGAAAAATTAGGGGGACTGGTTCTTGTTGTTTCTATAGTGACACTTGTTGCTGTTTTGGCATTTTACATTGATCAAGTCTTTGCGTATCTTGCCAGTCTTGATTTGAATGAATTACCAAAGATTCTAGTCCTGACAGCTTCTGTGTTTGCAATTGGATTGTTGCTAAAGACTACAATTGCAGTAAAAGGAATGCAAAGGCACGCATCGCAAATCATGGACTCGCTGTCAAGAAATGATCTAGATCAAGCAAGGACAAAACTATCCATGATAGTGAAGCGAAACACAAAAAATCTAGACAAGCAACACATCATCTCTGCT
>JAGWFW010000022.1 GCA_028867735.1 Nitrososphaerota archaeon
TAAGTATATTGCATGTCTACTGAGGACTGTCCAAATCCGTTTGGAACATCCACAACCGTATCTCCAAAATCAAATGTCCATTGGCTATAGGGCTGGAGTCCTCCTTGCGCTTCTGCATGAAATGCAACCGTCAGAGGTGCAGGACCTGCAGAAGGATTGGCAGAAAATTTTGTAATTGTAATAGGCGTATCTTTTGTGACTTGACCAGCAGTCTCTTGTTTCATTGACAAGGATCTGACTGTGGAGTATTTTAGATTATTGACTGTATGGGATTATATCTTATAAATTCTACATATAAAATGCTAATTTTAAAAAAATTAAGATACTAAATCAAATTATAAACAAAAAAATATAACATTTTTATTTTTGATTTAATTGACGCCACTTTAGACTATTTGCCAAGAACTTGATGCTTTTTATCCCACATCTCCTCTAATGCCTCAAGAAACTTGTGTATATGCTCCTGCGTTGCATACTCTCCAAGTCTCGTCTTGACAAGTTCCACCATGTTACAATAGGAATCCCCAAAGGTCTCAATGAGCACCTTGCGAAGAACCTCTGGGTTGTGGTAACAGTCAACAAAGTGTAGCGCATGTTCATGGTATAGCTTGTAGTATACTTCTTCTAGTGCAGAGTTGCCATAGTCGATCAGGGCCTTTTCTATTGCATAGGATACAATCGCCTCTCGGACATTGTTCTTTGAAGCCATACCCTGCTACCTTGGAACCAATGGTTGATATCAGATGTTTAGCTGATACTGCAAGTCCTTAGCTAGTATCACAAGCTTGGGATACATGCCATGATTCCCACATCGTACCATGTCTGAAATGTTCCAGCTAGACAAGACACAAGCAAGGGCATATCTGATGATAAACTGCGAGTCTGGCGCAGAAGTGCATGTGCTAGATGAAATCAGAACATTTCCTGAGATCAAGGAATCGACTCTTACCATAGGACGACATGACATACTTGCTCTAGTCCAGGCAAGCACACCTGACGAGCTTAGAGACGTGATATCAATGAAGGTAAGAAAGATTCCGGAGGTTCGCTGCACAACAACTCTTGTCTGCACAGAGTCAGGGGCTTAAAAAATGATGATATACGAAAAGACCCAATGCCAGTCTTGTGGGTGTGGCAATGCAGTTGTGGTGCCAGAACCAAGATATCACGGATACAGGGGTAGATGCCCTGACTGCGGCGGAGACTGGCCCGAGTCTTGATGATATCAAAAGTCAGAGATTGGCTCTAGGTCAGCTCAGAATCAGTGATCATTATTTTATGATTAATTTAACACAAGGAAATACCGGCTGGTCGGCAAGTATGGAATGCCAAGTGTCTGAAAAACACTTTGCTGTACCCTCAGCTCGTGGGTTCAATTTTCACCCCGGCTGGGTTTATTTTTAATTGATGCCAGTCTTTAATAATGTTTTAGATACATTTTTCCAAGCTACCATTCAAACCTGTATGCCTCGTATGCAACAAGGTTTGACTTTTGCCATGTAATTTCCGTCCTGTCACGCAGATATCGCACTTTTGCAGCAGGGCTGGCATGGGTCTTGTATCCAGTCTCAGGGTCCACCTTTAGCACCCTGTTTTTTACCTCGATTCCCTTTGGCATCACAAAGTGGTACTGCAGTTTCTTGCAGTCGGACGAGACCTTGTAGAAAAAGTTGCGTTCCGGCTCCTCCCAGTCATACTGCAACGTTATCTTTTGCCCCTTTTGGTTTGGTTTGAGAGGCCTGTCAAGTCTTACGATAAACTCCTTGTGGTACGGCTTGTTTACGTTAAGCGATATTATCTCAAGCTCCTTTTTCTTGTCGTCTGTTACGACAACATTCATGTCGGCAAAGTCTCGAGGTGCATCACCGTCAAGATAATAAAATATCTGGTCCTTGGACTCTGACGAGATGTTTTTGATGTCCCATGTCCACCTGTGTCGCACCATCATGGTCTTGGGGTCGGTTATCTCAATGCCAAGGTCGATGCCTGAAAAGTAAAACGTGTTGCTATTTTTGAGGTCCTGCTCTGCCGCCTTGCTCTTCTGTACCTTGCCCTTCTTCGGAGTATTCCTGTTTCCAAATCCGTTGCCGTAAATGTTGTATATCAACAACTGCTCGCCGTGTTTTACTGTATAATCCCCCACCGGATGCATTATTGCCTTGTATTCAGGCGAGAGCTTTCGGATGTCGTCTGCAATTCGTGATGACGCAAAAATTTGCATGGGGCCGCCAATGTCCATCACGCGGCGTGCAGTAATGATGCCAGGACCCCAGAATGTCTTGCTGCCGTTTAGGTCCTCGATTGTATATACGGGTCCCGTATCTATGCCCACGCGTATGAGGAGCTTCTCCTTTGTGGTACGTAGCTGGTTGTATCTCGATATGGCCTTTTGAGTCTCGATTGCAAGGCGGAGGGGTTTTTCCGGACTGTCAGAGAATCCAATTACCATGCCGTCACCTGTTGTAAGTATAACTGCAGACCCCGGGTTGCTCTGCCGGAATATCTCAGACTTGCGTATGAGATCAGTCAGTATGAGAATCTTGCGGGCCTGCTCCTTTGTAGATATTGAGGGGTCTGAGCTTCCCACAATATCTGTAAAGAACCAGTGGTACGTGCTTGTCAGGGTGCGCACGTCCTCTATTAGAAACTCGTCATTTTGCAACAGGCGCGATATGTGCAATACAAAGTCGTTTGGCGAGGCGCGCAGGATGTCGTATGCATTTGTTGGCATCACGCCAAGCTTTATCTTGTGCCGCTTTAGCTCCTCCAAGAGCCAGTCGCGTCCCTTGCCCTTTTCCTCAAGCAGGCCGAGTATCTCGGCAATCTTTTGTATCTTGTTACTGCCCTTTTCCTTTAGCAAACATTGTCTTGTGCACTCTGGCTTCTAATAAGGAATAGCACTATAGAACATTCTTCACAATCAATAGCCTAGAAACTTGTCCTGTGCATCGATCTCTGCGTATATGGTTGCAACAAGGTTTCCTCCCCCTCCGCCCGCTGCAAGAATTTTGTCTTGGTGATTCATGACATGCAATACGTCCCCGGGCAATATTACTCTAGTTTACATTTGCAGCTTATTATTTTCACTACAAGCTAAGCTTGCCGGATCTTGTCACCGTATACACCGGATAGCTGAACTTTAATCCAAGACCATATGACCCAAGCGTGGAAAACTCGTAGCCCTTTATGGCCTTTACAATCTGGTAGAGATCCCCCCCTATCACAAAACCATTTGTCGATGCGGCACCATTAATCTTTGAGCACAGGTTTACAGTCGGGCCAAACAGGTCCTCGCCTGCGGATGTTGATTTTGCAACAACGCCATAGTCTGCAGAGACCCTAAAGTCAGTTCGCGGAAGTAGCTTTTCGGACATGATATCGTTTATGGTACCATGCGAGTCAAGTATTGCAAGACTGCACTCCAGCACGTCCAGAAAAGAGTCCCTGTCGGAATCATAGTCAGTCCTTGGAAAATAGTACAAGAGGCTGTCGCCTATGTTTTTGATGACCTTTGCCCCAAACTCCTGGACTATGGTAGACATGGAGCCAAGAAACGTGCCATAGTACTCCCCCATCTTTGTACTAGGTATCCGCGCAGTGTTTGCGGTAGAGTTTACTATATCAACAAACCCTATGCAGTAGTTCTTTGACATTCCAGTAAAGACCGTACTGCGCCTGATGTTCTCTCTCACAAGTCTTGCCAGCTCGTCCCTCCGAAGTGCAAGCGACTTGCCCCTATGTACCATCACGGTTATCATATGCAGGAAAGTATCTGATAACGGCAACTTAGCTAAAACCGCAACTTGTTAGCTTGGCATGCAAACTGTACTGATATGCCACAAAACAATCTTTAGATTCATGGCATTTGTTAGCCAAGTTATGAAGAAGGGGTTGGACCTGGTGGCAGCAGACTTTCTTGAGCTTGCAAGCGAGCAAAGGCTTGAGATCCTGTCTAGACTCTACAGCCAAAACCAAAAGGTATCAGTAATTGCAAAAGAGATAGAGGCCACGGTACCGGAGGTATTTAGAAACTTTGAGAGACTTGCAAAGGCAGGTCTGATATCAAAGGAATCAGATGGAAGTTATGCAATCAGCACGTCTGGAAGGCTGATGTACAGCCAGATATCGCTTGTCAAGTTTCTCTCCGAGAACAAGAAATACCTCAAGGCGCACGGATTTTCTGACATTTCAGACAAGTTTCTTCAGAGAATTGGAGCACTTGAGGGTGGCGAGCACGTCAGGGGGTTTGTCAAGGTGCTTGAAAAATGGAGGACGATCTACGAGAACGCAGAGACCTACATATACAATGTATTGTTTGAGGTGCCATATACGGCAGATTTTATCGAGCCAATCGCAAAAAAGGCAGGCAGGGGAGTACGCGTACGCTCTGTATTTTCAAATACTGCCATAATTCCAAGTGACAGAAAACAAGTCTTTGAAAAGCACGGCTTTAGAAAACTAATTGAGGAAGGAAAGGTGGAACGCAGGATGAGAGAGGACGTAAAGACAATAGTCATACTAAACGAGAAGGAGTCATGCGTGATGTTTCCATCATCTGACGGAAGTCCCGACATGGGCGAGGGGTTTTATTCAAAGGACCCAAGATTCCACGAGTGGTGCCTCGACTATTTCACACACTGCTGGGGCAGTGCAGGACCATTTTCTGAAAGCAAGCTGAAGAGCACATGATTCAGATTCCAGAACTGGCATGATGACAGATAGTTGAATTTTTACCATTGGAGAATTTGCAAGCAATCATGATTTTTGCTGATTTTGTCTTCCTCAAAGCAAAACTGGTAAATTCTACAACTCGGTCCAAAAACAGCAGAGAATTGTTTTATAGAGCATTTTTCCATTCCGCATCAGTGACTTACAAAATACTTGTAGCAGCAATCATTGGTGTTGCATTGATACTTGTAACTAGTGGAAATGCATTTGCCACATCAAGTTGGCAACACGTAGTTTCAGGATCAGTGACTCCAAACAATGAACAAACCACAACATTATCAGTAACGGCATCCGGTGTCATACCGCGTCATACAGATGTGCTTGGTGGATTTGCGTGGCTATACACAAATGGACCTAATACTGTCTTTGTAGCGGTAACACACACTGGTGTTCGAGACTCTACACAGAATCCAGACGGATGGCATGCACACAACGTGCAGCTTGCATTTGGAGCAACGCCCAATACCGCAGCTTGCATTGTGGGTCTCTCAGATGCAAACGTCGGGCTATCAATTCACGGAAATATGCTTACTGTGAATGCAAGAAACTCCGAATTGACCGGTCGTTTCTCTGGTGTCGCAACTGCATTTACGATCGTGCCAGATTCAGGATGCGTTGTCACTGGACTGGGAATAAATCTCAGCTAAATTTCCTTTTTTTATGAGTATACATATCAATACAAGTACAGGTGTAATCGGTGCGCATTTATCCCAAAATAATTTCAAGCAACGACATGTGTACAAGTACAATACAATGCCATACATTGCATTGCATTTTGTCAAATACCTTTATAACATAAAGTTAGGACGTTAGGAGCGACCGGAGAGATACTGCATGAAAGACACATCAGAAACAAAAAAGTTTGGGGCAGTTTCATGGACAAGATAATCTCAGAGCCTTTTAGATTTGTAGACACACTTGAGAAAAGGCAGCATATTGCATTGTTTTACGAGGATCCCGAGTATGCAAGGCTGATAGAGTTTAGGTTTTTGAGGCATGGCCTTGAGCTAGGCGAGCAGTGCGTCTATGCCACAGATCAGGATTCTGGGTCCATCATTCTCAAGATGCTGACATATGGCATACCAATGAGGCACTTTCAGGACGGCAGCATGAAGGTTTACCAGATTCACCGTGCCTGCGGCGGACCCAGGGAGATAATGGAGAACTGCAAAAAGGACATTGGAATGATCCTCGCCGACCTCAGGTCGCCATTTAGGATGGTCTCAAGAATCGTACACGATGTCAGTACGATGGACGGCATGTCAGTTGAGCTTGAGCTGGAACGCTCTACGCACCAGTTCTTTGACGGATTTGGCGGTACCCTCATCTGCCCGTATTACATATCAAAGATGGAACCTAGCAGAAAAAAGAAGTGGCTAGAGGAACTGCGGGCAAACCACCACTCGGCAATTTATGCACCAAGGTTTGGAGAAGGACATGTTGTGATGTTACAGGATTTTGAAAAATAAAAAATAAACCTGCAGCCTGATGATAAAATGAAGCCAGGTTCCAGTTTCATAAAATGCGGTACAGAAAGGAATCCCCTAAATACAAATACGGCCTGAGATGACAGGTGGTAGGAAAAAGGGCCAAGAAGACAACAAGCTTCAGGCTTGATCCCCAAATCATAGAAAAACTGTCCGAGGCTGCAGGGGAAGACAAGATAACCCTCAACGCACTTGTGGACCAAATTTTTGACAATTATGTTTATTGGGATAGGAGATCGTCCACGGTAGGATGGATTTTGGTAAAAAAGGATGTCATGAAATTATTCATCGACAGCCTCAGTGAAAGCACGCTGAAAAGGCTTGCAACAAGGTCTGCAAAGATGGTGATGAAGGACACCCTGCTTTCAATCTCAGGCAAGGTAGACCTCGAGTCGTGGCTGCTAGTTACAAAGCACAGGTCAGTAAAATCAAACTTTGTCTACCAAGAGTCACGTGGTACAGACGGGATCAAGATAATCATCACGCACGGCTTGGGACCAAAGTGGTCGCTCTTCCACAGGATATACTATATGCAGATGCTAAAGGAACTTGGAAGAAAGACACGCGTGGACAGTACGGCCAACTCGCTTGTCATAGAGATAAAGAACGGGTAAATTAGAAACATTCTAGAATTATGCATCTTTTAGCAATTCCATGAACGTACTCCTGCTCTCCCAGTTCTTCTCAACCACAAGGGGGGGAGGCGAATACATCCTAAGCCTAGTTGCAAAAGGCCTGGCAAGAGACGACAACAGGGTATTTGTGATAACAAACAGAATTGATGGCGAAGACTACGAGGATGTCAACAATGTCAGAATGATATTCGTACCGCCAACACTACAATACAAGGGAGGACTCCCACCCGGATTTTCAGACAATATCAGATATTCAATCAATGCAGTAAGAGAAGGCCTGAAGACAATAAAGAAAGAAAAGATAGACATTATACATTCCAACAACTTTGCGCCAGCCCTTGCAGGTTCCATACTGTCAAGCCTGACGTCAAAGCCACACGTTACAACAGTCCACGACGTATTCTCGCTTTGCGGAAAAAATTATTGGAAAAAGTGGGGGCAGCAGAGTGATGTATCCAAGATAAATGTCACCTTGGCGCCATTATTTGAAAAGGTGATGATAAAACTGCGATACGACTGCATCCATACCGTAAGCGAGGCAACAAAGGAAGACCTGTTAAAGTTTGGCGCAAAAAAGCCAGTACATGTAATACATAATTCAATTGAACCAAGTGTTACACATAACGCAAAACCGGATCCACTGCAGTTTGTGTACATCGGAAGACTGGTCTTTTACAAGAACCTGGAGGTTGCAATCAAGGCAGTAGATATAGCAAAAAAGACAGAACCCGGAATCAGGCTTGTAATAATTGGCAGCGGCCCGCACAGAAGGACGCTTGAAGGGATGGTCAGAAATCTCGGACTGGAGCAGAACATAGAGTTCAGAGGATACGTCGGTGCTGAGGAAAAGTCAAAAACAATTGCAGAGTCAGGCGCGCTGGTTTTTCCTAGCTTGTGCGAGGGCTTTGGGCTTGTTATACTAGAAGCATATGAGCAGAAAAGGCCAGTCCTAGTCTCTGACATCAAGCCCATGTCTGATATCGTGTCAAATGGAGCCACGGGTTATGTCTTGAATCCACACGATGAAAAAGTGTGGGCACGGACCTTTCTTGATATAATGAGAAACCCAAGCAAGGCTGCAACCATCGGCCAGAGCGGATACCAGCTACTGGCAGATAGGTACGACCAAGAGTCAATGTACAAAAAAATTGTAGAGATGTACCAAGAAGTAATACGGCAAAAGGCCGGTTGACTACGGTTTTTTCCAATACCGCATGATAGCAAAAATAATTTCTTCCAAGAAATTAATCTGGCTCAAACAGATATAGATAATAGGCAAAATAAAGGACAAATTCCAATGCGAAGAGAAGCCAAAGGCTGGATAAGGCAGAGGAAGATTTTAACACTGCACGGGACTGTCTGGCATCCAAACACTTGGATGCCTCAGCATTTCATGCCCAACAAGCAGCAGAAAAGTCTCTCAAAGCGTTACAAATTCAATTGCATGGAAGGTTTGATAAGATTCATGATCTTGTATCTCTTGCCAAGACAGATGATGCGCCAAACGAGATAATCAATTGCTGCCTGAGACTTGCTCCATACTATGTGGTAACAAGATATCCGGATGTCGGAGAACCTATAACAAGGGAAATTGTTAAAGAACTGTTGGATGACAGTATGAAGGTGATAAAATGGGCGACCAGAAGACTATAGCTATGGAGCTTGCAAGGGACTTTAAAAAAAAGGCCGCAAAGAAGTATGGCATAAAAAAGCTAATCCTATTTGGCTCACAGACAACTGGAAAAACAAGAAAAGGAAGCGATATAGACATGCTGGTAGTTTCAGACAATTTCAAGAAGAGGACTGATTTTATGTCAAAACTCTTTGCAGAATGGCATATTGTGCAGAAAAAGGACTTTCCGGTGGACTTTCTGCCTTATAGAACAAAGGAGTTTGAGAGAATGAGGAAGGGTGTCACAATAGTACGCCAAGTAATGGAAGAAGGTGTTGAGATTTAATCAGATATCTTCTAGTTGTTTTTGCGTCTAATAACGTTTGGTGTAATTATCCCCAACTAAAATGATGGAACATCAACCAAGTAGACTTCGGTTTGTCTTGTTTCCTTTGGTTTTATTGTGCCTTGCTTTACTTTATGCAACAAAACCTCAATTTTTTTATCTCTGGCGAGGGGTACATCCTCTCTCCGCATTGTGAACAGACTTCTGCTTTGATGTCTTTAATTAGAACTATTTTACCGCCTAAAGATTCGGTTATGTCCACTAATTTTGTATTAGTAGATCCTCCGCAAAGTGGACACGCCTAGGTTCATCTCTTTCTTGTGGTGTAGTTTGACCAATTCTTCTCTGATGGTGTATATGCTGTGACAATTATTAACACGTCCATGTCTTCTGAAGCACGCAAACCTGGTAATACTGTTATAATCAAAAGATATCCTTTTCAGTACTTGAAAAAAGATGTAGGTTTCATAATAAAGACAGCTCTTGTATTTTGCATACTATCGGCAGCGTTCTCTTTTGTGGGAGCTCTCCTTCCAGAAAAGGGACCGCTAGGAAACCCAGCTGGTGGTCTGAACCTGCACGAGATTGGAGGGCACATGCTTTGGGGCCTAGTTGCAGGTGCAGTATTTCTTAGTGCAAGATATGTTATCATCACAGGTCTATTTGCGATACTGATTGATTCTGACCACCTCATAGCATTGTTCCATGTTGATGCGCTCTCAAGAATGTCGCACTCGTTTGCGTTTGGCGCAATCGCAGTAATAGTCCTGATGTCATCCTTTGGCAGGAAAGACGTAAGACTTGGCGCAGCGGCCTTTGCAGGTGTATTATCGCATCTTTCCTTTGATATCTTTGCAGGAGATGACAGCAGATTCCCTCTCTTTGTGCCGTTCTACAACCACCAGATTATCTTCCCAAACATAGACTGGATCTATTTCGAGTTGGCAGCGATTGTGGTGGCAGGAGTTGTAACTATTCTTGCATCGAGACAAAAAAAGATTGTAGCAAATTTCTAAGACTAGATGGTAGTCAAGGCAACGACCCACCCATTAGCTTGAGAGTATTTCATGAACTAATTAGGCCAGTATTTCCAATTCCGAAAATACTAAAATTTCGGTTGTTTTTGATGCCGTTGAGACAAGGTGATCAGCTGGCCTTATTTTGCTGTACACAGGTTCGGTTTTTTGGCATCTTTGCTCAAATTACGTGCATTACGCGTTTTTAATAAAAAACTTGACATGTGATATGGCTTGATAGGAAAATTGCTAGTATTTGGAGTCATAGTTGCAGTAGTGATGGTTGTCGCATTCAATTTTACAAATGGCAATACACGTCTTCCCGCACTTGGGACAGTCAAAGAACGCATAGACTCTGCTGCAAACCATGCGCAGGGAAACAGCACAAGCTCCGTAGGATATGGAGGCATATTTTCAAATTCTGATACCATCAATGCTGGCAAGGAACCAGGCAATGCTGGCAGCAAGGTCTCAGACCAGACTAGAGAAACAACCAGGGCTGCACAGGACGTTATCAAGCAGACCTATACCGGCCAGGTCTTCCAGAATGCAAACGGCACCTGTCAAGTCTCGGTTCCAGGCATGGAAGAAACGATTAACGGCCAGACAGAGCTAACCCATATAATCCAGGTGCCAAACTGTAATCTGCCTGTAAACAAGCCCGTACAGGTGATTTCAACCACTCCCAAACAAAACTCCACCCAATTGCCTGATCAGGGAAACGCGATTCAGGTTGCTCCGTATGTGAATTCAAATAATGATGGCAGTGCAAGCACGCCTGCAAACCCAAATAGCAGCCAGACTGGTTCCAACAACCAAAGCTCAAGCCCTCCGGCACCCCCTTACTTTCAAACCGTACAGTTGAATGCAATAAACCAAGGTACGGACGCTCTGCTTTCATATGATGATACGACTGGCCAGACCATACAGGTTACCGTAACTATGAAAAACAGTGACAAGGTCCTGTTTTCTGGCACCTTCTACTCGTCACAATTTCATACCGAGATAGATGACATTCCAAATACGCCGCACATAATAGAGATGACAATTCAAAATGCAATATATGGAACACTGCACGCTTCAGTTTATGTTCCATCCAGCATTCAAAATTCAACGATATCTGGGATATTTACAAGCTAGCTTGTCTGTTCATTCAAAGACGGGTTTTCTTGCAAGTTGATACGTATATCAAATAGAAGTTTTTTGCTCACAGCATCAGCTGAGATACGCCATACGACTGGACTGAAAATTTACACCGCTTGCTGCACAAGGTCCTTTGGGTTCTTGTTGAACTTGGTGATTATATACTGCACCTTGTCGTCTCCTTCCGGCATCGGGTTTGCACACCTGCCACACTTTGGAAGTGTAACCACTGCGTCGTAGTCAATCTCACCTATGAATCTGTCACACTTGGAACAACGGACTGATTTCTTGTCGTATATGTTCAACTTGTCATATAATACGCTTCCATTGCTATTAAGTGGGATCACTGCTTTTCTAAAAAACAAGCAAAATGACTAAAGACTAGATATTGTAATACCAGAGCAATGAGAAAGGGCGCTGCAAGAACATCAAAAAAGAGCAAGCCTAGCGTAAAGAACAGCAGCACTACAGTCAGACCGAAAAATACTGCAAAAAGGTCTGCACAAAAGAAGGGCCGTAAAGGTGTTGACCCTGACGCGCTTGCGCTCTCAAAAAACGACATTTTAGAGTTCTGCGACAGGGTTCTAAAAAAGTGGCAGCAGGACCCTGTAAAAAATGCAAGAAACATGCCTGCAATGCTTGCAGTAAGGACAAGCGTCTTTTTCTCCGACGAGCAGTCCCTCAGGGCAATCTGGTCCGAGATAACATCATGGATATACCAGCTGCTGTACCAGAACGCGCAGGCACAGGCAAGAAAAGAAGGACAGGAATGGGCAGAAGTGTTTTCGAAGATCAGAAATCAATAAAAAATCAAGTTGCACTTGATATGAAAAGAATATGCCCAACAAGTTACAACCATAACCAACAGATCAAAGGTAATTATGATATGACTAGCATTAAATTTACACAGTTACAGTTTCCGTCCATTAGTGGCGAAAAGGAAACAGGCAACCAATGTAATAGGCAGTATTGAATTTAGAAGATTCTATGACAGCATATATGAGAATGACTTAAAAAAAGAATTTTCTGACGCATTTAAGATTTTAAAAGAAGATTGCCTGCGAGGCAACAAGATACCACACAGTCATTGGCCTTCCACATACGTCAGAAAATATGGGATAAGAAATCTTTGGATATATCCGATGCGATCAGGCTGGCGCATAACATATACAATATTGCAGCAAGAAGGTGGCATTGTAGTATGCATACTTGAGGCTTTTTCGCATCGAGAATATGAGAAAAGGTTTGGCTACTAGCCTACAAAAGCGATCTTGATGATTTCAAGAGTTTTTTCAGCTTGGGATTGTCTGCAAACGTCCAGATTATGGAGCCATCCCTATCATACATTATTTTGTTTGATTCTTCAAGATAATCTAGGACGGCCTTGAAGGTTGGGTATTGCACCTGCCTTGGCAGAGCCCTCCAGAGCTTATTTTTAGAGGTATACTGCAAGGATTTTGAGAGCACCTGTTCTATCATTCTGATGGTGTCAAGCGTAGGATTTGATGCATTTGTCCTGCCTATTTTTTTTAATACTACTTTGCTCATCTGGTTTACTATACATTTACCTCTATATATGTAAAACTATTATACATATATGTATATTAGGACAGACAGGCATTGGTTTCCAACATGCTTTCCCAATCCGTCTATAATGGATTTGCAGTCAATAGGGATGTTCTTACAACCTTGCTTATCTTTACGGGTAGTCTTTGCTTTTTTTCTCAGTTCGTCTGGTATTTTTGCAGAAACTACCACAGTCATAGTATTCTTTAATGGTAATACCATACGAGTATTACTTGGGCCGTTCCTGAAACATATCAAACTCTGCGTGTTCAGCATTATTTTTGAGTGCGTTTATGAATGCCCAATTTGAGGAGCATTTCAACATATGCCGTTTCGCTTTTAAACCCAGAGATTCAATGAGATTCGTTTGGCAGACAAGAAGAAGAATCCGGATCAGGAACGAAAGAAGGAAGAAGAGAGGCCTGCCAGAACATTTTCAATCAAGCCGCATCTTCTTTCCTGGGCAGTATTCATACCCACGCTGGTTACAGTCTTCATCAGTTTGATTGCAGTGGTGTTCCCGGCTCTTATTGCAAGGACAACAAGCCCGTTCCAAGCAGACGTCTTTTCCCCCGACGTTATCAACCCGTTCCAGCCGGGAGTTCTTGTAGCACCGCTAATCATTGTAAATGTAATCATACTTTTGATCGGAATTGCATATTTTAAGAGATCAAAGTGCCAGACAAAGATAAGAAAGGTTGCAACATTTGAGGCAACGAAAAAACAGGCATTAATTGGAGTTGTAATAATACTTGCAGTCTTTGCAGCAGTCACCGCAGGAACGCTTGCAAGGGAGGAGACGTGGGCAGATTATGCAAACGTAAAGCACAGGGTAGAGACATGGAACATCTCCCAGTTTGGCAAGACATTTGAGCCGCATTTCCGCTACCTGATGCTTTCGATATCGCTTTGGCTTGGCAACATAAGGGCAATCCCGTTTGTCGCAAGCGGCGTGCTGCTTTTGCTTACATATTTTTTCACAAAAAACATCACCGGAAAAAGAATTGCAGGACTGGTTTCCATGGCACTGCTTCTGCAAAGCGACATCTTTGTCTCATACAGCACGACTGCAAGCTATGACAACTTCTGGATACTGCTGTATCTTTTTGCGCTGTACCTGATACAAAAGTTCTGGCCACCATCCCCCGCGCCATACCTTCTCTCAATATTTTCAAAAGCGCTTACCATAGCATTTCTCCCCATGACATTTTATTTCATAGCAAGATCAAGCATGCCAAGAAAATCCAAAATGTACTCCCTTGCTTCATACGGCATAATTGCTGCCATAATTGCAGTAGGTGCGGTTGTATACAACACAAACCTTGCGGGAAAACCCTCATCGTTTGACTCCTCAGAGTTCTGGCAGGGCTTTGCAGCAATGGCCATGCAGATGAGGTTCGACTATGTCGTAGTGCTCTTTTTGCTTCCGCTAACAGTAATGCTATTTTTTGCATCAAGAAAAGGCATACTGCATGCAGATACGATGATGATATTCATACTTGCGATACTCTTGATCTCACCGTTTCTGACAGGCTTTACTACACAGACAAACCAGCCCTACAGATTTGTCTCCCTATCGCTCTTTTTTGCAATAGGTACAGGCATACTGCTGTCAAACAAGACTAGGAAGCAGTCCGAACTATTGTCCAGTACGTAGTCACACTGTCTCCCTTTTCTACAGGATATCCATCATGCTCTGCAAATACAAGCGTCTTTGGGCCGTCTGGCGTGTTAAGCGATATCAGATTCTCTGACACTATGCTGGCATACGGATGAACAATGGTCTCGTTTGCCTTGAGTATCTCAATTTCCTGTCCTCCCGCATTTCCAACAGTTCTTGTAAACTGCCCGATGTTTTGATTTACCAAGGCGTTGAACTGTACAGTATCAAGTATGGTAGCTCTTGACGTCTCAAGATAGGCAACCAGGTTTCCAGAGGAATCACGTACTGTCACTTGTGCATATACCCCAAGTACAGACTGTGAAGGGCCCGCAGTTTGCGCAAATGAGAGCCCAGTTGTATGCATTAGTACCAATATAGCAGCCAGTGACAGAAACAAAAGGCGCATGTTTTTTCAAAATGAAATTTGTACTAATAAGCTTCTCGGCCCACCTAAAGCAACAGTTTTTTTGGAAGAATAAAATTCAAAGGCTACAACATGCCAGTGAATTCTTCAACAGTTAATCCCGCATCCTCTAGTATGGCCTTTAGCGTGCCTTTGGCAATCTCTTTATGATTTGGCACTGTCAGCCTTTGATGTGGATATTTCCTCCGTCTTAGGATGATATGACTTCCAGTTTGATGATCAACATCATATCCAGCTTTAGATAATACCTTGATAACCAGGATGGCTGAAACAATCGGAATTTTAGGCACTTACTTCAACCAATTCTTCTTCTACCTTGGGCAGGGGCTCGTTATGTTTTTTGAGGCTTTGTAGGTATCCATGCACTGCATCTTTTATGTTAGTCAAGGCTTCTTCGCGTGTTCCTCCCTGCGATATACATCCCGGCAAGGATGGACATTTTGCTACGTATACACCATCTTGGTCCTGCTGTATTAAGATACGATATTTCATCGCTAGTTTTTGGTTTTTTATTTACTTAAACGTTGATTCCAGCATTTCAGCCAGACAGCGCCTAACATTATTAAAGGAATCAGGTAAAGTTCCAGCGAAGCCCGGTAGTGTAGCGGTCAAGCATAGGGGCCTTTGGAGCCCTTGACCCCAGTTCGAATCTGGGCCGGGCTACTGATTCTTATCACATATACAAAAAAACTTGGCCTGCAATATAGCGAGTCGCTAGAAAAGACAATGCAAGCTCCATTCAGACTTGCAGATCATATATAGTTCATGTGCTGCGGCATCTGAGGCATGAAATGGGGCAGGATGGTTATTCCAACAAGTACCGGTACAACAAAAAGAAGCACAGGTATTGCAGCAAGCAGGATTCCAAGTAACAGGCAGCTTCTGGCCTTTTTCGGGTCATCATCTCGGATGACAAAGTAAGCAACTATCCCTCCCAGTACGTTAAACACAATTGGCAGCAAAAACCACAGGCTGCTTCTTCTTCGAATCTGCATCTATGGTATAACTATACAATTTTTGCATTTAAACGGTTCTGCCATCAGAGGTGCATCTTTTCAAGCGCCTGCTCAAGCGACTTGTGCACTACATAAAACGGCACACTGTCGCTGACATGCTGTACTCCCGCATATGGATTGCAGCTTTCCTGCATGGTAGACCCTATGTTCTGGTGATATGTTGCCAGGGCTTCTGCAAAACAGCTCCAGTTTGTCATCTGAGGCGCAAAGATATCCCCTCCTTTTCCTCCGCTTCCCACTGCATATCCTACACCTCCAAATGATATGCTATCCGGTATGTCTACCGGGGTCGTGTCTGTATACAGCGTCAGGGTGTTTCCCGATATGGTATAGTGGGCGGTCTTGTCTACCCAGTCGTAATTGCTGTTTACCGCCCGCTGGAACTGGATTACATAGTCACATCCAGTGTTTGACCTGTCGGTCAGTTCCTGAATCAATCCAATGTATCTCGCAGTTTCATTGTGCTGCGCAAGGACCCTTGTTGTCATGTTGACAATGTGTACTGGCACCGACTGATCAATTGGCTGCAGCACACAGACCGTTTGTTTCGTGGCATTTGCAAAAATTTCCGGCGCATGCACGCCTGCACCGGACGACATTACAATTGCAATGGCTGCAAACATGGCAAAGTTCCATCTGCCTATATGCTCAAGCAACCTGTGATACCTCCACAAGTTTTAGGTTGTTCTTTGACACATAGAAATCAACAATGACATCAAGCTCGTTTGATACAGTCCTCTTTTCAAGATCGGACAGCTGTCGGAGTTTTTTGAATACAGCCTCCTTTAGCGTGGCAGTTGTGAATCCCTTGGCTTTCTTACCCATACAGTAAAGTTACTGTATACTCAAATATAAAAATCTACGGTAATCTTACTGTATATTTGGTCGAAGTAACCTTAAATGAAGATATACGGTAAAGTTACCGTATGGCAAGAAAGGACTGGGTCAGCGCAAACATTCCTCTGGGCCTAGCAGAAAGGCTCGACGAGTTCCTCAAGACGCAGGACTCTTACAAGATGGGCTATACAAGCAGAAACCAGATCATTGTGGACATAGTAAAGGACTTTTTGTCCAAGTGGGAGACAAAAGGCGAGAGACGCCTCAAGTCAAAAAACTGACGGTTTCAGGCGTCTACAATTTAAGCCACTAGATCTCAAGCCTTGAGAGCAGTTTTGTCGCTATGCCAAAGAGCACAACGGCTGCTGCAACCAGCACCACCATCTCATATCCCACGGTATCAGTAAAGTTTCCAAATATGCCGGCCCGCACCACATCCACAAGATATGTCAGCGGGTTGAGATAGAACGCAGTTGCAAGAACTGGCGGGGCGCCCTGTGCTGGATAAAATGCCGTGCTTACAAACGCAAAAAACAGGAATACGGTGTTTATTATGACGTTAAACCCCTCGCTTGACTTTAGCCTGGTTGATATGATTGACGCGATAGAGCCAAAAAGAATCGCGCCCGTAATTGATGCAAACACGACAAGCGGCACGGTAAAAACGTTGAATGCAACAGACTTGAAAAACAGTGGATACCCGATTGCAGTTATCAATCCAGCTGAGAAAAGCCCGATGATTCCAATCGTATACACGTTTGATAGTATGTATTGCGCCCGGGTAAACGGCCCCACAAGAATCTGCTCAAACATCCCGTGCCTCCTGTCATTCCATATTATAATTCCCGAGATCAGTGTGCTGTTCATTATGTTAAACCCAATCATCCCGGATGCAATGAACGCGGGATAGTCCAGGTTTTTTGAGCCAAACGGGACATTGTGAATCAGTGCGGTATATGCAAACCCGGCAACAAAGATATAGATTACAGGAAATATCACCTGCCATATCACAAAGCCCATGTTGAGCGATATGGTAAGGTTCCTGTTTACCAGGCGAAATATTGGATGCATCAGGGCTCTCCCAAGGTTCCGGTGTCAGAGTTTTTTACCACTGTCAAAAATATTTCCTCAAGGCTTGTCGGAACAACGCTTAGGTCTTCCACCGTTACGTTGTTGGAGTTTAGCACCTGCAGTATCTTTACCAGAACCTGCTCCGAGTCGGCAGAGTGTATGGTAATTACGGTCCCCTCATCACAGGATATTTCGTAGCTTCCAGCCCCCTGCAACATATCGGAGATGTTTTGCACATTTCCCACCCTGATCTTTATTGTCTTTTCCCGCCCAAACTTGTTTTTCAGCTCGTCAGGCGAGTCGACAGCTATTATTTTTCCACGGTTTATGATTGCAATCTCATCGCAGAGGTACTCTGCCTCTTCAAGTATGTGCGTTGTAAAAAATATCGTAAGCCCGTCCCGCACCTTTCCCTTGATATAGTCAAGCAGCCCCCTTCTCGCAGACGGGTCAAGCCCGACGGTGGGCTCGTCAAGAAAGAGCAAGTCCATGTCATGCATAAACTCGCGTGCAACCTGGACGCGCCTCCTTTGCCCGATCGAGATGTCGTCGTTTTTCTTCTTTCGTATGTCCTGCAGGTCAAACGCGGAAAGCAGTTCTTCCACTCTCCTGCGTCTTGTTCTGGCATCCACGTCCCACATCATACCATATTTTTCAAGCGATTTTTCAACCGTAAGCGTGGGCTCGTAGCTTGGCTGCTGCAGAACCACCCCGATCCTCTTTCTTACTGCAAGCGGGTCCTGTGACGCGTCGATTCCAAGTATGTTTACCGTGCCGCCGCTTGATGGAATCAGGGTGGTCAAAAGTTTTATCGTGGTTGTCTTGCCAGCACCGTTTGGGCCCAAAAATCCAAATATCTTCCCAGACTCGACAGAAAGATCGATCGAGTCAACTGCAGCAACATTTCCGTATGATTTTGAGAGAGACCTGGCTTCTATGCACAGCATTTACGAATGGTTTTCCTGCCCCACTAATCTATCTACTGGAATTTTGCGAAATGTTGCAGATTACAGGTTGATCGCAGACATTCAATAATTTTTATTACATACAGATTCTAACTGTTTTTGATTTGTCCGAATTTGATTCATTGATGAACAAACTGCTTGAGCTAAAGCCCGAACTGGCAAGAAAGGATGTCGAGGAGATGATCCAAAAAAAGAAGGAAAAGATTGGTGCAGGATACCTCACAGACCAGGGAGCGCTCTTTCTTATTGCATCAGACCTTGGGGTATCGCTAAGCGAGCCGCTCAAGGTAGAGATGAGCCTAAAGGACATCTATGTTGGCGCAAAGGAAATTACGCTTGAGACCCGCGTGATGAATGTCTATCCTGCAAGACAGTTTTCAAGAAAGGACGGCTCGCAGTTTATGCTACGCAACATGACGGTATATGACGGGGACCAGAGGGCAAAGGTAAAGCTCTGGGACGAAAAGGCAAACCTTCCAGGCATTGAAAACCTAAGGCCAGGCGATCTAGTGAAGATAATCAAGGCTTATGTAAAATCTGACCTGAAGGGAAACCCGATAATCAATGTCGGCTCTGGCTCCAGCGTAGAGCCAAACAACATCGAGAGCAAGATACCAAGCCTTGACGCCATCACAGATGACGTATCAAGCGTAAAGGAAAACCAGCAGAACTTGGTAGTATCAGGAATACTTGACGGAAACATTCGCACTACAGAGTTTACAAATTTCAAGGGAGAACAGGGCAAGGCACTGCAGCTAAGGCTCAGGGGCAGTGATGGCGCCATAATTCGGGCCGTGCTCTGGAACAAGGACGAAGGCTCCATTCCAAAAGTAGTAAATTCCGGCGCCAAGGCAAGGCTGATCGGGGTCAACACAAAGACAGGCCAGATGGGCCTTGAGCTGCATGGCGACGAGGGTACAGTACTTGAGATAGAGGGCGGAAAAGAGATTGCGCCAGTTGTTGCAAGAATCCTGTCTGCCACAAAGACAGATTACGGAAGCAGGCTGCTTGTAGGAGTGCTAGAAGACAGAAAAATTGTAAACATTGCGGATGCATCGTCCGTCACATCAGACCTCAAGCTAGGTGATGTCATAGAATTTTTGCCGTCAAAGATGTACGGAAACTCTATCACAATAGAACAAGACTCGCGCGTGCAAAAAATCGACAGCCAAAACATTCCGACGCTTGCAGAGATGAGGACAAAAATACGTGATGTCAAGCCGTCAGATGGAAGCTACTGCATTGAAGCCATAATTCTCAAGTCTCCACAAAAGCGCGAGGTTCAGACAAAGACAGGCGAGTCAGTCTCCCTTTCAGAAGCATTTGTCGAAGATGACACGGGACAGATCTGGCTCAAGGGCTGGCGCGCACAGGCAAGACTGCTTGAGCAGTTCACCCAGGGAGAGATAATCAGCGTTACAGGAGTTACTGCAAAGCCAGGACTTGAGGGAAGGACAGAGGCATTCCTTTCTGCATATTCGGTTGTAACAAAAAAGAACTAGTCCCAGAACCCGCGTGTTGTAACATACTGCCTTTCTGCCTCGTATATCTGGCGGTACATCTCCTCTTCTCCCACCATGTTTCGCAGTATTCTGGCGCCAGTGTCTGCCCCCACGCCATATCCTGACAGAACGACAAGTGCCGTTGTGCCAAAGTTTTCCAAAAGCGAGGACACCTTCCATGCACGGTTAAACTTGTGATTCTCTTCTGCGGTAATTTTTTTCCCCCCAACTTTTTTCTGCACTATCTTGGACAGATCATAGTCAGAGTAGAACGTGGCGGAAACCTGCCTTGACTTGCAGTGTGGACACGCAAGTGTGTTTTTCACCTCGTGTGTCTCCACTACCTTTTCCCACCTGCCGCAGCGCATGCATACAAGTCGGTGCTTTGTCTTTACCAGCCGCGCCTTTACCAGATCAAGCACTCCCTTGTCAAGGTTTGCAGGAGAGGAATAGTATTTCGTAGTGTGGTCAAGTATGGGCTCTGCAAGCCTTGAAAAGCCGTCAATTTCAAACCACCGTATCGATACAGTTCTATCCCTGATCTTCCCAAGTATCTCGGCTGCCCCCTCCAGGTCATACTTGTCATGGAACAGTTCTCTGAGTGCCTCACGTCCAAGTGCCGTGCTTGAATACCTGTCGTAGAGAAACCTTGCAGATTTTCTGTCGTATACTGCCTCCCTGCCCACAATCCCAAATTTTTTTGCAACACACCAGGTTCTCCAGTTGACATTGTGCGTCCCGGAAAGCGATGCCTTTATGATTGATTCTAGGTCATACTGGTCCTTTAGTACTGATACCACCGAGTCCTCGCCTACCCTCCCGTTTGACGATATCATGATGCGATATGCATCAGACCTCGAGTCTACGAGGTACCCGCTCTTTGCAGAAAGCATTGCAGAAAGCAGTGTCGAGAGCGTGGCGTTTATTCTCGTGC
>JAGWFW010000230.1 GCA_028867735.1 Nitrososphaerota archaeon
ATTCATGTAATGCAAGAACATAATTATGTTGTGGATTTCATCAAACACAAGCTACCAGAGTTGCATAAATTACAGCCGATGATTTACATAACGAGGTAATAAAATTCGTAAAGGCGTTAAAGGAACACTTTTTGGAAGAGGAAGAGATAGTATTCCCCTTGGCACTAAGGCTGGCAACTTGAGTATCATGGAACGATTCATATCCTCTGACACAGACTAATCCTATTCTAAACATATACTACAAAATAATTCCGAGATGTCATGGCATATGATATTTTCTGTCTACAATCTATAGATTAGTCTACTCCAATACCCTCTCTATAATCACAATCTAGACAGCAAAGAGTGGCATCTCCCTTTTCTCCTACAGTCAGTATGTTCTTGCTTCCGCATTTGGGACACCTTGTTTTTTCTTCATCGCTTTCATGATTCTGGTGTTTTCGATTTTTTGACCTGTGAATGTTAGCCATCTCTTTAAATTTATTTTCTGTACTTTTCTGCCATCTCTTGATGAATCTTTTG
>JAGWFW010000231.1 GCA_028867735.1 Nitrososphaerota archaeon
GAATACGGGATTGCAATCAAGGGCATGATAATTAATTACTTTGATGAAAAAGGCAGCCTTGCGGAAAGAAATGCTCCGTCTACTTTACACGAAATCACGGAACTGCCAATTCTTGGCATAATTCCTTTTGTAAAGGACTATCAAAAACTAGATGTGATGACAAGTATCGTGGAAAAAAATATGGATTTGAATTTATTTATATCCTGAAAATCTTAAGTTTTGACTGTTTCTTACTTGATGAAAAACTGATCAAATCATTGATTATGTTTGCAAAGGTAAACTGATCTCCATCAAGAGAGTATACTTTTGCATCTAATGGAATAGGCTTGTCGGCTACAATCCATATGTTAGCGGATTTTGGCTGGATTTTCTTTAGTTTATCAACTTGTTCCATCATTGTTTGAATCTGGTCTGTCTTTGAAAAGCAAATAATCACAGCGTCTTCTGGTGAAGAGGATAATGTTCTTGCATCTGGGATTGCGATATCAATATCAGTGGTACCAAGTGTTGTCTTGCGCTG
>JAGWFW010000232.1 GCA_028867735.1 Nitrososphaerota archaeon
GTGATGTCATTTCATAACATCTTGGAGTTCAAGTCATCACTTGAAAAGGATCTTGAAGTGCTAAAGAGAAGATCAGAAGAATATTCTAGCAGAATTGGAGAAAAACTCAGGGTAAACGATGTATCTAACGAGTCAGATCTTGCAGACCTTAGAGAAAAGATTGCAGGTCCTATCGATCCTAAAAAGAAAAAACCAGTCAAGAAAAAAGATCAAAAAGGCAGTTGGCACGACTTGGGCGGGGTTTTCATATATGACGGGATAGGATTGAGGGGTGAGCTGGAAATTCATTTCAAAGCTTTAGAAGAAGTAAAATCACGAATAGAGAAACTACAAAAAATCAAAGAGTCTATGGATAACCTAGTTTCAAGGGGAGTCAAAAAAGACCTTGCGTGCGCAACTTTTCTGAACCGTGACTTGATGCTTGACATGGCATTTACAAAGTCAGCTGCTCCTTCGGCCAAGTTCACATACAAGTCAATCTTCAATGTGGAAGCAGAGCATCTCAATGAAATCAAGATT
>JAGWFW010000233.1 GCA_028867735.1 Nitrososphaerota archaeon
TTTGCTTTTCTTTTGGGTGTACGAATAAAGGTTAAACCCCATTTTTTGCCATATTTTTGCAGAAAAACTGGCCTAAATTACAGTGATAAAATCATGCAGAAATTGCGTCTTCTTGGCTGCGCCATATTGATGGTAGTTTTTCAATTTGTTCTAATATATCCAAGGCAGCAGTACTATCCCTGCGCTTTATTGCAGTTGCAAAACTAAATCCCAATTTTATGGCCTCTGGGGTCAGATCCTTTACCTTTCCAAGGTCTCGTCCTTCTCTTTGTATCCTCTCTCCCAGGGCACAAGACTTCCAGTTATCTGATAATGACTGCTCATGGTATGTCAATGGTTCTTGCAGCCTTTGCCGCCAGTCGTCTAATTCTATTTTCTCTAATAGAGTCTCAAGTTTTGAAGTAAAGAAAACTCGCATGTTTTTTTCAACTAGTTTTCTGTACCGTGATACTTAGCATTTTTGCCACTAGGCTGCTCGTGCAGCCTCTGGGACCTTTTCTCGGGCTTGGACTATCTCTA
>JAGWFW010000234.1 GCA_028867735.1 Nitrososphaerota archaeon
GTTGGCTGATCTGTGCTGATTGTAAGCATTGTTGAGTTACCGGGGCTGATTGGATTTGAAGCAAAGAACGATATGGTTGTAGGTGATGTTTTCTTTCCTGTCCAACCGCTTCCCAATGTAAAAGATTTGAAATTTCCATTTTTAATCTGTAAAGTAAGAGATGAAATGCCAAAAGTGCTTGAAGGACTATTGGTGACTTGGAGCTGTGTTTTACCGTCTGGAGTATTTGTTGAGGTTACTGTCACCAAGTTAGATGCAGCATGTACCATTGGCATGAGACCGGTAAACGTACTGCTAATAAGCAAAACAATAAGGATGGTAGATTTTAATAACACTTCTCAACGAAAGAACGACCTGACTCTAAATTAAATCTTAATGATAAATCATTCATTCGTGTTGTTTTCACCTGTATGATTTATGAGTAAAGTAAATATTCTAAAAAACAGCTAAATTACTCTCATCGTGAGTAGGGAAGGCTTGCCGGTGAGCCTAGGTTTTGATTCTGTCTTATGCGCTC
>JAGWFW010000235.1 GCA_028867735.1 Nitrososphaerota archaeon
AAATCAAACATGACTGAAGTTACACATCTTCAAAATACCGCATACCTGATTGCAGAGGATTTCAAGGCTATTTACAAAAGAATGGAATAGCTCATCCCTTGGAAATTTGTTGCTGTGATGATTTCTCTTAAGTAAAAGTTTGACCAATGTATAACATGGTAAAATTTGGCAGCATATTTGGTTCAAAAAAAGATGCGTCTGGCGAAACGGCACTAGACAAAAAAGACTTGGCAGAAAGAAAAGCCCTTGCCAGGAATACGGGTACTTCGAAAGAGGTTTTGAGCCAGCTGGCAAGTGACAAGGACGGCGAGATAAGAAGGGAAGTTGCACATAACAAGAATGCTTCTGCTGAAATTTTGGAAAAACTGTCAAGTGACGACGAATGGAAAGTAAGATACGAGGCTGCAAAAAACCACAATACCCCTTCTGCAATAGTGGAGAGGCTGTGCACAGATAGCGAATGGAGGATAAGAGAAGGCGTGGCCTGGAATGAGAAAGCCTCTGTTGGAATTTTGG
>JAGWFW010000236.1 GCA_028867735.1 Nitrososphaerota archaeon
TGTTCGTTAGATTCATACTGGATATTTGTCGGTATGCTATCATAATGTCTATGCCAAATGAAAATTGGTTTGTCAGTTCCACTACAGCTTACATCTTCTATGTTTACATCATGCATTATAGGGTCGATTAGTCCAAACCCCACAATATCGCGTTTCAAATAATATTTTACTTTCTCAATGCTGCTCATACTAGAATGATTCAGAAACATCTTCTCATTTTCTTTGAGAATCATGTTTAGATGCTCTTCAAAATTTTGATTGTTACCAGATTTTGATGGAGATTCTAGACTTTCTTCTATGAGTTTGTAAAGAGTCTGAAAGATCATCGTATCTTCTCTGTTTAATCGTAGCTCATCCACAAAATAGAGATATGTTGATTTTTCTTTATTATACAAAATATTTGCATAACTAAATGGAGGCTGTAATGGATATTTTTTCACTAACTCATAACCCCATGGAATTTGGTTTTGCCCTTCATCAATAATTTGATTTTCCAGAAAAGTTTCAATTTCATGA
>JAGWFW010000237.1 GCA_028867735.1 Nitrososphaerota archaeon
TCTACTCATTAAATTCTGAAAAAGGCTTTGTTACGGTAAGACCTTGATCATCAGTAATTGTAACTGATTTTGACATGGATGGTGGAGACAGGACTATTCTTTCCCCCGGATTGAGAACTGGAATCTTGTCTGTAGAATTACCATAGTCGACTTTGAGATTTGTCAGTGGTGCATAACCTGAGTTTTGGATGGTTACATGTGATTCTGATACGCCATCACCTGTCTCAGTCCTGGCATCTACATACAAGGAATATTGAGAGGTAGAGCCGTGAAGTGTTAATACCACTAGGGCTATCACGACTGCGGCTCCACCGCCGATTGCTCCTGTGACCAGAGACTTTCTCATAGTAGATCTACTACATATGTAGATAATCTACTCATTTAAGAGTTTTTTGCAGATCGAAAAAATCATAATCAATTTGTAAATACAACTAACACCTTTTGATGGATATTACTATATCAGTTCAAAACCCATAGGTTTTCTCTACAAGACTCATTGGGGGAATTAATCAGTTA
>JAGWFW010000238.1 GCA_028867735.1 Nitrososphaerota archaeon
TAACAATACATCTACAAGTAATCCATCGCCTTTACCTTCAAATGCAGTTAGACTTGTCAATGGGGAGACCATTATTGCAGACCAAATCAATGAACGTGCCATGATAATTAATTCCAAAGGAAATACTATTTTTCAGTATGGAACGGTAAATGTACCCGGTATTGGACCTAATGAACTGAACTGGCCCTACACTGCATTTGTGATAGGAGATTACACCGGTCAAACACTTCCACCGCCTAATTCTAATTTTCTCTCATAATTCTCTGAATTCTTAGTGATGTCCACTTTCGGAAAGATCATGAATTCAAAGTTCCAAGAGGATCAGATAACTCGTGTACATGCTTATTAATTGTGAAGATCTATGTACACATAATTTTTTGAAATAAGAAATATTCACAAGTACATCTATCTACATTATATGTTCAAGATCTATGTGCTAATTGTGAATGATCAAATTGTTGAAAGAAATACTGGATACTTTACATTCTTGCGTTACATTAACAAAAGTAAAAGAG
>JAGWFW010000239.1 GCA_028867735.1 Nitrososphaerota archaeon
ATCACTCTACTCATGTATATGAGGGACACTCAATTGTTGTAAGGCGGATAACTGCTTGAAGTCAATTTTTATTCAAATTATTTTATCTGAATCATTTGATCTTTACATATGTCATGTATGAATTCATAGTAACTATTTTATATCTGAAACCAGCCCTCAGATCCGTTGAGATTTTTTGCTTTTCTAGTTTTAGGTCTGTTCTTGTCTATGGGAACATTACAACTGGCTCATGCCGATAGTGATGTAACAATATCTGATCCTGCCATGGTGGATTCAACCGGACATGCACTTTCAAGTTTTGTCACGGGTCAAGAGATCGGCGTCCAATCTGTTCTAACTAACCATGGAACTACAAACCAAAACTATGCTTACATGGTTCAGGTAATTGATGGTTCTGGAGGAACAGATTATTTTCAAGCACAGTCAGCCTCTCTAGAGGGTAATCAGTCTTTCACTGTAGTGCAAGCATGGATGCCAACGAATCCTGGGACATACACTATTCAAGTATTTGTC
>JAGWFW010000023.1 GCA_028867735.1 Nitrososphaerota archaeon
AGGGAAATAATTCTAGACTATTACAGAAACCCAAGGAACTATGGCAAGCTGCCAAACCCTGACGTTGCGCAGAGGGACAGCAATCCACTGTGCGGCGACGAGCTTGAGATGCACCTCAACATAAAGGAGAACAAGGTGGTTGACGTCAAGTTCACAGGCAAGGGCTGCGCAATCAGCCAGGCAAGCGCCTCCATGCTAACCGAGCTAATCATGGGCAAAGACTTTGAGGCCGTAAAAAAACTCTCAAAAGAAGACATCCTTGACAACTTGGGTCTGCACGACCTTGGACCTGCCAGGATCAAGTGCGCGCTGCTATCGCTCAAGGTTCTAAAATCGGGCCTGTATTCGTATCTCTCCGAGAAGCTAAAGGACACTGCGTCTGCAGACAAGATAAAAGAAGAAGCGTCGGGTCTCTACTGACTTGACAGCAGCAATGCCACTCCAGATAAGAAAAGTAATCTTTGAAAAGTTCAACGACCCAAACCTCCGGTTCACAAACGACGAGATATTTGACGTCCTAAAGGAAAACGGGCTTGACTCGTCAACTACCATTGATGACATGGAGCCATACTTTACTGCATTGCACGACGAGGGGCTGATAAGGCAGATTGCGCAGAACTTTACCACCAAATGGTTCAAGCTCTTTGATGTGATGGAAAAGCACAACTGCAAGTCCTGCGGACAGGATGTCTATCTTGGAAAACTAGAGCCGCGCGTCTGCCCAAACTCCCAGTGCAAGGCGCCTATTTAGTTCCATATCTTCCCGCCGCTTCTTCCAGTGCCTGGATCATGGGCAGCTTTGTACCTGTCAGGTATAGTACCAGTGCCCCGCCTGCAGTGCTGATGTGGTTTATCTTCTCTGCAAGGCCGTATCTTTTGAGCGCAGCAGTAAGGTGTCCGCCGCTAACTATGGTTGTTGCAAAAGAGTTTGCAACTCCCTTGAGTAGCTCCTCTGTTCCAAACTTGAAATTCTCATTCTCGAAAAATCCTGCAGGGCCGCTCATGAAAACAGTGCCGGCGCCCTGTATTGATTTTAGGTAATATTCTACTGTTTTTGGACCAAGGTCGTACACGCTGTCTCCCTTTACAAGCTCCCGCACGTCCATCTCCACCCTCTTTCCGTTCCTTTCAACTGCGATATCGACAGGTACGGAAAAGACATCGGGATATTCGCCAATGAGGGAGTGGGCCTTTTGCACGACCTCCTCCTCTCTTTTTATTCCAAGAGGGAACTTGATTCTTCCCTGTGCCCTCAAAAACACATTTGCTATTACGCCTGTAAGCATAACCTGGTCTGCCCGGCCGTTCTGAATCAGCTCCTTTATGGCCTCCAGCCTATCTATTACCTTGGATCCGCCAAGCACTACGACGTGCGGCCCCTTTGCCACTGTCATTATCTCGTCAAGCTTTCTTACTTCGCGCTCAACCAGCCTGCCGGCACACGCCGGAAGAACGTGTGCAAATCCAATGATTGACGGATGTGCACGGTGCGAGCTTGGAAAAGAATCAAGGACGCACAGGTCAAACAGCTTGGATAGTCTTGTCACCATTATTGTCTTTGATGCATCAGAGGCTGAAAACTCGTAATTTTCTTCCGCGCACAGCCGCACGTTATCAAGAAGTATGATGTCGCCGTCTTTCATGTTCTTTATTTCATTCTGGGCGTCGGACCCGATTACATCCTCCACGTACTTTATCTTACGGCCAAGTATCTGCTCAAGAACTTTGGCGTGGTTTTCCATGCTGGTGTAATCTTTGTTGCCGACTCTTCCCTGGTGTGACATGATGACAACCTTTGCACCCTCCAGGTCCTTGAGCGAGTCGGTGGATTCCTTTATCCTGCTTGTCTCGATTATCTTCATGTTTGCAGGATCTATGGGGCAGTTCATATCAACGCGCAAAAAGACAGTCTTGCCTTTTGTGTCAAAATCATCAAGGGTTAGAATCCTCACGGCGATCCTTTCTTGGTGGTGGTTAAAATCTTTTAGTCATTGATCCGTGTCATAGCAGAATTTTTTAGAAGAATTGATCTCGTTTTAATATGGACTGGCTTTCGATTATTGTATACATGACAACAAGGAGGAACTTTCCGTGCAAAAATGGATCTTTGATGTAAGAAGTAGAACGTTTTTTCTTCTTGTGGTGACCTTTTTCGTGATGGTATATCTGGCAAGTGCAAAAATCCCAGCCTATCCAGACAGTGCCTTTGAAGCCTCGATGCAGAAACTGACTGGAAATACAGCCCTTGATCTTACCATGCAGGCGTTTTCCGAGACCGGGTGGGTGCTATATCCTATACTTGTCGCAATAGTACTTTTTATAAGAAAAAGTACGCGGCGCCTAGGGCTGATACTGCTGCTTTCCCTGCTAATTGGAACCATAGCCGCAGCATACATGCGATGCTACACTGGATATGAAAAGCCAGACCTGGAGTACACCGGAGCACATCTCTTGATAAAGTCAGGTGCAGACGTTGGGATCCCGTGCCAGGTGGACGGCACATTTCCTGCAGGACATACTGTAAGGACAACACTTCTTGCATTCATAGTTGGATATGCACTGTCAAGAAGATTTCCGCGCGGATGCCACCTTGTATGGCTCTATCCTATTCTTGTCTCAATTAGCAGGCTCTATCTTCTGCAGGAATATCCAACAACGGTGATTGGCGGCGCAATACTTGGAATCATCCTTGCTGACATCATGTCCAAAAAACTCAAGCTCGAACTGATCTTTGACAAGTCAAAAACCTAGGTCTCCCAGCACACGGGAGCTTATCAGCACCATCGCATAATGATCCTGATCGTAACTGTATACCCAGTACCTGACATCTCTTTCCTGTTTTGCCTTTCGCAGCCCAAAGTTAAGCTCGTTCATTATTGTAAACCCGATTTTTTTTGCAATGTTTTTTTCTTTTGTCATCACTATCCTGAACCCGCCCTTCTGTGAAGAAAAACCCATCTTTACCATCTCGGACGCAATCTCCGAAGCCTTGCGATCGTCGTTTATCTCAAATGTTTTCGTGATGGGTATCTGCGACGGATGAAAATCCATGCACTTTTTCCGCCACTGCCAAATAAAATCTAGTTGGTCTATTCTGGTACAATCTGAAAATTTTAGGAAAAAATCGAAAAACATGTTGAAAATATTAACTCTTATGTCAAATCCTGATCATAGCAAAAACTTAATCAATTACAAAGGTCACTTAACGCAATGGCATCACTGGAGGCACTCGCTAAATCATATAGGGCAAAAAAGGTCGAGGTTGCAAAACTGCGAAAAAAGAGTGAAAATAACCTAAAGGAAACGCTCTCGCTGAAAAGGAGATCATCGTCAGGGCTTGTATCAATTGAGCGAAAGAAAGAATCTCTTGCCAGGCATATATCGCACGTTGCACAGATGCTAAACCAGTATCATGCACAGAAGGAAAGCATTGCCAGGCTCAAGATTGCTGTAGAAGAGAGGCTCAAACGTGAACAAGACATGCAGGACAGCACCAGGCAGCAGATTGATTATGGCGCATCCGAAGAAAAGGCCTCTGCGCAGGAAAGATTACGATTTATCGATGAAAAGATAGCCGAACTGCACGCGGGAATGAAGGAACGTGAGGCAGCAGAGGCAAGACTTGGAAAGCAGATTGGAGACCTTGAAAAGGAAAAGGCGCGTCTTGACAGTCAGCTGCGAAAACAGACCCATGCAAAACCAGGCCTGATGGAACAGCTAAAGTCAAGCGAAAAGGCAGAATTGGTACTCCGGCCCCGCGTCCAGTCGCTCATAAAAAGAGAGGCCTTTGCAGCAAAGGCCCTCCAGTCGATGGAGCAAAAACTTGCAGCGGTAATTGCACAAAGAAGAAAAGCCAAGAGAAAAGCGCAGGCAAAAAGGGCGGCCAAGAAAAAGGCCTCCAGAAAGGCTAGGGCAAGAAAAGCGGTCAAGAGAAAAACTGCAAAGAAAAAGGTCGAAAAGACTAGAACCAAGACAAAAAGGGCCGCTACAAGAAAAGCACAGAGAAAGGCACCAAGGAAAAAAACCGTAAAAAGAAAGGCTGCAAAAAGAAGAACGGCAAAAAGAAAATCAAGATCAAAACGACGAAGGTAGAAATCCTGCGCTTCGTTAATATTTGAAAACTTTTTTCATAAATCATGTCACATTCTAGCAGGATTATTGTAGAAATAATTGAGATGCCAAAACTCAGGAATCCTCCACTAGTCTGCGGCCTTCCGGGAAGCGGGTATGTGGGAAAACTTGCAGTGGACCACCTGATTGAGGAGCTAAAGGGCGTGCCATTTGCAAACATATTTTCGTCCTCGTTTCCGCCGCAGGTCTTGATCCAGTCTGACGGCACTGCCGACCTTATGAAAAACACCCTGTATTACTGCAAGGGAAAATCATCAGACCTTGTTCTTCTCAGCGGGGATGCCCAGCCTGTCAGTCCGGAAAGCGAATACGAGATGGCAGAGGAGATAACCAAGATTTGCGAAAAACTAGGGGTAAAGACAATCTACACCCTTGCGGCATACATTACCGGTTCGTTTACAAAGGACCAGAAAGTCTACGGGACAAGCACGTCGCCCCAAATCGTAAAGGAATTTTCAAAATATGACGTACTTCCAATGAACAGCGGAAGCATCACAGGAATGAACGGGTTGATAATCGGGGTTGGAAAAAGAAAGAACATCACGGGAGTCTGTCTACTGGGGGAGACCTCAGGGTATGTGGTTGATGCCAAGGCCTCAAAATCCATACTTGAGACGATTGCCAAGATTTTGAATCTGAAACTTGATCTGTCTGGAATATCAAAAAAGGCGCAGGACACGGAGCAGCTTGTCAAGACAATCGAGGAGCAGATGGGTACAAGGCACTCGCCTGAATCTCTGCCAATGACGCAGCATGACAAGAAGCTGGGGTACATCAGCTAGATGAAAAAACGCGGACCAATAGTTGCCATAGCAGGTGCGGCACTCATAGCAATCGCACTTGCAGTGTCCTATTCCATAATGGAAAGAGCAGGCTCAAGCCTTGGCGGCAACGGGTTTTTTCCCTCTCCGGAAAGCATGTTTGACGAGACCTCTGAAAAGGAAACAATCGACCCCGGCTCGACATACATGTTCTCACACACCACATCCTCGTCGCAGGTTCCGCTGATGTGGGGCCTGTACATCACGGACTATAAACCGGACGACAGGGTTGCGGTAAATGTCACCAACATGTTTGGCGACAAGTTTGGCTCTTACACTGAGGAGGATCCGATATTCATAAAATCATTTGTCATACAAAAGGTTGACACGTACAGCTTTGATGTGGAAAACACAGGAAGCTCGTCAATAACGGCGGAGATGCTTTTCTCGGAGAACCCTGAAAAGTCAAAGGCGCTCACCGACCCCAACTCTCCGTTTAACAAAAACATTGTACCGCTTGCAGCAGCCGGATTCATGGTGATATTTGGGGTGATTGCAATCATTGCTGGGATAGTACTTTCCGTACTGGACTGGAGAAAAAGCAGGAATCAGTCTAGATATATCTAGAATTCAAGTACTTCGAGCTTGCCGTACTTGCCTACGTTGAGGGCGTTTTCGCCTCTAAACGTACTGATGTATCCATTTTCAATTCTTATCTTTGAGCCCTGTTTTACCATCTTGATCTGCGCATCCCATAGGGTAAGCTTGATCTGTCCGGTCTCGTCTTTTAGCATTGCATCTGCAACCTGGGCCTGTCCGCCTGTCTTGAGGTTTACAGTCCTCGGCTCGCTGATGCTTTCTATTGTTCCTTCAACTGGTTCTAGCCTGTTTTGCGGCTTGTTGAGTTGGCCTATGTTTGGCATTTGAAAAAATTCTTCAAGCTCAAATAATAAGTGTTTTGCTGCAAACTTCTGGTAAGAGAACTGGGTTTACAGAACAATTGTACCTAAGAGATTTTAGAATGTAATAATTTGTCATTCTTGGGAATCTATACGAATAGAAAAGTTCTGAACATGGCAACAATAGGATTACTTTCATTAGGCGTAGGAAGTGCCTTGCTAATTTTTTATAATTATCTTGAGACCCCTCATTTGATTTTGAAAGATCAAATCCTTTTGGACGCTCTAAAATTTAGTGGTTTGAATGATTCACTATCTGCGAACACAACGACCCAAATGACATTATTACAAATAAAGAATGATGGTAAAGCGCTTGTGTTAGACGATAAGACATTGAAGAACACCTGCTGTGCTGGTGCTTCACCAGTTGGAACTTTTGATGAGTATGTGTGGGAAGTACATATAGTAAAAAAATTAACTACGTATCATGGGAATGAATGGCATTACTATATTGATGCGTCAAATGGTACATTGCTTGAAAGTTCTCATGAAGATGTTATTTTCCCGAAAAATTAGCTTAGCATGTAAAATCAATAATGGAAAAATATTAGGGTTTTTTTGACACGAGTTTAATTAGAGATTCAACTTATTTTCTCCCAAATCTAGTTTAATTCCTGCCTGCTCCGCAGTGCCTTTCTGGTATTACTATGTTCTCTAATGAGGTTATAGTGAATCCTGAATGCATCAATAATTTTCTGTCAGATCTTGCAAATGAAAATTTTATTTGGTCTTCTGCTCAGGGAGAGTATGAGCCAGCCACCAAAAATACCACTGTTATCACAAAGGCGCTGAAAATGGAACCCATTACGATGGTCAGCACTTTTTTTCTGGACATTTCAGTTCTCTCTTCACGCTTGACTCAATTAACATATTATTCATTCTATCGTAGTACGTCACCATCCGCGATATCTGTGATCAGATTTTAAATAACCATAAACTAATCAAGAAACAATGAGCGAGCAGCACAGGACCTTTTTCAGTTTCTCTTTCTTCCAGGTTGACCCAAAATGGCGCTGGATGGCAGACCTTGCAAAGGACGAGTCGGCAAAGGAAGTGGAAAACATACTGAAAAACTCCCAGATTCCTTACCGATCGTATTCAACTCTTGGGCTGCGAGACGACACAGAATTTCTGCTCTGGTTTGCGTCCGACTCTGTTGAAAAAATCCAGGACGTGACATCAAAACTTTACCTGACAGTGTTTGGCAAGTACATAATTCCAAAACACGTCTACCTTTCGTGCACAAGGCCGTCACTTTACACAAAAAATCCGACAACACACGGCTGGGTGGCAGGCGAGGAGCAAAAAAAATACGCAATAGTGTATCCGTTTATCAAGACAAGGCCGTGGTATCTTCTTCCACTTGAAAAGCGAAAGGAGCTTATGGCAGAGCACATTGCGGTGGGGCAAAAATATCCAGAAGTGATACTGAACACGACATACTCTTTTGGAATCCACGACGAGGACTTTATGCTTGCATTTGAGACGGACAACCTGGACAAGTTTCAGGACCTGATAATGGACTTGCGCGAGACGCGGGTCAGCGAGTACATCAAGGTTGATACCCCAATGATAGTCTGCGTGAAAAAAGACCTTATCCCATTGATAAGGAGCCTGGGATGATGAAGGCACTAAAGGAATGGGCAACCGTAGTGAAAGCACTTGAGAACGGAAACCAGACCGTCCTTCTGAGAAAGGGTGGAATACTTGAGACTGCATCGGGGTTTAGGGTAGAGGCGGCAAAGTTTGCACTGTTTCCAACATACGAACACCAGGACAATGCGTCGCTCAAATCGCAGTACTATGGATATCTTGCAGATGCAAGGGAGAACCAGCCAAGGGAGGGATACAATACGGTGACATCGATTGCCGAAGTAGTGGAGGAGCGCGACATTTCATCGATTGAAAAACTAGAGCAGCTCTCGCATTTTCACATATGGAGCGACTTTTACATTGTGGAGAGGATGAACTGGATGCCGTCAAAACCAATGAAGGCGGTATTTCTCCGGACATACAGGATCTCTCCAACGGAGATACCTGTGCTGCCAGACTACCATGGCTGCAAATCTTGGATAGAGTTAAATGTAAATCCGGAGGCTGGAAAAGCTGTTTTGACTGATGCCGAACTTGAATCACAACTTGAAGAATTTAGGAGCATTGTAAATTGAAATACAGGACACTTGGCAAAAGCGGAATCAAGGTATCAGAAATTGGGTTTGGCGCATGGACTCTTGGCCTTGACTGGTGGGGAAAGAAGATCGAGGACGACGAGGCAAAGAGGCTGCTCAAACGCGCGTATGATCTAGGAATTAATTATTTTGAGACAGGGGACATTTACGGCAGGGGAAAGAGCGAACAGCTGATAGGCGAAGTCTTTTCCGGAATGCGAAACGAGGTTGTGATATCGACAAAATTCGGATATGACATTTACAGCAATGACCAGATTGGACACAAGGAACTTCCGCAGAAATTTACTAGCGAGTTTACCGATTTTGCACTAAAGAAGAGCCTTGAGAGGCTGCAAACTGACTACCTTGACGTCTACGGTCTGCACAACCCGAAAATACACACGATCAGGGACAAGAAAATTTTTGATCATCTTGACAGCAAGGTAAGTGAGGGGACAGTCAAGAGCTATCAGATTGCCCTCGGCCCTGCAATAGGGTGGACCCAGGAGGGGCTTGAGGCAATGGAGCGAACAAACGCTACCGCAGTCCAGACCGTATACAACATACTTGAGCAAAACCCGGGAAACGTGCTGGTGGAACAGGGCGAAAAATCCAATGTTGGAATCCTTGTGAGGGTGCCTGACGCCTCCGGAATACTGACCGGAAAGGTAAAGGCAGATACAAAGATCAGCGAAAAGGACCACCGCTCTGTGAGAAGCGGGGACTGGGTCAAACAATCGCTTGAAAAGGTTGACCAGCTCATGCCGATTGCAAAAAAATATGGATGGAACATCACGGAGCTTGCAATCAAGTTCATCCTGTCATACAAGGGAATCTCGTCGGTGCTTCCCACGGTTGTAAGCGAGGAAGAGATTGCAATGTTTTCAGAAATGTCAGACGGAAAGTATCTGGATTTGTCGGATAGAAATGAGATTACAAGTCTTTTCAGCAAGTGGCCTCCGTACGAGCTCAAGGCGTCTGCGCAAACGGCATAAAGGATCTTGAAAATTTTGTCTGACCTAATACAAACGACTTTGACTGGGGTGGCTGCGGGAGTGCAACAGAGATGGTAGTGAACAAAAAGACATCCACGATGACATTTCGAATTGACGAGGACGTTCTAAACAAGCTTCGCACCGAGTCAGAGCACAGGGAGACAAGCCTTAACACGTTTGTAAACCAGATATTCAAGAGGTACGTCGAGTGGGACATGTTCGAGTCAAAGGTCGGCATGGTGCCTGTTGCCAAGCCGATAATAGTGGAGCTGTTTGGCAAGCTCTCAACAGAAGAGATATCTGACATGGCAAACCGGATTGGAAAAAACGTTGTCCGGGATATAGTGCTGTTCATGAAAGGCGACATCAACCTGGCGTCCTTTCTGTCGTGGTTTGAGGCAAGGATGAAGGCGTCATCAATTGAGATAAACCACAACATAAAGGACGGATACCACACGTTTATCGTAAAGCATGACTTGGGGGACAACTGGTCGCTGTACCACAAGACTGTGCTTGAGATGATATTTGCCGAGGTCCTTGACAAAAAAATCAAGTTTGACTATAACGCAGGCATGATCTCCTTCAAGTTCAGCGACTAGTTTGCAACTGTTTGCAAATAAGCACATCCTAATCGCCCTTGTTATATTGCATGGAAAAAGATGTAACATGTGCAAGTACTTCTTTTGGGGCGCGATGTGGAGGAAGAAAATACTCGCGCCGCAATACTGAAAATAATATCAAACGAGCAGGCAATGATGATACTGGAGCACAGCATGTACACGCCAAGATCTGCATACGAGATAAGCAGCGCATGCAGCATCCCTCTAACCCAGGTGTACCGCTGGGTAAGGAGGCTTCACAGGCTTGGATTTGTCAAGATATCAGGCGACACAAACAATGCCGGAAAAAAATATTTCATGTACAAAAGCAAGATAAGGTCGGTAAAAGTAACACTCAACGCTGTACCGGGGCCACAAATAGAAATTTTGTAAAACTCTGCCGTTTTATGCAGGAATTGTTTCTTCTATGTTGAACTCGTGCTCGACAAAATATTCAACCCTGGTCTTTTTGAATTCCCGTGAGCTGAAAAGAATCTTGTAGTCGTGCACGTCTATCTGGCCCTGAATCTCCTGGGCTACGCTTTGTGCATCGTCGTTTGACTTGCAGTGTATCATTGAAAACACGTTGTATGGCCAGTCTGGATACACGGGCCTCTGGTAGCAGTGGCTCACCTGCGGAAACGAGCCTAGCTTTGCGCCGACCTGCTCTATTCTCTCTTCTGGCACCTTCCACACTATCATTCCGTTTGCCACAAAGCCTGCCTCCCTGTGCCTTAGTATTGCGGCATACCTGCGCATGACGCCGATTTGCTCGTAATATTTTGCCTTTTCAAGCAGCTGCTCCTCTGTTATCCCAAGGCTCTGGGCTGACTTTAAAAACGGCCTCTCTGCTATCTCAATGTCCTTTTGCAACTCGCGTATGTACTTTTTGTCCTCTTCTGTTGCGACAAACTTGACATCAAGAATTTCTTTCTTCTCCTCTGTTGGCTTGACGTCCGCCTTTCTTTCTTCTACCATTTCCAGCTTTACTCCAATCTTGAAAAGCTTGATCGTCGGAAGCATCCTTATCTTGTTGATTCCATGAAGCTTTGAAAACTTGTCAATCTCAGACTTGAGGTCTGAGCCTGGCGGTACTGCCAGAGTGAACCAGAGGTTGTACTCGTGGTTTCTTTCATAATTGTGACTGACACCCGGGTGTCTGTTTATCTGACCTGCAACATGGTCAAGCTTGTCTGCATCGATTGCCATTGCAACAAGCGCGCTCTTGTACCCAAGTCTTCGCGTGTCAAAGATCGCGCTAAGCTGTCTTATGACTCCTGATTTTTTGAGTGCATGCAGCCTGTTCATCAGTTCCTCGTCTGAGACTTGAAATTTTTTTGCAATCTCAGAATACGGCCTTGGAACAAGTGGGAACGTCCACTGGATCTCGTTTAGAATTTCCTTGTCTGTCTTGTCCATGGGTAACAACAACGGGCCGTAACTACAATTAAAAATGTTACCTAGATTTTCATGGAATCTATAAATATCTTACAAAGACATGCGAGATCGTTGATAGTTGATCTCAATCTGAAGGGAAATCTGGTAATCGTTGTGGGAGGGGGAAACGAGGGGTTAAAGAAGGTAAACGCCCTGCTGACGCAGGACTGCAAGATTCTTCTCATCAGCGACTCGACCAACAGGCAGATTGACAGGTACGTCAGACAAAAAAAGATTGAATTCAAAAAAATAAAACTTGCAAATGCTGATTTTATAAAAAAATACAGGCCGTTTGCGATACTTGCAACAACAGATGACAGGGATCTGAACAGGAAGATCGTACAGCAGGCAAAAAAGATGCGGTGCTATGCATACGCTGCAGATGATCCTGAGGTGAGCGATTTTGCATTCGGCTCCGTTATAAACATCCAGGATACCGTGCAGATAGCGGTGTCAACCGGGGGCCGAAGCCCTGCAATGGCAAGGAGGCTGAGGATGCAGGCAGAAAAGGTCTTCAAGAATCTTGTGACAAAAGAGGACATACGCCAGATAAAGCTGCAGGACTTTGCCAGGCGCGCAGCAAAGACAAAACTTGGCACGTTTCCCGAGCGCAAAAAATTCCTCTACAGTGTCATGAATGACAATCGTATCAAACAATTAATAGCTGACGGAAATCTAAAAAAAGCACAGAGCAAAGTGATCGAGATGTTGGGTGATCTTAACTGACAGGACAGGTAATAAATGCAAGAGTTACTTTTAGAAAATCCCCTATCCACATGCTGGAGAGGTTTACGTTTCACGATATTGATTCGGCGTATGATTCGTTTCTGAGGCATTCCGGGCTGCGGGAATGTGTACTGCTGCAGACCTGCAACAGGGTTGAGCTGTTTGGATTTGGAAACCGCGACGATCTTGAAAAGATAAAAAAGACATGGGCGTCAGTGTCAGGGCTTGAAGAAAACGCGTTCAAGGAAAATCTTGAGGTGAGCGAGGGAACAGAGGCCTACCAGCACCTGCTCAAGCTTACATCGGGGCTTGACTCGCTTGTTGTGGGGGAGGAGCAGATTCTGGGGCAGATAAAAGAATCGATGAATGCTGCAAGACAGCTAAAGGCCTCGGGAAGCGCACTTAACACCCTGTTTGAAAAAGCGATTCGCGTCGGCACAAGGGTAAGGCAGGCAACGGGAATAAGCAAGGGAAGTATCTCTATTGGCTCGATGGCAGTAAAGCTTGCGGAAGAGAACATAGACGACCTGAAATCAAAAAGGATTCTACTCATAGGCACAGGAGAGGCCGCAAGTCTTGTTGCAAAATCGCTCAAAAAGCGAGGGATAGACTTTGGCGTGACAAGCAGGACGTTTGAGCGCTCCAAGTCCTTTGCGGATACTGCAGGGGGAAACCCTGTCAAGTTCGAGAAGGCAATTGCAAACTTTAAGCTAGTCGACGTGCTCTTTGTTGCAACGGTTGCACCATATTTCCTGGTCACATATGACAGGGTAAAGGAGGCGATGGAATCGCGTAAAAACGGCATGATGATAATGGACCTTTCAAACCCAAGGACGGTGGATGAAAAGGTGTCGACAATCAAGAAGATAAAGATGATGAATCTGGACCAGATTGCAGAGATGGTTGACAAGAACATGCGCACAAGGATGGGAGTTGTGTCATCAGCGGAGAAGATAATTAACGAGGAGCTTCCAGTAATGGAGGCTGCAATGAAAAGGCTGGAAGTGGAACCCATAGTAAAAAATGTCTTCAAGGAAATTGATCAGGCGCGCGTCAAGGAACTCAAAAAGGCGCTGCAGATGCTTGGAGAAAAAGACGAGCAAAAAATTCGAATCATTGATCAGCTGACGCAGGCCATAGTGGAAGACATCATATCTGTACCGATGAACAACCTGAGAAGGGCATCGGAGCAGGGAGATTCCGAGATTCTAAAAACGGTGACAAAGCTCTTTGACTATAAGACAAAAGAGTAACAAGTTATATTGCTAAAAAATCGTAATTTTTGTCATGTCCTATCCTAACGTGCGCCTCAGAAGACTGCGACAGAGCAGCAAGATTCGCGAACTGTTAGAAGAGGTCAGGCTTTCCCCAAAGGACCTAATCTGTCCAATATTTGTGCAGGAGGATCTCAAATCAAAACTTGAGGGCAACTCGATGCCGGGGTTTGAGAGGCTGCCGCCAAAGGACGTGGTAGACGAGGTCAACTCCATTGCAAACCTCAAGATCCCTGCAATCATGGTCTTTGGAATACCGTCACACAAGGATGACGGGGGAACGTCCGCATTTGCGCAGGACGGCGTGGTGCAAAAGGCAATATCTGAAATCAGGAAAAACCTTGGAAACGAGATTGCAATAATGTCAGATGTCTGCCTGTGCCAGTATACAAGCTCGGGACACTGCGGACTAGTTAAAGGAGACAAGATTGACAATGACTCTAGCCTTGACGTGCTTGCAAAGACTGCCGTAAGCCAGGCCCGCGCGGGGGCCGATGTTGTATCGCCGTCTGCAATGATGGACGGGCAGGTAAAGGCAATCAGGACAGCACTTGACGACTCGGGATTTACCGATGTTGCAATAATGTCGCATTCTGCAAAGCACAGATCGTCTCTTTACTCGCCTTTCAAGGACATGGCACATTCCGCACCGCAGTTTGGCGACAGGAAGACCTACCAGCTTCCCTACACAAACCCAAAGGAGGCCATGAGAGAGGTCGAGACGGACATTGCAGAAGGTGTGGACATTGTAATGATAAAGCCGGCTCTTGCATATCTTGATCTGATTGCAATGACAAGGAGGAGGTTTAACGTGCCTATATCTGCATACAGCGTATCCGGGGAATATGCGCTTGTAAAGGCTGCCGCGATGCAGGGCTGGATAGACGAAAAAGAGGTAACGCTGGAACTCTTGACTGCAATAAAGAGGGCGGGGGCGGACATGATAGTAACATATTTCTCAAAGATTGCCGCCAAAGCTCTTGGCGAGAAATGAGAGACGACGACGGATTTGAGATAGACAGGGCATTTGATCTGCTGCCACATGTTGTGGGCGCAAGCTGGGCCACAATCTGGTTCCGAATGAACAGAATCCGGAGGCCAAGCGCTATTGAGTTTAGAAACAAGGTAGCGGAATATTACAAGATGCTTGACCCCCTTGTTGAATCCTATGCCAAAGACGAAAAACTTGCAGACATGGCTCGACATGTCAGGACGATGTACCAAAAAGAGATGGAAAGAATACTCAATGGAAAAAACGAGGAAATAGAAAAGAGATTCAAAAGATACCTTGACTACGGCTAGATCTCTTTTTTGAGCTCGTCAAGGAACTGCTTCATTGTTTTTACCCTTCTTTTCGCTTCCTGCCTTGCACTCTTTGTATTCATCTTCTTTTCAAGCAGCAAAAGTTTTTTGTAAAAATGATCCAGGGTCCATGTGGTATCGTCAGGCTTTCGCATTCTGCAGAAAGGATCCACGTTGCTGTAAAAGCGCCTGCCTTCAGAACCTCCGACAGAAAACGCCCTTGCAATTCCTATTGCACCAATTGCATCAAGCCTGTCTGCATCCTGAAGTATCTTTCCTGTAAGAGTCTCCGGCACCGCACCCCTTGAGAAGCTGTGGTCTCTTATTGCGTCCGAGATTATTTTTATCTCCCCTTTCGTGTATCTGCATCCTGATAAAATTTTGGCAGCCTTTTCTGCGCTTTGGACGGATGAATTTTTTGACCGCGGGTCTGACTTGGGATAAGAAACAATGTCATGAAGCAGGGCTGCTGCGCACACCAGTCTTTGATTTGCATGCTCTTTTCTTGCAAGTCTCTTGGAGTTGTTGTAGACCCTCATGATGTGCTCGAAATCGTGAGCCGGATCATTTTTTCCAACGCTCTTTCTTACCTGCTTTTTTAATTTTTCAAAGTCCAACTTGAAATCAAGTTTTCGTATGGAAACCCGTGGACATAAACTGGTTGCACGGGCAATCTGAATTGGTCAGGCCTGAAAATTCTATGATTTGCCATCCATTTTTGAATTTCATGGAACAATATTGCAAAAGAGTCTCCTTTTTCCAAGAAATAGATGAATCGTTCAATATCCTTATAAATTAAAAATTGTATAATGGTGGCATGAGCTCAAAGGCGTGGAAGTGCTATCGCTGCAATCTTGTTTTTACTGACGAATCCCACGCCAACCTGCATGTGGATCTCTCAAAACACACCGTAAGAGAGATTGACATGATCCGGGCCTAGGCTCGATAATCTTATTGCCACAGGCCATCAAGTACACTTGATGTCATATTCCAATCTGTCCAGGATGAGCTTTGATATCTCAGACGAGCAAAAAAATTTTCTAGAGGGCGTGGACATTGCATGCAAGTCAATCCGGGATCATGAGACAGAGTGCTATCTTGCAGAAAAGACAAACAGCATGATAGTTCCGGAATTTGGGAAGATTGGAATGCTTGGATGCCCAATCTCGAAAAAATACGGGGGCCTTGGATATGACATACTGACATACGCATTTGCGCTTGAAAGGATAGGCAGGGAGGGAAACTCGATTCGCACGTTTTTTTCCGCACACGTATCGATAGGCCAGATGGTTCTGCAAAACTGGGCAGACGAGGAACAGAAGAAAAAATATCTGCCTGAGACAGTGTCGGGAAAAAGCATCATGGCGTTTGCACTCACAGAGCCTGACGCAGGAAGCGATCCGGGTTCGATGACAACAAAATTTGAGGAGCGCGGAGACGATTTTGTTCTAAACGGAAAAAAACACTGGGTGGGAAACGGGACATTTGCAAAGGTGATGACAACATATGCAAGAGGGCCAGACGGGAGAATCTCTGCATTCATTGTGGACACTGACTCGAGGGGATTTCATGCAGAAGAGATGAAAAACAAGATGGGACTGCTCAGCATAAAAAATGCCGAGATAAAATTCGAAAACTGTCTCATTCCAAAAAAGAGTCTTCTTGGGACAAAAGGAAAGGGGCTGAGCATAGCTTACAGCGCGCTGATAGACGGAAGACTCAGTGTTGCAGCCGGGGCAATTGGCGTGATGAAGGACTGTCTTGACGAATCAATTCTCTATTCGCAAAAAAGACAACAGCACGGCTCTGCCCTTGCAAAAAAGCAGTTGATTCAGGAACACCTGTCATCAATGATACTGAACATAGAGAGCTCGCGGTGGCTTGTCTACAGGGCATGTGCTACACGACAAAAACTTCAGGACTATGTGGAGGGCCTCAAGGAGAGGGACCAAAACTGGCAGGAGAAACTGAACCGGGAGGACAGGGAATACTCGATGCTGAGGGCAAGGGCTGACAGGTATGCCGCAATAGCAAAACTGCACGCTACAAACGCCGCGTTTGACTGCGCAAACAGGGCAGTCCAGATATTTGGCTCGTTTGGGTACCAGAAGACAAGCAGGGTGGCAAGACACTTTCTGGACTCGAGGGCGATAATAATCTACGAGGGGGCAAACGAGGTACTGAAGCTAAAGATTGCCTCGCTTGAGCTTGGCGACAAGTACCAGGCCTACTGACTCGAAATTATAAAAATTGCGGTATGATGTTCAGTCACAATGTTAGACAACGGATTATAATCGTGGATCCGGTACCAAAAATTGTGAGTCAAACCATGGCAAAAGACGGAAAGATAATGGCCCTGTCCTTTGTGGTCGCCGCAACTACGGTAATTGCAGGAATCATGCATATTCAACTGGCTCCAATGCAGTTGTCTCGTGATCTGGGAGAGGGGATGCCCCCAACCAGGAAGAGTATGCTGCAGGTCTTTTGGGCACTGCCTGTAGTGAAACAATGGGGAAGAATATGGCAGATTATCGGCATAGTTGGAACCATCGTCTTTACGGTACTGTGGTTTGCAACCCACATGCATAACTTTGTTGGAGGTGCACCTGGAGGAAGCATGCCAGGAGGCGGACCGACAGGAAACATGTCACAAGGACCTGTGCAGGGCAGCGTGACCGGAGGCCACTTTCCAAGGGGATCGCCGCCCAGAGGAATTGCAAGCCTGCCACAGCTTGAGTATTTTCAGTTTGCGTTCATTGGCCTCTACATGGCACTGGGTGTAGCGTTATCAAAGAGACGCAGGGTTGCAATTGCTGCATCTGGTGAAGAGAAAAAATAAGGTAGGAGATTCTGATTGGGGGGTGAGTTTATCTCCTGCCTGTTTCAGAAAATATCTTCTGCAACTTTGATTCAAGCTCTCTCTTGCTTTCTGACTGTGTCAGCATAGACTGGAAAACCTTGCTTGCGGTTTCAAACATTGCATCTGCAATCTTGTCCATGGTAGGTCCAAAGTTCGCATCGATTCTCTTCTTGAGCCGCTCCACCTGTGCCTCGTGCAAGGCATCGTGGAACGCCCCGTGCCACTCGTTGACCACGCGGCTTATGGGATCGCCGGATCCGCAACCGCAGTCATGACACTCTGTCTCAGAGCCGCATGAACAAGCTGCATGTTCTATGTCACATGTTTCTGATTTGCATTCCATGTTACTTTCTTATAGTCACTATAGAAAGGTAAGTATTTAAATTGGAAAGTTTCTATATGTAAATTAGATGAGGTAATGGTAAGTTGAAAGATGAAGAATGTAAAATTGTTCTTGACTCCATGAAGACATGCCCTATTGATAATACGTTTAAGATCATCGGGAAAAAATTTACGATTCACATAATACGCAACATGTCAAGACTTGGGCAGAGCAGGTTTAACGAGTTTCTGGAATCAATAGAGGGGATAAATCCAAAGACACTGTCTGCCAGACTGCGTGAGATGGAAAAAAACGGCATAATTGAGAAGAGAATCTATCCTGGAACGCCGGTCAAGATAGAGTACACCATGACGAAAAAAGGACTAGCGCTAAAACCGGTGCTTGAAGCTATGGCTGCCTACTCTATGCAGTATTGCGCAAAAGATGTATTCAAGGACGGCAAGCCCAAGATTCTAACGGAAATTTATTCAAAACCGCAAGAAAACGAATAGCCTTGTTATTTCATGTTACCTGTCTTGTGTTGTATTGACTTACCAAAGGTTAATCTGCTATCCATTGCTTAACTTGATATTTTAAATACTTTCGTGTGTATAGTAGATATACAAATGATAGTTAAAAGTAAGACGCCTAGACAAGAGTTTGTATTCCAGTCCAAGACTGGCGAGAAATGCCCGTCCAGTGGCAACTCACACGGACCGTTGATAACTGACAGCATAAGGGGCGAGATACTGTGCGCAAGCTGTGGCTCTGTGCTTGCAGACAAGGTGGAAGACCTGGGTCCTGAACAGAGATCATTTTCAATGGAAGAATACTCCCAGAATACAAGGACTGGGCTTGCATCGACACTATCCATTCATGACAAGGGACTGTCAACAATGATTGGGAATGCGGACAGGGACGCATCAGGAAACTCGATATCCTCATACATGAAGTATGCGTTCAACAGGCTGCGAACCTGGGACAGCAGAAGCAAGTCAAACTCGTCGGACAGAAATTTAAAGGCCGCATTTTCCATAATGTCAAGCGTGCAGTCAAAGCTTGAGGTTTCCGACACCATAGTGGAAAGGGCATCCTATCTGTACCGAAAAGCGCTGAACAAAAACATCATCAGGGGAAGGACCATATCGGGAATGATCCTGTCTGCGCTGTACGTTGCATGCAGGGAATCCAATGTTCCAAGGACACTGCAGGACATTGCAAATGCGGGAAACATCTCGTTCAAGGATCTCTCGAGACACTACCGCGTACTTGTAAAGTCTCTGGAGTTGCAAGTGGACTCTTTCAACCCGCTAGAGTTTGTATCAAAGATTGGAACTGCGGTGGGTATCAGTGAAAAGGCAAAAAGGGACGCGCTTGACATACTCAACAGGGCCCACGAGAAGGGAATAACGGACGGAAAAAACCCGGTCTCGCTTGCGGCAACTGCCGTATTCATGTCCGGCATAATAAACAAGGAAAAGGCCACCCAGAACAGCATAGCCAAGGCCTCAGGAGTAAGCAGCGTAACGATTAGAAATGTCTCAAAGGTGCTCATAAAGCAGCTGGGAATGAAAAACCTGTGAAGACGCTGCTAGTGCACTATACGCCAAGAAACGAGAGGTCAAACACCAAAAAACTGGTGGATACGTTCCGCTCTGAGATAAAAAACTCGGATATTGAGGAGCTCAACCTTTCAAGGGACGCTCCGGATCTTTTTCTTGAGGAAAACCTCGCTGCATACATTCAGCGAAACTATCTGGGCCAAGACCTGGGATCGGACCAGAAAAAATCAATGGCCAAGATGGA
>JAGWFW010000240.1 GCA_028867735.1 Nitrososphaerota archaeon
CTCGACAATTTTGGAGAAAATCATAACAGGGCATATTCGCAGGGTGCCGCACGTACTTTCTACGATGACTCTCATCACTGTCTAGGGGCAGACTTTGCAGTAAGTACTGGAAAATAAAAATTAAGATCCGGGTTTAGGATGTGCTAAACGAGTGACCGCAAGAGCATGACTTGGTCACGTTTGGGTTGTTTATCTTAAATCCTGCACCCATTAGACTCTCGATGTAGTCAATATTTGCGCCTTTAAGATATTCGGCACTGTAACTGTCAACAATCATCTTTACGCCGTTTTCTTCGATCAAGAGATCGTCTTCCTCGGCCTTTTTCTCAAAGCCCATCCCGTAAGACAATCCGGAGCATCCTCCGCCCTGTACATAAACTCGCAGAAACTCTGGCTTTTCTGCCTCTTCCTTCATGAAGGCAGATACCTTTTCTGCAGCCTTTGGCGTGATTGTGATCATCTTTGTTGCCTGTGTATTGCTCATAAGTCAGATTCATGCCTTAAATTATAATA
>JAGWFW010000241.1 GCA_028867735.1 Nitrososphaerota archaeon
ATGTCACAGGCCTGTGGAAGGCTAGCTCAAATGAAACGTTCAATCAGAGAAGGTAAGATTACAAAATCTCCATACGTACAGAAGCCATATCTTGTCTCATGTTATGGATTCAAGATAAATGGAATGTTACTTTCAATCCCAATAGGGGATAGAAAATATATTCACATTGTACTGAATCACAATACGCAGCAAATTCTACAAGACAAATTACTCAGGGTCAAATCGTTTGTAATCACGCCAGATTCAATCAGTCTTAGTATCCAAAAGAAAATTGAGGAGATTAAATGTGATAATGTAATAGGAATAGACCGGAACCTACGAAATGTTACAGTCGGAAATCATGATAAAGTAACAATATATGACATGGAGGACCTTCCAAAGATTGCATACCGAACCAAAAAAGTAACATCATCATTCAAGAGAAACGACCACAGGATAATGCAAAAGATCTATTCAAAGCTAGGTAACAGAAGGGCAAGAAGAATAAAACAATTCTTAAATCGAATCTCAAAA
>JAGWFW010000242.1 GCA_028867735.1 Nitrososphaerota archaeon
AGCAACAAGACTGTGTGTTGATGAATGTGAAGTAGTACATGTCAAAAAAAAGATTATCACGGTCAGAATAACTGACTCTGAAATAGCAGAAGTAAAACAAAATTATGATCAGGAAGTAGGAATAAGAGCAGTACATGAAAAAAAGATCCTGTCTGCCGTTACTAATGACATAGAAGAGACAGATTTTGTTGAAAGAGCTCTGCAGACAAAATCTTTCATGCAACCCAAAAGTTTCTGGAAGTCACTTGTCCACCCTGCAACGTTTACAAGGGTTGAAAAAACATTTGACAAAAAACTAGAGAGCACAACAGGGCTTGAAGCAATAGAGATAGCAAATCTCATGATAAATTCTTCAACACATGAAAAAATAACAAGAATTTCAGGATCATTGAATATCGTATCTGAGGAATTTGAGATAGAAAATACCAATGGTTTGAGATGCTCAGACAAGGCCACATACATAGCTGGAACCATTAATGCCGAGTCAGATCATGGAAATTCTCCAGTAAGT
>JAGWFW010000243.1 GCA_028867735.1 Nitrososphaerota archaeon
AAGGTTTGCCCTTAAGGGAAGGGTCGCAAGGGAGAGAAACGGAAAGGAATGGAACTACCAAGTACTCAAACTAGCCCAAAAAGAACGGCCCTCAACCTAGGAAATCATTGCCTTTTTGACAACCAAACGGTCCCCCTCGACTGTTACCTTGACATAATCTCCCTTTTGAAGGTCAAGGTATCTCCTAAAGTCCTTGGGGATTGAGATCGTGCCTGCCGAGGTTATCTTTATGAGCTGCTCAACGTCTGGCATATGCATCATTATAAGTTCAATAATTTAAGATTTTATAATAAAATAAGATTAATAATTTATGCTAATTTTTCTCTATTTTTGATCCAAAAACCCATTTGGATGGTTTTGCAACAACCAAAAAACTCTAAAACCAAGATCAAGGACTTGATCAAACCCTTATCGATTTGGGTCAAACTGGGATCAAAACCCTACTGGCTTTCCACTGTTGGGGCCTTTAGCGACCCTATTCTAATGAGCCCTTTCTCCGTTATCTTGTAGG
>JAGWFW010000244.1 GCA_028867735.1 Nitrososphaerota archaeon
AACATTGCTCCGTGTTCCGTAGTGCCAGATATTACCTCGATTTTTGTTCCTGCTTCATTGGCAAGCAAAGACAGGTAATCCACTATGTCTCTTTCAGATGATTCAAGATCCATGCTTTTGCAGCTTGGGCATGGCTTGCTTCTGAGTTCCTGTATTTTTGGAATTACTTTTGGCCTTTCTAGGATTTCTGATTGTACGTGTTGGCATCTCTTACACGTGATGTCAATCTTGCGCAAGTTGGTATCGTCAGTTATTAGTACCATGTCCACCACATTTCTTTTGAGCAGATCTATTATCTCGTTTAAACCATAAGTGGCAAGGCCTTTTGTGTTATGTATGTCATAGAATAACTTCTCTACCAGCCGCTTTTCCTCCACCATCCTAAAATCGGTAAGGACATCCTGTGCTCTTGAAAAAGCTTCTCTGACACCTTCGGCACCAGCGTATGAAGTGTCTAAAGTGGCAGTAATCATATTTTGAAGCCGATATTCTAAATATTCTTCTTTAATGA
>JAGWFW010000245.1 GCA_028867735.1 Nitrososphaerota archaeon
TTATGATGTTTATCAACTGGAATGTGTCTAAGAATCTAGCCTTCATCTTCATCTACTTTACAATCGCTAGAATGCAAAACAAATGATTTTCTATAAAGGCCATGTCTTTTGTTGTATAGTACAAAGCCCATGAAATCATATACGTCATCAAGTGTTTTGGACATTTCGCTAGTTTGCAAGGAAAAAATGAAATGATCTACTCTGTCATCGCGGTCTCATGCCGACCCGTCAATATGTGATTAATGTAGGCGTTCCTTGCCTGTGCGGGTAAGGATCGTTCAGACCATGGTGGTGAGTCTGAGTTCCTGCATCACAAACAAGGAATGTTCGCCATGTTTTGGACTGTTTTTTTGCTTATTAGTGATAGGAAGAACTCATGAACAAAATTTTTATTCTATAAAATCGAAAAATTTTAGGAAAAATTAGATTATGGGCGATAAAAAAGATGATTAGGTAAAAGATCTAAAACTCGATCTTTTCCTTTTCAGTCATCAAAAACTTTTTTGATTT
>JAGWFW010000246.1 GCA_028867735.1 Nitrososphaerota archaeon
AATTTCAACAAAAATCGGATTATGCTGTGAAGGCCTTATCATAATACAACAATGAAATTCATTGAATTAGTACTATGTATTCAGATGACTATATTCAATCAAAATATGTGGATCTTAGTATCTTGGAATTATTCTTAGACCAGCTTTTGCAGAGATGATCACTAATGTAGATATTGCTAACACAAGAACTATGGCAGCTGCAGGACCAAACTCGGGTACTGTCTGTGTGTTCATTTGATCAATGACTGAAGAAAATACTGAAGCTGGTTGAGCACCTACTATCTCCTGTATTGCTCCAGAAGATCCAATTATGAAAAATGTCGGAGTTCCTTGAACTCCTTTTGATAGGCCTACTTCTCGATTATGGGTAACCCTATCTGAATATTTTCCAGAATCAAGACATGTATTGAATTGATTTGTGTCAAGACCTAGTGAAGTCGCGTATGACTTTAGGCTGCTTGTACTGGCCCAACCTGTCTGTATTCCTCCTTGATTCTGGTACAGGTAATC
>JAGWFW010000247.1 GCA_028867735.1 Nitrososphaerota archaeon
ACATCGAAGATTCTAGATTTTCTTGCAACTTTCAAAGATTGGGACTATTCCGTATCAGACATTGCCAAGAATTCGGGAGTCTCTTTTAAGACGGCATTGAACGAGATAAGAAATCTAGAACAACAAGGTGTAGTTTCCAGAACAAGGATTGTTGGAAAAGCCACTATGTATAAACTAGATCTAGAATCAAAACAAGGATTCTATATTGACAAGTTGATATTTGAGATTGCTACAAAACGAGCCCTTGAAGTAAAGAAGAGCGGCAAAGTAAAGCTAGCGGTTTAGATCGCTCTGACTAGAGAAGATCAAACTTTTTGTTACTAGAAAGTTGCGATCTTGTGCGATCAGAATTTGATCGCATCAACTAAAAATTCTTATTAATACACAGATCTTAACTGAGTTTGGTTTGTCCGAATTTGATTCATTGATGAATAAACTTCTTGAGCAAAAGCCAGAGATCTCAAGAAAAGATATCGAAGATATGATCCAAAAAAAGAAGGAAAAGAT
>JAGWFW010000248.1 GCA_028867735.1 Nitrososphaerota archaeon
TCGAAAACAACTGTAAATGCAACTGCATCTACAACAGTTGCAATGAATTCAACTGCAACTGTAGGAGTATCAAAATAAATTGACCTAAATGAAACTGTAGGCATTAGCGTTACAGGAAAATAAAGGCTAGACTAGTTCTTCGTCAATCTCATCTATTGGATCAAGATATTGCTTGCACGTGCAGTTTGGTATCAGACATTTTCCAGCTTTTAAAAATGAGTGACTCTCACTTGAAGGCTCATGTATGGAATCAGTGTGGTGACAGCGCTTGCAGTTCATAACTGAAATAATTTGTGCTGTGTTATTTAATATTTGAAAAAGCACATCAGACTGAAAATAACATAGAACAATACAAATAGGCATTTTCAATTCTAGAGATAGTGGAACCAAACAAGCTAATCCATGAGTCAAGCCCGTATCTTTTGCAGCATGCGCACAATCCGGTACAATGGTATCCATGGTCTGATGAGGCCCTAAAGAAAGCAAAGGATGAGAACAAGCCAATCTT
>JAGWFW010000249.1 GCA_028867735.1 Nitrososphaerota archaeon
CCAAGATAAATCTGGTGTCACGAAATCATTTTCGTGGTTATCAGGAATGTTGCTTCCATCTCAAACCCTTACTCCAAGTGTCTCATGGACTCCAACTGAGGCAGGAAAATATACGGTACAGGTGTTTGTCTGGCAGAGCATCAACAATCCTAATGCACTTTCTCCACCTGTATCAGCTGAGCTGACAATATGGCCCAGTCTTCCAGTCTATGCAGGTAATGCAACAAGGAATGTCGAAAACCCTCATTGTCAGTCAAGCTACGTGCTTGTGATAAAATCAAACAACAACTCCACTGTCTGTGTAACACCTGACACTGCTCAAAAGCTGGTCGAGCAAGGATGGGCAAAAGAAATGAGTAATGCGGCTTCACACCCAAATTCGACTCGTGATGCCTCTTTCATCAAGCTATTTCTTACAACAAACTCTACTATCGTTAAACAAGGTCAAGCAGTAGGTACTGATATTTGGGTTAGCAATACATCTGGCAACAAGCTGACCATGAACTAC
>JAGWFW010000024.1:0-5257 GCA_028867735.1 Nitrososphaerota archaeon
TCTCCATGTCATCCGTTCCTGCAAGCCTTCCAATCTGTTTGTCGGAAAATCCAAGAATCTTTGCATCATGCAATAATTTTTTGTCGAGTTTTTCCTCCTTGAGACTTTTTTCTTTTGCCACAATATTTTGTATCTTTTCGATAAACCACGGGTCTATTGCAGACAGCTTGTATATCCTTTCAACTGGGATTCCCTGCCGCAGTGCTGTTGCAACATGATACAGTATCTTGTCGTCTGCCTTTTGCAGCTTGTTTTCAAGATCCTCAATGTCGTATGCCTCGTCTGCCTTTCTGTTTGCCACAAGGCCGTCGTTTCCAATCTCAAGCATTCGTATTGCCTTTTGCAGCGATTCCTCAAAGCACCGCCCAACTGCCATCACCTCTCCCACCGATTTCATCGTGGGCCCAAGGTTTCGGTTTGCAAGCTCAAACTTGCCAAAATCCCATCTTGGATGCTTGCAGACTATATAGTCAAGCGAGGGCTCAAAGCACGCAGTTGTAGTCTTTGTGATTCTATTTGCAAGTTCTGGAAGCTTGTATCCCATTCCAATCTTTGCAGCCATGTATGCTATCGGGTATCCCGTTGCCTTGCTTGCAAGCGCAGAAGAGCGCGAAAGCCTTGGGTTCATCTCTATTGCGACGTACTTGTCAGAGTCCATGTCAAGCGCAAACTGGATGTTGCACTCGCCTACAATGCCAACGTGCTTTGCCGCGCGAAGTGCTGCAGACCTTAGCATCTGGTATTCATAGTTGTTGAGCGTTTGGGACGGTGCAACAACAATATTGTCTCCGGTGTGGACCCTCATCGAGAGCACGTTTTCCATGTTACAGATGATTACATTGTTGCCGTCATAGTCTGCCATCACTTCATATTCTATCTGCTTCCAGTGCCCGACGTATTCCTCAATTAGGACCTGCCCCACAAGGCTTGCGTTGAGCCCGCGTGTTACAATTTCGTGCAGTTCAATCTCGTTGTGTGCAACTCCGCCTCCCTTTCCGCCAAGCGTGTATGCAACGCGTATGATTACAGGATAGCCAAGCTCGTTTGCAATCTCTTTTGCCTGCTCAAAGTTGTACACAGTCTTACTTTTCAGTACGGGAACACCGCACTCAATCATTGAATCTTTGAAGAGCTGCCTGTCTTCTGTAGCCTTGATTCCTGAAACCTGCGTTCCAAGCACCCGCACGCCGTATTTTTTTAGCGCTTCCATCTCATCGAGCTTGACACCACAGTTAAGTGCAGTCTGGCCGCCAAACCCAAGCATCAGACCGTCCGGCCTTTCCGCTTCTATGATTGATGCGACATACTGCGGGTTTACCGGAATAGAGTAGACCTTGTCTGCGAACCTTGTGTCAGTCTGGATTGTCGCAATGTTTGGGTTTACAAGAATGCTTTTGATTCCCTCTTCCTTGATTGCCTTGAGGCATTGAGAACCGGAGTAGTCAAATTAGCGGTCATTTTGTGACTTTCGCCTGCTTCCCCGATTTTTATTGCCCCACTGCCAAGGACTAGAATCTTTTTTAGCGACTCATCTTTTGGCATTGTCCTCCCCTATCAGCTTCTTGAGCTCTTCAAAAACAAACATGCAATCAAAAGGTCCAGGCGAGGCCTCTGGATGAAACTGTACGGCAATCACTTTTTTCTTTGTGTGTCGTATTCCCTCGACGGTTTTGTCGTCTGTATTTGCAAACCATAATTTGAAATCTGTATTCTTGAGCGATTCAGGATTGATACAGTATCCGTGGTTCTGGCTTGTGACATAGACTTTTTTGTTTTCAAGATCAATGCAGGACTTGTTCTGTCCCCTGTGTCCGTACTTTATCTTGTACGTCGACGCACCTCCGGCAAGACCGAGTATTTGCGCCCCAAGGCATATACCAAGAGTTGGAATGTTTTTCTCGATTAGATTCTTTGCAGTCTCCATTGTCTTTGTACACTTGACCGGGTCTCCAGGTCCGTTTGATATCACAACGCCTTTTGGATTATAGGAGAGAATCTTTTCTATGGAATAATTCCACGGTACGCGTACCACCCTGTATCCAAGATTCCTCACATTTCGCAAGATTGCGTTTTTTACCCCAGTGTCCACAACTACTACGGATTCTTTTCCTTCTCCGTAGACCTGCGGCTCTTTTACCGATACGACATCCATGAATTCCTCGTCGTTGTATTTTTTTGCAGCGGCGAGTTTCTTTTTGAGGTCTTCGACATCAATCTCTTTTTCAGACACCGCAAGCGCTGCCATCATGACTCCCCCCGTGCGGAGTTTTGTGGTAAGTGCGCGCGTGTCAATTCCAGATATGCCAGGAATCTTTTCGTTGTAGAGCCATTCATCCAGTGTCATTGCAATGTTCCAGTGACTTGCAGTAAGGGATAGCTCGTGCACCACAAGACCCCTTGCCTGGATTCTGTCAGATTCAAAGTATTTCCTGATGCCGTCACTGTCTTTTTCAGACTGGTCTGGAACCCCATAGTTTCCCACAAGTGGATATGTAAGGGTCAGAATCTGGCCGCTGTACGACGGGTCGGTCAGGGACTCTGTATATCCCACCATTCCGGTGTTGAATACGGCCTCGCCAAAGACAGTAGTTGAATAACCAAAACCTTTTCCTTCAAAAACGGTGCCATCTTCCAAAACAAGCTTACCAAACTTTTCTACGTGTTTGGCTTTTTTTGTTGGAATTTCTGTGACCCTCACCAACTGCAGAGTATTGAGAATTTAAGTTTTATGACGGGTGGCGTTTTTGACGTCCGATCGTTTCCAGATTTTTTATTTCGTTATCAATCAAGATTCAATATCAACCTAGATCTTGTGAATTAGTTTAACGTCATTAGTTTTATTTTAAAAAGAAAAGAAGAGGGGGTGCTTATGATGAATAAGCTGTCGCAATAGCACCATACATTGTTGCGTAGGCCTGATCGATTGTCTGGTCTCTTGTGGCATCAGCAGTGCCTGCTGCAGTTGTCTGCGCGGCATTTGCCTGTGCAATGGCATTGTCCTCCGTCTGCTTTAGCGTTGCTACCGAGTTCCAATATGCCTGCAAAGCGGTATTCCATGATTTTCCATCGTGGGCATATCCATTGTCAAGAGTAGCCTTGGCACTTGCCTCTGCATTTACATATGTCGTCTCTGCAGTGCCTATTGCCTGCTCCCTTGTGACATACGAGTTCTCAACTGCGGCAATCCTTGTCTGTCTTGCCTGCGAGATAGAATTGTCTGCAGTTACATGCGCCTGGCCTACTGTCTGAGCCCTGGTTGCAAGTGTGGAATTACCTATAGCAGTGTAAAAAGCTGCGCGAGCCGTTCCGTCTGCCCCGTCACGTGTGGCAAGTGCACTATACACCGTACTCTGATGAGTTGCCCATGCGTCATACTCTGCCTTGTCTCGAGTTACTTGGGCTGCAACGATTGCGTTTGTTTGTGCATTGTTTGCAGTAGCAATAGACTGGTCTCTTGTAGCCATGGCAGAACCAATCGCAGTCACACTCCCGTTTGCAGCATGTTCTACACTAGTGTAAGCAGAACGTGCTTGCTCTATGGCCTGGTCTTGAGCTAGCTCAGCATTCTGTGCTGCCTGCTTGTATGCAAGAACGGAATTTTGTACTGCTTGCTGATATGTGGTCTGTGCTTGTTGCACTGCCTGCTTGTATGTCTGCGTATCCTGTTGCAAGGTCTGTTTTAATGTCTCTCTTGCTTGCTTGGTTGAATTTTGTTCTTGTTGCAATGCAAGCTTGTATGCATTTTGATCTTGCTTCAACTGCTGCTTTAATTGCTGCACATTGGATTGTCCATTACTTGCAGTCGAGTTTCCGTTATCTGCCATTGCAGGTAATGTAACCAAATTGCCAACAAAGAACGATGCAAACAGGACAGACAGGATTGTGCCCGTAGCCATCTTCTTTGTAAGAACAGATTTGATTCCGCCTGTCTTAGATTTGTCAGATGTCATACTATTTCTGCATGGGTTAAACTATAGTGCATATAAGCCATTACGGAACTTTGTAACTGATCAATACTGCGAATTCCTTACATACCTAAAAGATGCCAGAGACGCTACAACAGATTACAAACAAACATAGTTGCGCAATGATTATCTACAGGTACATTGCTCCAGTGATAAGTTTGGTAAAAAAATTCGTTACACTGTTTTTCACGTGCATGCTTCTAGTTGGAAGCATATCATTGACAAGTTATTATCCTAAACCAAATTCCGAATCAATTTCTCTTCCACTGGCTTTTGCGCAAGTATCAGGTTCAGGAAATGATAGTGCAAACAATCTTGGCGGACCCCAAGATCCCTCAAGTATGGATGCAGGAGATCCTGGTGATCCTGGCAGTGGTGCAAACGCTACCGACCTTCCGCCACCAGACACAAGCAACAACCTTGGCAACCCTGATCAGAATGGCACTCTTGGAAATCCCACTGGTGTCACGACTACAACCCCCGGTGCCAACTCTACAAATGTGACTACCTTTCAATCCCCCTCTGCAAACCAGCCTGTACCGGAATTTGGACCTCTTCCGGCACTGGTTCTCGGTGCAGCAATAATGGCGGCCTTGATGATAGGTCAGAGAGCATTCTTCAAGTCCAAGCCATATATACGCTGAATTCCGTGCACGTGTCTACAGATTCTAAAAAACGGGAACCAAACTTTAGCCAGTACAATCAGAGTGCCTTGAACTGGTCGCTCCACTTGTAGTAGGCGCGAATCATTTCCATGCTTACACTTGGCTTTCTTCGTGTAATTATTTCCTTAAAGTCATTCATGGTAATAATACGCGGTTGTGGTTTGTTCTCGCCTTCCACAGGCTCGTTGAACTCTGGAGAACGGAACAAGTCGTTTACGACCATAAGCTGTGCAGACTGGCAGATGTCCTTGATATCGCTTGCGCTGTATCCGTCAGCAAGTTTTGAAAGTTCCGTTGATTTTACCTTCTCGTCCTTTCTCAGAGGTGCAGTGTAGAGGTCAAAGAGGTTTGTCCTTGCCTCAAGGGTTGGAAGCGACACGTAGATTCTCTTGGTAAATCTTCGAAGGAACGGCCAGTCAAGACTCCACGGCTTGTTTGTGGCCCCAATGACATATAGCTTGAGGTCCTTTCCCTTTCCATTGATGCCGTCCATCTCTGTGAGGAACTGGTTCTTGACACGAATCTCTCCGCCAACCTCGCTGTTGCGGTTTCCAAGCAAAGAGTCTACTTCGTCAACAAACAAGATTACTGGCAGGCCCTCTTTTTCGGCAAGCCCTCGTGCCATGC
>JAGWFW010000024.1:5357-19243 GCA_028867735.1 Nitrososphaerota archaeon
AAATAACTTTGCCACGTTCTTTTCTGCCTCTCCAAGCCATTTGCTCATCATTGATGCCGCGTCGACATTGATGAAGTACCCTTCAATCTCGCTTGCAGTTGCTGCAGCAAGCACTGTCTTGCCGCATCCGGGCGGACCGTAAAGAAGCATTCCTCGTGGCCATCCGAGTGGAAACAGGTCTGGTCTTTTAGCAGGATAAACAATGGATTCGCGCAGTGCATTTTTTGCATCGTCAAGGCCGATAACCTCATCCCAGCTGACGTTTGGTTTTTCCTTCATTATCAGCGAGTCCAGATCATTTTTTGCCAGCGACTGTTTCTGCTCCTCCGGTGTTGCCTTTGTATCTACAACCGGCTCTACGTCCACATTTGTCATCTGGAGTGCCTTGATGCGATTCTGGTATGCAGCAACCCTCTCTTGGTATACTCTGTTTAGCTTGTTTTCAGGATACAGGTGGATTAGTTTGGTAAGTGATTCAATTGCCCTCTGGTAGCTTGAGATTGCCATGCCGCGCGCGCCTTGGGAATCAAGCTTGATTGCCTCGGCTGCAAACCTGCTTGCACTATTTTCCAGTTCTTGCGGGGCTAGACTCATAATATCGCCAACTAGTTCTCAACTGCGGTTCTTTCAAGGTAATCACTGGTGTTAACTCGTCTAACAGAATTTGTTAAATTAATTGAACTCGAAGCATCCTCTGCTGGCGACATAGATACAGGTGGAATCTTTGCAGGTTCTACATGTATGAATCTTGCCTCAAAATCATCCATTCTTGTCTGTACTGTCCTCCCAAGGGACACGTTCTGGATAACCTCCTGGTGCAGCGTTTGAATCTGCTGCAGGGCAACCTCTGCTGATATAACAAGGTCCTCAAGCTCGTCTTTCATTCCGTTGACCGAGTTTGCGGCATGCATTATGATTCCAACGAAATCCTCCAAAAAGGCCTTGAGGTCACGCTTGTCCTGGTATTTTGTAAGCAGATATTCGGAGGCAAGTATCACCTGCCTGAGGTCCTTTAGTTCCTCGACTGAGAGCGTCTCGATGAATTCGTCCCCTCCCTTGTCTTTTTGGGTAATTTTTTGCTCAATCTTTGTCGAGAGTGCCTTTATCCTAAAAAGAGAACCAGACAGGTCAGGCTCTGATTCATCCTTTGAAAAGTGTAACATGCCGAGGCCTTACAGGAAATCTAGATTAGGGAACTGCTTGTACATTTTAGAGTCGGCAATCAATTTCGCTTCATCAAGCAGCCTCCTCGACTCGCCGTTTGCCCTCTCAAAGTCAAGACTAGAGCCTGCAAGGTGCGCTGCATCGATTATTACGCCGCCCAGCAGCAGCGAGAGTTCACCCAGCTGAAAGTCAAGCATCGGTGCCAAGGAAAGCATCCTTGACCTTATCATGCGTACAAGCGATATCGTAGGAGAAAGCACGGTCGGGACATTTCCCATTCCCACAATAGAGTCAAGGCTTCGCCTTACCTGTCTCAACGATTCCACTGCATACGATACTTCTAGTTCGTACCTGATATCACGCTCAAGTGTCTTGAGCGATTCCCTTGTCCCGTCTGACGTACGGTATAGCTCAAGGTTTGACATGTTCAAGTCAAGTCTTTTTTGTGCGAGAATTTCAAGTGTTGCGTCCACAATCTCGGTTGCATAGTCCAGCCTCGGTTTTATCGTGCTTGCACGTACAAGCTGGTTTTTAGTCTCATCTTCTATTACCCACTTTGATAGAGTTGTCATTTTCAATTACAGGATCAAATCTTTGTATATCAAAATCCATGTTACGGCAACTGGTGTCACCACAGTAACGTGGCAGACGGATACAGCTTAGTATTTTTTTTAGCCTTTGTTCAATGAATTTAGCTATTGCGCTTACCTTGCAGATAGTCAAGTCAGTCCATGGTCAAGGGACAGGATTTAGCAGTAAGCTTGGAGGAGTTTGGCCTGAGCAAGTACGAGGCCCAGACCTATGTCACACTGATCACAAAGGGTACGATTTCCGCAGGCGAGCTTGCATACTATTCCAACCTGCCAAGAACCAAGGTATATCCCACCCTGCTCAAACTTGAAAAAAAGAAGATTGCAATCATATCAAAGAGCAAGCCGATAATGTGTACGGCCATTGCTCCCGAGGATGCGTTTGACGAGATAATACAGAAACAGATCAACAGGATAAACGCCATGAATAGTTTGATTACAAAACTAAAGAGGTTAAGCGAGGACAGCAAAAAAGCAAGAGGCTCTGAAGAAAAGAGATACTTTCACCTTGCGCAAAACTATGTCTTCAAACAGCTCCAGTCCATGATAGATGGCTCAAAGACATCAATTCATGCAGTGGTGGATTCATGGGGACTCGGCCTGCTCGCCCAATGCAAGGAAGAACTCTTGGCTGCATTGAGGAGAGATATCGACGTCAAGATAATCATTCCATCAAACCTTGTGGGCACGGAAACATTTCACAGCATTCCGGCCGAAATAAAGCTCAAGACTGCAGAAATTTCACAAAATGTTATCACCTTTGACGATTCTGAAATTCTCATGATAAATGGCAGCAACGGAAAGGGTGCAATATTTCTCTCAACAGACGTACTTGGGACAAACCAGGTCAAGTCGTTTGAGCAGGCGTGGAAGGGAGGAATCAAGATTAACAACCTGTCAGACATGACAAAATCAGACGCGCAGGAAACGCTTAAGGTGATTCAGCTGATAAATGAGAACGGCCTTGGATTTGTGCTAAATTCCATGCTCAGCTCAAAAGCCAAAGGCGTTGACATTTTGGTCTTTTTGGAAAAAAATGGTCTTGACATTCAGTCAAAGACACTTGACGACGTAATTTCGCTTGTAAATTCCACCCTGGATATTACGTGTTCTGGTCAGCTAAGATATGAATCTCAGGGAAATCACTTTGTAATAGAATCCAAGGTGAACAGCGGTCACTCCATACCATGGGCATTGTTGCTTGAAGGATACCTGAACAAAAAAGGAATCAAGACCAAGATGATCTACAACGACCATCAGCATACAGGCGAAAAGATACACATCAAGGTTGATTCCAAGATAGCGCTGAGCTAAGTTTTCAGAAATTAGATTCAGATCAAGATTCTAAAGTCTTCTTTTACCGTATTTAGAACGACGTGGGTGTTTGTCCTGCTGACAGAGGGCAGACCCAAAAGATATCTTGCGAACTTGCCAAGCTCGTCAGTGTCCCTGAACTTGCCAATGATTATCGCATCAGGAGAGCCAGTTGTTTCGTATACCCCATAGATGTTTGGTAGTTTTGATAATTTTTTTCCCATCTCCTCTAGTTTTCCTCCCGATGATATTATTTCCACAAGTGCGATAATCTGCGAACTTATTTTGCCCTGGTCCACGACAATCGAGTAACTCTTGATTATGCCGCCTGACTCCATGTCCTTTATGCGCTTGAGAATCGTCCCGGGTGCAACTTGCAGGTAATCTGCCAGTTGTCTGTACGAGCGCTTGGAGTTTTTCAACAGTTCTTCAAGTATGCGCCTGTCCAGATCGTCAATTTCCATATCATAATGAACATTTGTGCATTAATTAAGCATTTACTTGCACATTCATATTAAAAATTCACCATATCCCTATATCTATGAACACGGTATACTGTACCATGTCAACGTACGATGCATCAGGTAGAGTGCAACAGAGAAAACGCCATGACGAATATCTGCCAATAGCAGTTGCCATAATGCTGGCATGCTGTTTTGTGACCATATTTGGAATCAACGCGCAAGCTGGCGGATATGGGGGAGGAAACAACCCGGTCGTGTTTTACGAGTCGGCAGGGTTGATAATTGGCGGAGTTCTGATAGGCTATCTAGCATTTATTTTCAGAGCCACATAATAGAACTTGGGGAAAGCAGCTGGACTTTCCCTTCCTAATTTGTGCAAGATTCAATGTCACAGAATGCCATAACATTACAAATTTTATGACATACAATATGTTCAAGTGATCTGATTAATCACAGTTAAAATATTTTCTGTGTGGGGGATTAGATTCCATGCTTCATACTGCCTGTTACATTAAGAGTGCATCGTATCAGCCACCCGCGGGTAACATTAGGAATTCAATACCGTTGACTGGAAATGATATTTCTGATTTTTCTGTTTATTAAAATCATCCTGCGTAGAATTGTAAATTTTTTATTTTAATGATTTTGAAGTCCCGCTCAACTTTATTTATCAGGGACAACAATATAAGATAAATGACAACAATTCCATTTCTTGGAATCGAATTGCTAAGAAATAATTTTATGCCATATGAGGAGGGTGAGAGATGAGAGGAGAACTCAAAACAAACCACAAATCCAATATAACAATCTCAGTGGGTGACAAAGTATTTGAGGAAATTAAGAAAGATGCCGAAGGTCGCGGTCTGAGCATCAATGCACATGTAAATGACATACTTCAACGACATACGGTATTTTACAGGCATGTCAGTGAACAAGGAGGTGTTATCATACCTCAGAAATTTTACGCAGAAGTTGTGAATCTAATTGATGAAGATAAACTCATGTATCTACTCGATGAAATGGGAGGCAAGGAAGTCATCACGTCATTTTTGCACATAATGGGATACCGTTCACGATTGACAATTTGGTAAAATATTGCTTTGAGAGCATTTCTCTTTGGGCTGGAACATACAGCTCGTTCCGATATCGCAGAGACGAGTCAAATAAGATGGAACTTGTGTTTGAGCACAAATTTGGAATAAAGTGGTCAAAGGCAATTGGTTATGCTTTCTCACGATTTATACAAAATACTACGGGTTGTTCTGCCACTTTCAAAGCATTACCAACAACTACAATAGTAAAAGTCGATTGTTCATAGGTTACTGAGTTAATAGAATTTTACCAGGATGTTGTGTGAGAGGCAAACTAAATCCAAACGTTGCGCCAGCGCCGTCGGAATTGTTCTGGGCCCACATCTTCCCGTTATGGGCATCAATGATTCTTTTTGAGATAAACAAGCCCAGACCCATTCCAGTATCCGAGTGTGTAAATTTGGAGAAGAGATGAGGCAAGACTGCATTATCTATCCCCTTGCCGCTGTCTCTAACACTGAATACAGCGTTTGAGTTTCTTTTTTCTAAAGTTATTGATATTCCGCCCTTTGTGGTGAATTTTCCTGCGTTGTTGAGAAGATTGATTATTACCTGAGTCAGTCTTGCCCTGTCAGCCTCCGCAAAAATATCTTCACCTGCCTTATGCTCTACTCTCACCATCCCAAGCGATTCAGATTCTGCGCGATAGATGAAATCCTTTACAATGTCAGCGCTTAGATCGCTCAAGTTCAACGATTCCTTGTGCAACTTCAATGCCTGGCTTTCAATTCTTGTAACGTCCAGTATATTTTCTGCAAGCCTTTGCAATCTTGATGTGTTCTTAATGATAAGATCGAGTAGTTCATCCTGTGACCTTTTGTCGTGCTTTCCGTAGCGAATTGCCTCTGCCATGCCGATTATAGGTTGAAGCGGGGTTCTGAGCTCATGAGCGGCAATATTGATGAATTCTTTTTGCATGGATGTGACTCTCTGAATCTGTTCGTACAGTTTGGAATATGTCCATAGATTTTCAAATATGGATACGTATGACAGAACGCCTGGTCTGCTAGAAGAGTAGATGGAAAATCCTATGGCCTCTTCAAAGGTCATCTTGGAATCGTCCTTTATCTCGGTTACGAGCGAATACTTCTTGTCCACTATTACAAATGTTGCTTTTGTATCTGACGCTTCTTGGATAAATCTTACTACGATGTTTTCATGAGGCTTGGAATACAAGAGATGTTCAAGCTCTTCTTGAATAAACTTGGCAGCAGGAGCCAGAATTCTTACGTGGACACCACGCTTTGATATCTCCTTTAAGATATCCATCAAACCCATCACATCTAGTTGACGATAGAAGGCGTTGTTGGTGGGAGAGATCAACATGACTTCTCTTTGTGCAGATCTGACCATCTCAAGATATCTTTGTTTTGCCAAAACGGAGTTTGGCATTACTTCAATATCTTCGCCGTCTCCTTCTTCGATCTGCCTTATCCTCTCTCTTGCATCCATCCCACTTTCCCACCACCTCTCAAACATGAAAGCGAATGTTTGCAAATACGACTGTTCGTTGCTTACAATCAGATTTTGAATTCGCTTTTCCCTTCCCAGTTTTTCTAAAGTTACATGTACCTCCTTTTCTGAAATGCCAAAATTCATTGGAGGCAGGTTTGCCGTATGACGCATAGGAATTCCAGCGTCAAGGAATTTTCTTACAAGTTCTAAATTATCTTCACAAATCGTAGTCACCCATCTAATACCCTTTCCTTTCCCAATCTTCTGTTTTTCCAATAGCTGAATATAGGTATCAAAAAGAAACCTATAGGAAAACTCCAGCCCTCCAGTTGATGTGCAGATTGAAAGTTGGCTTGAATCCAGGTTATTTCTGCGCATTTCTTGCAAAATCTCTTGTCCGTCATTTACTATCCTTGTTTCATAATGTATCATTCCTTTTTCTAATTCATTAATTCTCTGTTTTGCAGGAACCGCCAGTCTCCAAAATGTATTGAATACATAGTGTTGTTGCTCTACAATTTCTTTGACACTACTTGCAATTGCCTGGGCAATTGGTTTTCCTGCCTGAATCTTGGTGGCTCCTCTAAACTCTGTTTCACTTAGTGCCATGGCACCTCGAACTCCTTCAAGATGACGTAGTTCATCAACAATGTCTGCAAGCTGTTTGCAGTACTCCAAGTTCTCTTTGGTAATCTCCGTGATGACTCTTGATTTTATTCCCCGCTTCCTAAAATCCCCGTAAGCGTTCTTGTATGCGGTTACTTCAATTGATATTGACGGTACTCTGTTATCAAAGCAGAGGTCCAGCCTTTCTTCTACCCTTGAGATGAATGAAAGCCAATCTTTGATGACATTTTCTATACCGTTAATCACTACAGTTCCTTCATTACCGTTTAGGGCTGCTGTACCATCATGCCCATTAACTCTCAAGATGTCAGTGCCTCAACCGTCTTGATAAATTGCTCTCGATTAACAGGCTTTTTGAGAATATTTTGACTCTTCACTCTAGGAAAGAGACTCAGCAGTTCTTGGGCAGCATCAAGCGCTGACAAAAAGAGAATTTTTGCATCCGGGGTTATTCTTGCCAACCTTGCATAGAATTCAAGACCGTTGATTGGTGCCATCCTGATATCAGTGATTATCAAATCATAATAGCCCGGGTTCATAGCTGCAATCTTTCGTAATGCTTCCTCACCATCCTTAAAGGTGTGAACGCGGCATGCGGTTTCATCTAAAAATAGTTTGAAGGTTTGAAGGGCATCCGGCTCGTCGTCAATAATCATTATGTTTTTTAAACCTCGATCGTTGCAGGTTGATTTGAGATTGTCGTCTATTTGTCCAGACAACCGCCTAAATGGGTTTGAGAGATCATGCGTGGTACTAATTACTTCATATACAGAATATGCAAATTTCAACCCCATAGAATAGGCCCCTGCCTCCATTACCTTTTGCCCGTTTTTATCTAGTTTCAGGGAATGTATTATTCTGTAAAGGTCCTCCCCAATTATGATTCCATTTTTCTGCGCCATTGGGTTTATTTTTGTGCACAAGCTCACGGTAGAGCCAAAAAGATCGTCTTGTTTTGAACTCCTAGATCGTGCAATCTCAACTCTTCCATAATCCGCACTTATTCGATAGTTGACGGCCGGCAAGCCCTCTTGATATAGATGGGTATTGACAATAGGCCTTGCATCAAGCATTGCGGCAAAACATTCAAAGACTTTTTTGAATATGCCCTTGCTGTCAGAGTTTGATGTATCTGGAAAATAAAATAACAGCGAATCACCCACGTTTTTTATTACTGTTCCATCAAAATTTCGCACAATCAATGCCATGGAATTGATGAATATTGATAGGAATTTCCTTATCTTTATTGAATTCTCCATGCCTGCTATTAATCCAGTCGAATTGACAATGTCAACTACACCAACACAGTAATTTTGTGATGACGAAAATGAAATTTCGTCGTCCCCGCCTAGCAGGCTTGTCTCAAATAAGACGTGGCTTTCATCTTTCACTTTTGGCACCACGCTTGTAAGTATATTCTTTTTCTAATAACCAATTGTTAGCTAGAGTTGCAAGTACTAAGCTGGCTCGTAAAACAGTATTCTTGGATGGGATAGACGACACATTCGTATAATTGACTCCGCATAAGTGAGATCTATTCATTATTTAAAACAGTTACACGGATTTACACAGATTCGGAAAATCTTTTTAATAATATGTTATGAAAAAAGAATTTTTAGTTGACCCTATAAGAATTCCCTAAAAATCTTCATGCATTGTTCTTTTACGTAATTCCAACCATGAAATTCATCTAGAATAATTGAATTGGTTACTTTCCTCTACACTCTATGAATTGCAGGCTTTCCGACAGTATAGCGTGGTGTCAGCTATTCTGCCAGCAAGACATATCAATCAAACAATACCTAAATTTGCTTGATTTTATATTTTTGACATGGCGTCAGAGGATCACCAGAGACTGGTAAACGCGCTCGCAAATATTTTGGAGTCCCAGGGCATAACCATAACTCATATAGACATGGCAGGAACCCCGGAATTTTTTGACGAGAAATACAGAAAGCTTGCCAAGCCGGACGAGAGAGACGGATACAGCCCTGATTTAGAAGGCATGAAAGGGGCACTGCGGCACTTTGGCGAGGCAAAAACCAAGATCAAAGACGACCCCAACATAGATGCGCAGATCAGGGCGTTTACAAATAGAGAGATGGACGGCAGGGACATTCCCCTCCACATAGTAGTTCCAAAGGAGCTCAAAAAGGAACTAGAGGGAAAGCTGTACAAGATGAGATTGTATGACAAGTACAAAAAGGGAACAATCAAGATATGGGCATAAAATGCAATGATGCGATGTCAGCAAACGACATTTTTTGCACAATTAATTCTGCCGGTGTTTTTGTACCTTTATAAAATCAACAAAGTTACCATCATCTGTCAATGCAGATTTCAAGCGAGTTTGATCCAAAAAAAATAGAAGAAGAAGTAAAGCGTCACACAACAAATTCCAATCTAGAAAAATTAATTTTCGAGTCTCCAAACAAGACAAAAAAAATTGCGTTCGTAGAAGGCCCTCCCACCATGAACGGCATGCCGCATGCGGGACATCTTCGCGGCAGGATAATGAAAGACCTGTGGTACAGATACATGACACTGCGAGGATACAAGGTGATCTTCAATGCAGGATGGGATACGCAGGGACTTCCAGTCGAGCTGCAGGCTGAAAAAGAGCTCGGCATTTCCGGAAGCAAGTCTCAGGTCATCGAATCGGCAGGAATTGAGAAAATTGTTGCAGAGTGCAAAAAAATCGTGCACAGGTTCAACGAAAAGTGGGTGGAATCAGACAGGTTGCTTGGCATGGCATTCAACCAGAAAAATGCATACTGGACATACAAGGACGAATACATTGAACGGGAATGGAAATACCTAAAGAAAGCACACGAGCGAGGAATCCTTTCAGAGGACTATAAGGTTGTTGCATACTGCCCAAGCTGCCAGACATCACTAAGCCATGCAGAGGTCAACCAAGGATATGATACAGTGCAGGATCCGTCTCTTTACTACAAGGTAAAGCTGCAAGACGACGATCTGTACCTTATTGTCTGGACCACAATGCCTTTTACGCTTGTCACAGACACAATGGTCGGGGTAAACCCAGACGAGACCTATGTCCACATCAAGGTAAAAGGCGAGACATGGCTTGTAGGAAAGAGCCGCTTGGAAGAGTTTGCCAGAGAGGCCAAGGTTGACGAGTATACAGTTGTCAAGGAGGTCAAGGGTTCAACCCTCGAGGGAAAAAAGTACATCCATCCCCTTTTAGACGAGATACCCGGGCTTGGGGAACGCGCATCCCTTCCAAACTTTCACATTGTAGTATCAGAAGACTTTGTAGATGTCCAGACAGGAAGCGGGCTTGTCCACCTGTCTCCTGCAAACGGAGAAGAGGACTTTGAGATTGCTACAAAAAGAAAGATACCAATATTCAACCCCATAAACGACGAGGCAAAGTTCACAAAAGACGCGGGAATTTTTTCAGGTCTCTTTGTAAGAGATGCAGACGATAGAATAGTTGCGTCAGTCAAGGAAAAAAACGCTCTTGTAAGAATTGGGAAGATAAAACACCAGTATCCGCTATGCTGGAGATCACAGCACAAACTTTTGTGGCTTGCAAGGAGAGGATTCTTTTATTTCCTTGACAGGCTGGGGGACAAGGCGGTAAAGGCTGCAGAAAATGTTGAATATTTCTTTGAGCCTCCAAGAAACAGATTCGTTGAGATAATCAAGGACAGGCACCCGTGGTGCATCTCAAGGGAGCGCATCTGGGGATGCCCGTTGCCCCTCTGGAGCTGCAAAAACTGCGGCCACCAAAGATGGTTCTTCTCACGGGAAGATATTGTCAGGTCTGCAACAGAAATGCCGGACGGTCCAAACTTTGAGCTGCACAGGCCGTGGATAGACAGCATAGGAATAAAGTGCGACAAGTGCAATTCAAAGATGGAAAGAGAGCAGTTTGTCTTGGATACGTGGCACAACAGCGGTGCCGCACCATACGCATCGCTGACAGATTCAGACTATGACGAATACATCCCGGCAACATTTCTTACAGAGGGCATAGACCAGACAAGGGGGTGGGCATACACGTTACTAATTGAAAATGTGATATTCAATGATGCGCCTGTGGCGCCTTTCAAGTCATTTCTGTTCCAGGGGCACGTGCTTGACAAAAACGGTAACAAGATGAGCAAGAGCCAGGGAAACGTGCTTGATGCAATAGAGCTTCTCACCAAGTATCCTGTCGACCTCATACGCCTGTATTTCATGTGGAAGTCAAGCCCTATAGAGCCCCTCAACTTTAGCACGGACGAGCTTGTCTCAAGGCCATATCAGATTATCAGTACGCTGTACCACCTTCACGTATATCTAAAGCAGAATAGCGAGTACGACAAGTACGACAAGACATTTACTGTCAGGTGGGCAAAAGACAAGAACCTGCTCAAAGAGCCCGAGATATGGATACTCTCAAAACTGCAGAGACTTGCCTCGTCTGTGATAGAGTCGCAGGACAGGTGCAGATTTCACGAGTCTGCAAGGGCAATAGACGATTTTATCATAAACTCGGTCAGCCAGGTATACATTCCGATCACAAGGGAAGAATTGTGGACAGAGGACGAATCTGCAAGGGAGAGAAGACTTGCAATCTATGCAACGTTATATGAGATATTGAGTACGCTTGACGTGCTGCTTCATCCAATTTGCCCGTTTACAACCCAGTATCTCTATTCAATGTTTTCAGAAAAAGACAGCATACTGCTAGAAGACTTTCCTGTTCCGCAGCAGTCACTTGTCAATGGACCAATCGAAGAATCGTTTGACCTGATGAAAGAGACGGTATCAGTTTCTGCAGCAGCAAGGATGAAAGGAAAACTGAAACGAAGATGGCCTCTAAACGAGGCAGTCATTTGCGTCGAGCCGTCACAGAAACAGAAACTAGAGTCTCTCTCCGACCTTTTGCTGTCACAGCTCAATGTGGAAAAATACCAGGTAACAGAGGTGCCAAAGTCAGAGGGACTGGAACTTTTGTCAAATCTTGTAAAGGCAAAACTCCCGGTATCTCCCAAAGTCGAGCTTGAAAGAAAAAATATTGGTCCAAAGGCAAAGCAAGACATGGGAAGGCTTGTCTCCAAGTTTTCAGAGACAGATCCTAATGCGATTGTCGATGGATTACTCAAGGACGGGAGATATACGTTTGATCTTGGAAGTAGTAAAATCGAGCTTGAAAGGGACGATTTTGTGATAGACTTTGCAGAGCAAGACGGATACGCCATGGCAAGGCGCGATTCTCTCATAGTGTTTATCAGTACGTCCAGAAACCGCGAGATGATGGCGCGAGGACTAGTGCGCGACATTGCAAGGCGCTTGCAGGTGCTAAGAAAGGAACGCGGATACAACCCCACCGATGTGCTCGGTTCTGCATACATACTTGGCCTTGACGACGAGTCACTTGCAATGGTAAAAGAAAAACAGTCAGATCTTGCCTTTCTTGTGAGGACAAGAAAGGTAGAATTTTCAGATGGGGCAAAAAGTTACAAGGACGAGGATTTGGATGGTCAAAAGATCCAAATCTCCATTGAGTAGGGGATTCATCCTTCCAATTAAATAATTAAGACGAGATTAGTTCTCATGCCAAAACAGATAACTCTTGACGGCTGGCTGCTGTCCCATTTTCAGGTATTGCTAAAACGCGGATCTGCCCATGTGGCAAGGACCAAGACCCCCATAGTGCTCTACAGAACCACGATGGAGGAGGAAGGAGAGTCATACCAAGAAACGGTCTGCACACTCACAGAAAGCTATTTGATCGTACAGGTTGTAACATCAGGCGGAGGCATACCGCCCAGTTTTCAGCAGCAGCTGGTTTTTACAATTGATGAATTTCCAGGATGGCTGGTGAAGAAAAGCAGGGATCTGCTGCTTTCTTGTGTAGACTTGCTAGAAGAACAGTTTAGTTGATTACAACATAACAAAGTAGATTGCCCCGAGGTAAACCCCGGGGACTATCTACTCGGTAAGAATCTACAACTTACAACAAGATTACGTCATACATATTGAAAAGAGTGTGTTCGTTCATTATGAAACCATGGTTTTCACAAAGTGCAAAAAATTGCAGGACAGATTATTCCATGGATTTCCCATGGGTTTTGATCATGTCGAGCGCCCGACGTATTATACTATTGTTGTCTGCATCAGGCTCTGTGCTTATCAAAACTAGGTTTGTATCCATAAAATGAAGGGTAATCAGATTTACCTTTGGATACTTTGTCATGGCATAGATTGGCTCGCCCACCTTTTCTGACATGTATCTGCGCAGAGAGGCCCTCACAACCTCTGTCTTGACAGATATCATGTTTTCCTCGTCTGAGAAATACCGTTCTATGTTTTTTTGCAGCTTGTATGAAAAATTCTCGTTCAGATATACTCCTGCGTAACGAATCTTCATGTCTATTGAGAGTATTAGATCACAGAATTCTTCGGATCTCATGCAGTCAGTAGACCAGAACGTCAATCTTTTATAAGAAATGGCGCTGTCAAGTTATCTGCAGATCCATGTCAGAATTAACCTTGAAAAGCATGCAACAAGTATATAGTCACTGACTAGATCCATTACAAATTACAGAAAAAGATTGAAAAATTTTCAATCATGAAAATTGACATAATGCAATTATACCAGTATCTTTACCTCACTTTGAAGATTACTTCAAAAACATATTACAGTAAGTGTTTTGGAGTGTGACCGAGTAGCCTTGCGGATACTCTCTTGCCATGGCCCTTGCTCCAAAACATTTCTAGATTCAGATAAAGGTATTTTTAACTCTCATTATCGTAAAATTCCAATTTTATGATACATGGTAAACCGAAGCCGCGAAAAATCAGAGATTCAAACAGTAATCAACGTCAAGACATTGCAACATGGGATCAGAAACAGATCACAACATGAAAAAGTATGAACTGGAATTTTCTAGTGTTTGCAATATCTCGATAGACCCAGCATAGGGATTATAAAGACCATGAAGTGTATGCCTCAAAATCTTTTAACAACGATCTGGTAATTTAACTGATCTTACATACCTGCAGTAGAAACATCTGAAGGTATTGTGTCTACCTTTTCGAATCCGAGATTAAGCAATTTATTTTCATCGGATGAAGGGACTAGTAAATAATATGAGTAACCGAGAGGCTTACCATTAATTTCTGTGCAGTAATCACAGTTCGCATGTGTTTGCATTGATTTA
>JAGWFW010000250.1 GCA_028867735.1 Nitrososphaerota archaeon
GTTTATTGCTTTATTTTTTCGATGAATATAGTAATTTTGTAAGATAGTTGAAAGATCGACTTTTCCTACGGATTGGTCAAGTCATTTGAAAATTATAACAATTGCGTACAATGGATCCGTGAAGTATATTGTCAAGGCATTTTAAAGGGACTGTGGAAGAAAAAACGATGCCAGACAGTACTGATAAAGAATCAGATCTCTCGGTCAAACCTGAAGAATACATTGAAGTGATTAGTACCGACGATGAGCGAATAAAAATAATAGGAGAAGAACTGGCAAATGATACAGGTCGTGCAATCTTTGGCAAAATATCGCAAGGCGTTACAAGCTCAAATGAACTTGCAAAGACACTAGAGATTTCACTACCTCTTGTCAACTGGCACATAAACCGACTTTTGAGTGTAGGTCTTATCAAAGTAGACAAGGTTGAGATGAGCCAAAAAAATAAGCAAATGAAATACTATGGACCAGTAAAAACTGCACTTGTGATGATTCCTCCTGACAGGTC
>JAGWFW010000251.1 GCA_028867735.1 Nitrososphaerota archaeon
ATCAGACCGAAGACAAAAGCAACTGCAATCCAAATTGCAAAACCTGCCAACATCTTAAAAGGCATCCGAGCATTAGAATATACTAACGGTGTGGTCACTCAAGTTTCAGATAGTGAGATGTTGGACGGAATGGCACTTGTTGGACTAAATGGTTTTGATTGTGAAATGGCTTCAGGCGCTGTTCCAGCTGGAATTAAAAAACTATTGCATGAAGAAATGATCAAAAAGGATGATACGGTCATAGGAATTCTAACCGGAAGGCAGAAGGATTCTAGTATTCCTGTAGACTATCACAAGAATTCTCAAAACAAGTTTGCAAATCCGCCTAGATCCTAATCCTGTTCTGGTTCTGGAATTACTATAACCCTAGCCAAACCAATCTCATTTTTTACCACTGTTGATACCGTTTTAGCGATTCTGCTTGTTTCGTCAAGTCGTGTGTCGTTTGGAAAAACTATGTGTATCTCTGCATTAAACTCGCTACCTACAGGTCTTAGAAATATCTCT
>JAGWFW010000252.1 GCA_028867735.1 Nitrososphaerota archaeon
TTTTTTCAAGCAAAGATTTTACTTTTTTTATCTTGGAGGGCTCTACTGTTAGCAAGAACCTGGAATGCGATTCTGAAAAGAGCAACTCGTCAGGGCTGAGATTCTCTGACGGGACTTTATCCAAAAATACGTGACAGCCCATTTCATTTGTGATGCAGATCTCAGACATTGCCACCCCGATTCCGCCTTTTGAGCAGTCGTGTACTGCCTTTACCAGATCTTGGTGTATCGCATCCAAGACTGCCGCTTGGTTTTCCTTGGATGATTCCATATCAACTGCCGGGCATTTTCCACCTATGATACCATGAACATATTCATAATATTCCGAGCCGCCAAGCTCGTCCTTTGTCATGCCAACTAGAACAACCAGGTCTCCTGTTTTGGCTTTTTGAGGCATCAATGGCTTGTCCTCAATTAGGCCAAGCACCCCTATCAATGGGGTCGGCTTGATTGGGCCATCATCGGTCTCGTTGTACAGACTTACCTTTCCTCCAACACATGGAATCT
>JAGWFW010000253.1 GCA_028867735.1 Nitrososphaerota archaeon
AACAAGTAGCATTATCCCAGATTTGCGCCCTAGTTTGTTTTTGAACATTGGAATAAGAGCAATTATTGTTATAACTGTGACAAGTATCATCTGATTTTCTAATAGTGTTGTGTTTGGTATCTTGGCAACAAGTCCACGGTAGCTCATTGCGGCAAAGATTGCAACTGACAAGAGTAAAGTGTTGTTTAGTATCTTAGAGCCAAGAACGTTTGCTACCGCAATTGATGCTCCGTTTGCTCCTTTTCTGGCAAGAAGTATCATGGAGATCTTTTCAGGCATTTCTCCTGCAATTGGACTAACTACTACTGCAAGGACAACAACGGATACCCCAATGTCAACTGATACTCCTTCCAAAGCATGTACAAACGGCTCGGCTCCTACAAATATGCCTACAGTACCTGCAATGAAAAGGATCATAGACCTTGCAAAGTGTTTTTTCGGTTGAGTCTGTGCCTCATCATGTAGGTCTTTTTCAAGAGGCACCATTTTCTTTTCTTTTTTCATTT
>JAGWFW010000254.1 GCA_028867735.1 Nitrososphaerota archaeon
ATTGATGTACTGGTAAATAACGCAGGCTATGGTCTAATGGGATCTCTTGAGGATCTATTGATGAGTGAGATAAAGGCGCAGTATGAAACAAACGTCTTTGGTCTGATACGAGTAACCCAAGCAGTTCTGCCTATTATGAGGGAGCAAAAAGGTGGCATTATTGTAAATATTAGCTCTATAGGTGGGAAGATGGCAATGCCGTTGTCATCGCCATACATTGGTACAAAATTTGCAGTTGAGGGCCTCAGCGAATCTATTGCATATGATCTAGAGCCATTTGGAATCAAAATTATCCTAATAGAGCCAGGTGCAATCAAGACCAATTTTGACACTGGCATGATAGTAGCTCAAAAAAATCAAAACCCAATCTCTCCTTATTACAACGGCATGCAAAAGTTGCAGAGTTCTCTTAATGCCATTTTAAAGAATGGCACCTTGCCTGCCAAGGTCGCTGATGTAATATTAAACGCAATTACAATACCCAATCCTAATCTTAGATATACTGT
>JAGWFW010000255.1:0-251 GCA_028867735.1 Nitrososphaerota archaeon
TTCCAAATTTACTGGAGTGTTATCTTTAACAATACTAGGATTCCGGCAAGCTCTGCAACACCCACCGCCAAGAGATATGGTAACAGGGCAGCAGCGTAAAGCTCCATCATGGAAAAGTACGCGTATACGCCTATTGCGTTATGCAAGAACAGCAGCCCAGAAAAAAATATCATTCCAAGTGGAAGCTGAGCCCTTGTTTTAGAATACATCTTTGCAAATGCACCGATAAGAATGCCAAGGGCTACCATGTT
>JAGWFW010000255.1:261-506 GCA_028867735.1 Nitrososphaerota archaeon
CAGTCATTGTTGGTTCCATTTAGCTAACCCCATGATTGTAATTTCATTAAATGCTTTCGTCTTGAAGGCCTAATCTATCCATTTTGATTCTAATGTTTGGAAAACTTTTTGACTATTTCATTGAATGCTTCAATATTGACCTCAAGAAATGTTGAGAGGAAAAACATTGCACCATATCTTGGACCAACACGATAGATCATGTTGTTTTTTTCTAAAACTGCTATGTGGTGTTCTATGGCATTATA
>JAGWFW010000256.1 GCA_028867735.1 Nitrososphaerota archaeon
TGATCAGAATACCCGTTTACGGCTAATTGATAACTGACACCCAAATTAGTCAAAACGGCAGAACTGTGTTCATTTGATACGATATCTGTGTTAATTTCGTCCATAAACGTTTTGAGCGCAGGGTCGCTAGTTGAGTTGTCAGTAAATGCTACCGTCATGTTTTTGCCCTGAAGTATACTCTGCAGCTTACTGCCTGCAGGATAATTTATGTAGAAACTTTTTTCAAAGTTATAAGTAGGATTGATGGGGTTTCCTGCAAGAGGTAAAGTCGCACTAAAGTTAACTGTTGCAAAAACTGGAGCGATTGCGCCAAAAAGTAATAAACCTGTTATCACTGGGACAATTAAAAGTCTCCTAGTCACGTTCCAAATGACCTCCCAAGTCAGTAATAAATCTTAGCATTAATTTTTTCCAATAATTATCCGCGAATTTTTATTGGCAAGAGTAATATTGTATTGGCATCTCCTAGTATCTTCGTAGGGATGCTGAAAAAATGATAACGATT
>JAGWFW010000257.1 GCA_028867735.1 Nitrososphaerota archaeon
TAGTACTTGCGATATAAAATGGATCTGGCTTCAAACTTGAGGCCAATCACTAGAAAGCGAATTTAGGAAATAACTTTTCAATTACAGAATTCCGCATTTTGCATAGTATTGCTGATGATATTCTTCTGCCTTGTAGAATTCTGGTGCAGGTAATATCTCAGTTACAATTTTTTTTCCAGGTTTTTCCAGGTTTTGGAGTTGCTCTTTTGATTGCTTTGCGGTTTTTTCTTGATCTTGGTCATGACAGAAGATCACCGACCTATACTGAGTACCCACATCAGGACCTTGTCTGTTCAATGACGTAGGATCATGACAATGCCAAAAAGCATTGAGAATCTGGTCATACGATACAACAGAAGGGTCAAACTCGACCTGAACTACTTCTGCATGTCCGGTTTGGTCCGAACAGACATCCTCATATGTTGGATTACTTAGGTTGCCGCCCATGTATCCTACAGCTGTTGATGTTACACCTTTTATCTTTCGGAATTCATGCTCAACACA
>JAGWFW010000258.1 GCA_028867735.1 Nitrososphaerota archaeon
GTATGAAACATGGCAAACTCTGGGTAGCAGTTTAGCATAGAATAATTTCCTGACTTGTAAAAGTGCCAGTTGTTGCAATCCACGCCATACTCATATTTTGAATTATCATACTTCCAGTCAAACCCATTTTTGATTATTGAATCTGGGTATCCATGCCCATGCACCAGTGTGATTGTATTGTCAGTATAGTTTGTTCTGACTTGAGCATAAAGTGCATTTGGATACAGGAACACAACATCAGGGTGACTTAATATTGCATCAAATTCTTTTTTTGTGACATATTCATTGTGCAACACTATGACTCGTTCATATTGCTTTAGAATTCCAGGATTTTGGTCTATATCTTCATCTGTCAGATACGGATAGTTTAGTAGTTTCAATGCCCAGGCACCAGCAATGCTCGATGCTTGAATTCCATGTACGTTAGTAGGTATTGGAACTGTAAGACATTTTGTGTCACATTTCTTGTTATAGAAATCATAGAATCCATTTTTGCCATATGCT
>JAGWFW010000259.1 GCA_028867735.1 Nitrososphaerota archaeon
TTAAAATCATATTCTTCTCAAGCAATAGTTTGTAACTGTATCTTCATACCATAATGCATATTTATGATATCAATGAGCTTTGATAGATCTTTCTCTTCTAGCGTTACAGTGGCCAAGTCTTTGACAACATCTTGTGCTCGAAATGCCACCCCCAGCCCACATATGTCGAACAATTTAACATCATTTGCACCATCAACAATAACTACTATGTTTTCCTTTTTTTCTTTCCATTCATTTATCTTGATTATCGCGGATTTGGCTTTGTCCGAATTGACGTTTATTACAACGCCATCCAGTTTGCCATTTTTAAAAATTAATTCGTTTGAAAAGACATAGTCAAGCCCCAAATCTTCGCGTAGCCTGTCAGTCATTATAGTGAATCCACCTGACACTGCCATCAATTTCCAACCAGCCGCCTTGAGAGCGTGACACGCTTCTCTGGCACCGGTCATTATCTTAAGAGAATCAGCAACTTCAGTACAAGTTTCATAGTTTATTCCCCT
>JAGWFW010000025.1 GCA_028867735.1 Nitrososphaerota archaeon
AGGAATTGACATTGGAAAGAGTGCTTGACATTGCAGATTTTGAAAAGCTGACAGGAATTGTTACTGCGGTGGGGGGACAGACTGCAAACAACCTCACGCCAAAACTTGCAAAGAACGGAATCAAGATAATCGGAACGTCCTTTGAGGACATTGACAGGGCGGAGAACAGGTCGCACTTTAGCAAGGTGCTTGACGACCTGCACATCAGGCAGCCTCCGTGGCAGGCATTTGCAAAACTTGCAGACGCCAAAAAGTTTGCACTCAACGTGGGATATCCCGTGCTTGTCAGGCCGTCGTATGTTCTAAGCGGCGCTGCCATGAAGGTTGTATGGTCAGAAGAGCAGCTCAAAAAATACCTTGACGAGGCAACAAACGTCTCGCCTGACTATCCCGTTGTGATTACAAAGTTCATGCTAAACTCGCTAGAGGCCGAAGTCGACGGGGTCTCTGACGGCAAAAATGTCGTAATTGGCGCGGTAATCGAACACATTGAGGGAGCGGGGGTGCACTCGGGGGATTCTATGATGTGCATTCCACCGTGGAGCCTGAGCAACAAGGTGATTGAAACAATTCTTGATTATACGAACAAGATTGCATCCGCGTTTCAGATAAAGGGACCGTTCAACCTCCAGTTTCTCATCAACTCCGACCAGGTCTATGTGATAGAGCTGAACATCCGGGCCTCGCGTTCCATGCCTTTTGTATCGAAGTTTGTCAGGATGAACCTGATAAATCTTGCAGCCCGCGCAGTTCTTGGCAAGACACTGCCGCATGTGCCAAAGGACAGGTGGCGCAAGATCCACTCTTACGGGGTAAAGGTTCCACAATTCTCGTTTATGCAGCTAGAGGGTGCTGACATTATACTTGGGGTGGAGATGCAGTCAACCGGAGAAGCTGCATGCTTTGGCGAGAGCTTTTACGACGCACTTGCAAAGGCGCTGATGTCATCCGGGTTTGCGCTGCCAAAAGAGGGTTCAGTACTAATCACTGCGGGAGGCTCTGAAAACAAGGAAAAACTCTTGCAGACTGCACTGCTTCTCAAAAGCCTCGGATACAAGATACTTGCAACAGAGCACACTGCCGAGTTTTTGTCAGACAAGAGGATAGGTGACGTGCAGGTGGTCTACAAAATCAGCGAGCCTCAAAGAAAGCCAAACATTGCAGACCTGCTCTACGAGAGAAAAATTGATTTCATAATAAACGTGCCAAGCACCTCTACACTTGAAAAGTATGTAGGAATGCTCTACGACGAGTACCAGATAAGAAGGAAGGCAGTAGAGCTTGGAGTCCCAGTGCTGATAACGACCGAGCTTGCAGACTCTTTTGCAAAGACGCTAGAGTGGCTGCGACACAACGAGACCACAAAAAAGCCGCTTGAATCATACGAGAAGATAGAATAGACTATTCTGCGTCCTGTGGTTCCTGTTCGGGATGCTTTGGCAAGAGAAATGCCTTGCACAGTATCATGAGCATGATGTCTGTCATTATTGGGTCGTATCTATCATGGGTGTCATTTCCTGCTAGGCTGACGTCGTCTACTGCGACTGCATGAGTGAGCATCCATTCATGTGTTCCAAACTCTTGTCCCATGAGTATACTAGGCTGTTTTAGAATAAAACGCTTGACAAACTTGGTTAGTTAACACTGTTCCTGCCATGGCATTGATATCGTATCTAGAGTACGTTTGGTATCATGGACTCGTTGCCAATTATAGAGCCGTCAAGCGTGGCAATCTTTGCAGACTGGAATGTCTTTACAGATTCTATGATTGGCGAGATTGACCTCTTGTGGCTCTTTTTGTATGTTGCGTAAAAATACTTGTTAAATGATGGTACTATTGTTATCTCAATCTGTCCATGCAAAGACGGAAAAATCTGGCTTTTTTCCGCCCTGATAGAGACCCACACCCTCTGACCGTCAAGCACCGAGCCCTCCTGAAAATAGACAGGGTGGACATGGCCCATGATTATCTTGTTCACATGTGCAAGGTTTTCTGACGGCATCACATGCCCGTGGGTCAAGAGTGCATCACCGATTACAAGTCCTGACGAGCTGGATATCGTAACCCAGTCTGGCACAAGTTTTTGTATGTTGCCGTCATGGTTTCCCGGTATGACTATGGTGTCAATTTTTTTTCCAAGCTCAAAAAACAGCGGCACTGTGTTCCATTCTATCTTGGATATTGATTCCACACCTGACTTGATGTCGCCAAGCAGCACAAGCGAATCAGGCCTCTGAGACTCTATTATTTTCTCTAAGGTTTGTACTGTTTCAGAGATTATCTCCTTTGGGTCTACATGTATGTCGTTTGCTGCAAGCTTGCCCTCAAAGCCGATATGCAGGTCTGTTACCACAAGGTAGCGCTTTCTGTCCTCAAGCATGAGGGCAGGCTGTGACGGAACAAGCCTTGTGAGCACCATCAAAGATAATACGTCTAGTTTTGAATTAAATTCTTGTGAAAGGCCGCGGCGATGTGGATGCAATCGTATCTGCCATGGGAGTCAAGCTGCACTATTTTGAGCCAAGCGGAAGAAAGGTCTGGACCGTGGTGGGAAAAGAAAACGAACACTGGCTTGACCCAGAGCTTGGGTTTTGCTCGTGCGAGGATTATTACTATAACGCACTGGAAACCGGAGGCGAGTGCTATCACCTAAAGGCTGTACGTACTGCACAGGAGCAGGGAAAAATAGAGACTGTGAAATTTTCCGATTCAGAGTTTGAGAGTTTTATCTCTGCATTGGTAAAAGACCTCATCTAGACGTAAACAATTTCCGAATAATTTCAGCATGTCCTGGAATTCTAATCGGCGTCGGCTAGATCAAAGGCCTTGCCCAGCCGACCCCTGCAGGAATGTTGTGAAAGCCATAAACTGCCATTATGAATCCCCAGGTGGTAAATACAAAAGGGACAGTCAATGCATTGTGTCATGATCTCAATAAAGGAAGGATCTAGGGCAGATCTATCTTGACAACGGGAGACAGTTCACAGCAAAAGAATTCAGGGACAAGCTTGCAAGACACCACATCAATCTAACATATGCACGTAGTATCATCAGGTGGGAAGGGAAAGATCGAGTGTTATCACAGGATACTCTACAGGGATCTGATAACACAGGTAAGGTTCTCATCACTTTCGCATTTCAAAAGAGAACTTGGAAAGTTTGACAGGAGATACAACTGCCGGAAAAAACATCAGATATTGGAATAGAAAACGCCTGCATCCATTTACAACGACAAGAAGTATCTCAACAAGAGGAGGTAGAGACCAAATTTAGAGGACATTATACCTGATAACAAAAGCGGACATAAACCCTGTTACTCTACAACTATGAATCAATGCCGTACTGATAAAACCCACATTACTTTTTTAAAGATATGAGACAAGCTGTAAATACGCATGAAGGAAGGTCTTGCCATCTCACTAGTAGCAATTACCATCTCCGTAATTGGTCTGGTACTGGTATTTTTTAGCCACACCGGCATTCAAGATAATCTATTACAATTTAACAATAATCACGTAAATCAATCAAGCCAGATAGAAGCCTTAAAATCGCAAATCACAGAAAGTCAGCAGCTAGTCTACAAATTAACAGATGATTCTGCACAGACGCAATCAAAGATAAGCCAGATGCAAACCAACATCCAATCGCTGAGCACTAAAATTTCCAATCTGACAAGTCAGGCCGACTCCTTGAGCGACAGAATGACAATCCTTGAAAACTCAAAGCAGCAAATCCCTCCACCTCGAGCTCCTGATGCGACATTCACGCCGGTCGCACTATATGACGGTAAAGGAAACCTGTGGACGTCATGGTTCATCAAAGAGAGTCTATACTATCCCACGTTATACAGTACAAGCTGTGACGCACGCTCTGTTGATTGCCAGGTACACATGGATGCCATCTCTACTCCAAATGGTACGGGGATAGAGGCGGACACCACTGGTTCTACCGTATTCGGCTACTGGTTCCTGGGCTATTCAATCAAGTATGTTGTACCAGATAATGGAACAGTCACAGTATCTGGAAATTTTCTCAAAAATAATACATTCACTCCACCTGTATCTGAAGGCAGAAGCCATCTCTTTGTCTTTATACTTGGCGAAGATCCAAACGTAATACTGCAACAAAATGAATCGCTGACATCAAAAGACAATGATGCAACTTGGTATGCCAGATCAATAGTGTTCCATCTGACACCGGGCCAGGTCTTCCGGGTTGGAATAGGGGCTGAGAACAATTGGGAAACCGATTATCATGTTTATGTGGCGTGGAACGGAGTATCGGTTAGCGCCAAACCTGCCTGGACGCCGCTTCAGTAAAACCCCGAAACCAAAACAGTGTTACATTATTTTTTTTAAACGGTGATTGTACGCACATGTCAAGTGAGAATGGAAGATGAAAATTCTAAATCCTCAATCATCGCGGTATTTGGTAAGAGTTTTTGCAAACGCCTTGTTCAGGCAAGATCTTGGGCCCAAATGTTTTACCGGAATTTGGTTAGATGATATGAGTATCACGCGGAGCTACTGGTTTATCCAATCCATTCTACGTATTTTTTTATTGATATATTTGTAATAAACAAGGTTATTATATACAAGTATATACAATATAACATATGGCAACGTCAGTTTTAAAGAAAAATAAACACATGGTCAAGAGTGTATCCTACAAGACACATACACCCACTCTGAAAACAATTCAAATGGTAGAGGAGATTCTAATGCAAGAAAAAGAATTCAGTTCCAGAAACAAGCTGTCGAGGGCCTTGCCAAAACAAGTCCAGCCAAAAACCATTGATGCAATTTTAGAATACTTGGAAAAATCAAACAAGACAATGCGTACAAAGGATGGTTCCATATTGTGGATATTTGCAGAAAAAAATCCAAAATTGATGAAATTGCATAAAACGTCAACAGAACTAAAATGACCTAATAACCAAATCGTTTTTCATACTCTTTGTGGTTTTGGAAAAATTCTAGAATGTTGCAGTATGTGATACCTGATACCGAATAAACAGTATAGGTTAATCGCCTGCCGTCTCTCAATTCAAATCTGAAAAGATTCTGTATGTTGAATTTTTGAGCATAATGTTTGGGCCATCTGTCTATGGGAATTTTGTCTCCGCATTCACAGTTTTCCTTTAGCATGTCTAGCGCGCCATTAATTTCTCGACCAAGATCGCTGGATTTTGTTAACATGCTGTAAAATTTTACAAATTTTGTGGCCCCTCTAATCCTAATTTCCAAACAACTGTAAATCGAACACTTCTAGAAAAAAAGAACTGGTTATACTGATATCCTATACGTTCCACTATCATTCGATATAATATCGAGCATTTTTGTTGGGCATCATTATTGTAAAAATAACTATAGATGTTCGTCTGTACACATCAAAGACTTACTGTGAACAGGTCTTCCTTTGCAACGCCCTTCCACAGTCCGATCATGCCTTCCGGCTTGACAGGCTCCACCTTGGTTATCTTTTGAATCTTGATGTGGTCCGGGTTCGGGGGCATCCAGAGCATTGCCATGTAATCACCAACCGTACCCACCGAATCGGGCCGGGCTGACACTATCTTGTCCTTTGTAAATCCCTTTGAGACAAGCGCGTCAACTGCCTTTTGTTCCAAATCCCTTCTGCCGTGGGTGAAAAGATAGACTGATCTTGCAGAATCTACTGTGCTCATGATATCGTGAGATTTTTGTTCTTTAATCAATATTTCGGAATCTGAAAATTTTTGCCAAGACGGCTGATTTAGCTTTTATACAAGCCGTCCAAAGAAAATTCGTTGATGGATATTCTGATAGTAGGCTCGGGGGGGCGTGAGCATGCACTTGGGTGGAAGCTGTCGCAGAGCCCAAAGGTTGGAACTGTATACAATGCCCCGGGAAACGGCGGTACAAAAAACAACGTACCAATAGAGGCGCACGAAATTGACAAACTAATCCAGTTTGCGTTAGAAAAAAAATGTCTCACAATAGTCGGTCCAGAGGTTCCTCTTGCGGCAGGAATTGTAGACGAGTTTGCAAAAAGAGGCCTTGAAATATTCGGGCCGACAAGGGATGCCGCACAGCTAGAATCAAGCAAGGTCTGGGCAAAAAATTTCATGAAAAGAAACGGAATTCAAACAGCACGGTTTGAGATATTTGACGATGCAAAAAAAGCAATTGAATATGCCAGGTCAGCTGCTTGGCCGCTTGTTGTCAAGGCAGACGGGCTTGCGGCAGGAAAAGGGGTCATAGTGTGCGACAGCTCGCAGGAGGCAGTATCTGCAATAAATAAAATACTTGTAGAGAAGAGCTTTGGCTCTGCCGGGCTGAAAGTCATTCTGGAAGAAAGAATTGACGGCGTCGAGGCGTCATACATTGCAATCTCTGACGGTACAGTCGTATACCCGATGGCAACAAGCCAGGACCACAAGAGAATCAACGATGGAGATTCCGGACCAAACACGGGGGGCATGGGTGCATACTCTCCGACCGGTATAATTGATGACAATTTGGCAGGAGAGATTCAAAAAGATATAATTGAAAAGACCGTCTCCTCGATGAAAAAGGAGGGAATTGTCTTCAAGGGATTTCTATATGCCGGAATAATGGTAAAGGACGGCAGGCCGTACGTGCTAGAGTTTAACGCAAGGATGGGTGACCCGGAATGCCAGCCTATAATGATGCGGATGGAGTCTGACCTGGTTGATTACATCAGGGCAAGCATTGGCGGCACGCTTGCCAGCCTGCCACAAATATCATGGAAGAAGCAGAGTGCAGTCTGCGTGGTGCTTGCATCAAAAGGATATCCTGACTCTTTTCCAAAGAACGAGGAGATTTTAGGCCTTGACGTGGGATCTGGAAACTCGTATGTATTCCATGCGGGAACAAGACGCGTAGATGGAAAGATTCTGACAAACGGTGGCCGTGTGCTTGGGGTCACTGCAACAGGGGACACGCTGCGAGATGCCATATCAAACGCTTATGACAGAGTAGAAAAGATTAGCTGGCCAAGCAAGTATTGCAGGACAGACATTGGCAAAAAAGGCCTTGCCTGGGCCTAGATGATATGAGACTAACAATTGTACTGTTAGATGTTTATCCTGGTTTGACGTGCTGCCTTTACTCCAAGTCATCTGTACTTAGATGGTATCTGTCAAATCAAAAATTCTATGCAATTACTTTGCCCTTGGGTTTTGATGATTCAAGTGCTGCCCTCTTTGAAGCAAGCTCAAACACCAGTTTATCAATGTAAAACCCCTGCTTTGAACCAAGATTCAGCTTGTACATTGTGGCCTTGCCCACAGTCCTTGTCATTGATACCACTCCCTGTTCCTCAAGATTCTTGACCCCGTTTAGCGCAGTCTTGAAGGAGACCCTCGAGTTTTTTGCAATGTCAGATACAGAATAGTCCCAGTCCTTGAAGGTTGCAAGAAAATCCAGAATCTTTGACGTACTTCCGGGAAATACGCTCTCAAGAAGACCGCTTTGCAATACTTTTTTGGAAATGGATTTTCTCATCCCATGTTACAATACAGTTTATTGTTAATATAATTACCTATAATTATGTAAATAATTACATAATGCTTATATCAACAGATTGCCACAGGGAGCCATTGTTTGACGATGTGGACAGGGCAATACTTCGCAAGTTGCTCTACGACAACAGGATTGGAGCAAGGCACATCTCGCTTGAAAACCTAAAGACAGGATTTCCGTCACACCTGAAAGGAGATGTCGACAAGAGGCTAAAAAAACTCGTCAAGGAGAACCTGATCTTGCAGCATCCAACATCTTACGGACCGCAGTATGCGCTAAACCCACAAAGGCTGCAGGAAATAATTGGATTGTTAGGAGATGACAAGTGAAAAGTTGTAGACAGGTGCTGAAAAGCTGGAAAAATGTTGCGACATTTTTTTAAACCATGCCTGTACCGCTCATATCAAGCATGAAAATTCTAAACCTTTCAATGATTGTAATCTCTGCAGTATGCCTTGTTATCTTTCATTCAAATTCCATAATCGCATATGCGGACACCAGATACTATGATCAAATACCCGTTCCTCCAATACAAATTCTTTCAGCCAATAGAGGATCCTTGGATCTTGAAATAAAACAAGGTGTCTCAACGAGCACCGCAACCGTATCATTTGACCAGAAGACATACAAGGTAGGAGATACTGCTACAATCACCGTTAATGATCCAAACCTAGATACCGACAACGACCTCGTTGTGACATACTCGTCAGTGCTTCCTGTAGGTACGTTGAGCAATCCACAAGACCCAGCAACCGATACAGTTGGTCAAGCGGGACTTGGAACATACTCTGACGGTACTCCAATTGGCATGCTGTTTGACATCCAGTGGGGACAGCAGGACCGGAGATGGTCCAACTCGGATGTACCTACCAACAAGATCACAGTCTCTTGCTGGGGAGGCGCCAGCTCTAGCACGGGCACTCCGGGAAGATTTGCAACAGGCCTTGGGGCCTCAGGTTTCTTCTTAGCTGAGACTGCTGCAAGCTCGGGTGTCTTCCAAGGCACATTTGAGATTCCAGATAGCATCTGTCTGGCTCTGGCAGGAACAACCGGCGGACCCGGCGTCTCGGCACCAGTGAATGGCATGAACATCAAGGCCAGCTATTACTTCAGAGACGAATCAGGCAAGCTGGTAGAGGTATCCGACAATGCCGGTATCAGAGGTATGCCTTCTGGAGTCCGACAAGTTTTCGTGTCGACAGACAAATACGTCTACATGCCTGGTGACGTTGTATTGATCAAAGGAGAATCTTACTTGAATGATACTGATGCAAAGATCAGCCTTGAAAAAAATGACAAAACCCCAGTAATAACCAAAGACATTCCAATCAACAAAAATGGTACCTTTTATGCGAATTTTACAATCCCATTTGACACTACTGCAAGAAGCTGGTGGCTTGCTACAACTGTAGGCGGAGGTACTCTGGATCAAGGCATTCACTTCAAATCTGAATCAATTCCACCTTTGGACCAGTTTTGGTCTGGAATATCGCCTAGTGACACTCTCTGCAAACCTAATCTCACCTTGATCTTTAAAACAAAAGATGGTTCTCCCGCATGTGTAAAGCCTGATACCGCTCAGAAATTGATTGAGAGAGGATGGGCAAAAAAGATTGTTTCAAGTGCGTCAACAGAAAAAATGAGCCAGACAAATTCAGACCCATTGGAACTCTTGCTTTCAATCAATTCTACTATAATAAGGCCAAATCAGACACTTGGAATTGATATCATATTAAACAACACCTCTCCAAATATTCTAGTCAAAGATTCGAAAAACAATTGGCCGATGGAAGGATTGAACATGGGCCCGTGCGAGCTTGATCCAGTAGGAATTGGCGTATACAAAGGAAACTATTCACCTGAAAACGTTACAGGAACAAGACCACTCCAGCTTTATCAAAATGGTACCTACCAGTGCCAGATGCTTGTGGGAGTTGATAGGTATGTCTTTGAGCCATCAAGCGACAAGGCCATATCAGAAACAGGAAACGGAAACTCGACAGGAGAGATGAAGTATGGTACTTCATTTCATGGATACTATACAAAAGGTGGATTTGTATTGCCGTCAGTTGGAACGTATACTGTTATAGCTGGTGACGAGTGGGGACATACCACAATACAGCACTTTATGGTTACAAACTCGACTGTCTCAAATGGACTTCAAACATCTCAAACTATACCTCAATGTATCTCAAACATTCCACATCTATATGCAACCGCAGATCCTCCGGGTTTTCCTCTCTGTCCTGTGGCAGGTTTTCAGGCGTCTGGACAGATAGTAAACTCTACCGGGTTTTATGGCATCTACAACTATACCAAATATCCAGACACGCAAAACTTTGTCTTGGAACCCGGGCATAACGCTACGATCACCTACAAAATTTCAGTAGGGACAATTCACAGCTGGGCAAGCACCACCTCCTCAAATGAAATCAACCTGACAAATTATGTAACACTCATGCATGATGCCGGGATGCATGATCATCCAGGCGTGTATGTTTCAGTCTATCCAACATCTGAGGTGATATCGCAGAACGGTTCTGCCATTATAGCAATAACACTTTCTGCATCAAAGGATGCCTCCTACGGAACATACTGGATGCAACTACCGCCCGGAATCTGTTTTGGAGGAGAGGATGTCATATTGACAGTTACTGATTGCACAGGGAAGAAATGAACACACTACACCTTGCAATAATTGTAGTAATAGGAATCAGTTTTTTCATTGGTGAAAAGGCATATGCATGTAACTATTGTCCAATGATACCGCCGCCTCAACCAATCACAGTACAAACAAACCAAGAAAACTATTCCACTGGAGACAAAATAATAATCTCAGGAAATATGGCAAATCCAAACTATAACACGCCACTTGTAATCAAGATATTCGACCCAAGAAACGAAGAACAGTTACAAAAAATTTTTCCTCCCTCACGAGACCAAAGATATTCCTGGACAGTCTCGACAGTAGACTTTTGGGGATTCTTGGATTCAGGAGACTATACCGTATTATCACAGCATGGGCAAGACCATGCAACAGCGCATTTCTATCTCAACTCTACCTTGGTCCGGTATCTATACGCACAATCACCACTATGGCAGTTCAAGAATGGAATGCCAGCGCAAGACATACACTGTCGTGCAGATCTAAAATTGGTAATCAGAGCAGAAAATTCCGAGCCTGCATGTGTCTCACAGATTACTGCAACAAAACTTGTCTTACGAGGATGGGCCCTTCCACCGCCACCAAAGGAACCATACGTCAATAAAATGAGCATCCACGACCTGCAACAAGACTATGCTGTAGGCCAGCCAATCAATGCTACGGTAGTTTATTCTGGATATTACTGGTATGCTGAACCCAATGTGAAAATCCTTGATGCAAGTGGCACTCAAGTGTGGTTTAACTGTCCATTCTGCTATGCGCGCACAGAATCGATCCAGTCTCCTTTATTTGGAACTTTTACCTACCAAGTAAGAGAATATTCCACTAATACACTTCCGATTATCAACAAGACAGGCACTTATACAATGGTTGCATCACTTGACAACAAAAGTGCAGAAGCAAACTTTACCGTGATAAACCATCAAAACACTACACTGCCTGTCTCGTTTGCACCATGCGATAATCCCTACCCACAATCAAATACAGGCATTCCAGTTCTTTACATGCCGGCAAACTCTACGGGAAAACTATGTGTCAAATATTCCAACCCTAACGAGCCATTCCAGGCAGGATTTGATATCCTTGAAGCCCAAAACTATAGCAGGAAGGGAGGAGCCACCGTCTCTTCCATGCCCGATATGGTTCCACATGGAAACAGCACGGTTGTATATGCATTGAACTCTGGACCAAGGGCAGGATTTTTCAGAATGCTGATTTCCTGTCCAGGGATGCAGCTTGCCGTAGGATATGACAATGGTTCAAACTTTGTGCGAGGTGATTTTCCATGGTTGAGTCAAACGTTTTACTGTGGAATCGACCATGATTTTCACATAACCGGAATGAGTGGAATTGGAGTAAAATACATTCCATATAGTTGAGAAAAAATGAAAACCATCCATCTTGCAATAATTGTTGGAATCATCATTAGCATAGTTGTCACAACAAGTGCGCTAGTATTTTTTGAACCACACCAAGAAATGCAAACCACTAATCAGGATACAGGTTGTGAAACCTATCACTCAAATGACAATGCCACAATAACTAGCCTGAAAATGGAAAACCTAAATGATACCTACAAGGCGGGATGCCCGGTCACCACAACATTTCGTTTTGCTACTCATGACCCGGATTGCCAGTTTCCGCAAGTGCAGGTGACGGATCTTTCAACTGGTATAACGGTATACGGACCAAATCTCTTGTGGAATTACACCAGTGACCAGTGTTCAAACTCTACTCAAGTATCATTCTACGCTGGACTTGAAAGAAATCAACTGATCACTGATACGCAAAAGTATGCAATCACTGCAACACTGTATGACAAGCACTACCAAAAAGAGTTTACCGTTGTACCATCAGAACATTCCGGGCAAAACATTACTGCAGAGACAACACTGCTGCCAGGCTCCGGTCCTGATCTTAGCTGTTATCCCATACCAGGATCTAGCACCACCGAAGCCATATTGGGCACCAGTGGTTTTGATGGAGTGTATCGTCGTTATCTAACAAATTCTGCTCCATCCTATGAGGTGGATGATTATTTCCTAAAGCCTGGAGACTCGGGAAAGATAATCATCAAAATACACCCAGGCTCTGCATTTCCTGCTGGAGAAAATCTCGCTACCGGCGAGTTTATTCTTAACAAGGATAGCCATCATGGCAAGTTTGATCATTATGGAATAAGTACAAGCTACGAGCCAAGTACCGCAGTTGCGGGCCTTGATGGTACTGCGACATTATCACTGGTCGTATCCACCACCCAAGACGCTACCCATGGAACCTATTGGATGTATCTTCCTCCAGGAGGATGTAATGGCGGCAAGCTCGTCCTTTTGACAATAGGTGACAGGCCAATGGCACAACCGCCAGACCTCGTTGGATACGACATTCCAGTTGATTTTACTTTTAGCGAAAGCCCCATCCTGACTGTAGATGTAATGAACTTTGGAATTCACACGTTTGACAACTGTTCTCTTAGCTATACCACTAACAACAAGACCTCAACTATCAAAAGCTTTGATGAGATACCTCCGGGATTTGTGTACAAGTATCATTTTGCATCAAATCCCGGTAACGGAGACAAGGTTACATTTGAATGCAAAGTACCTAATATGGTGAAGAGTTTCTCGCCAACTCGGTGACAGCAATGAAAATCCTCTATCTTGCAATCATACTAATTTCTTCATGTGTGCTTGCAGCAGTAACCATTAGTCCAGTACATGCCCAAGTCGGCAGGGTTTATTTTGGAGCACTTCAGCCACAGGTTACGGTATCTGGCAATGACCTGAACATCATATGGCAATACTGGAATCCGAAAAATTCGGTCTACATGGTTACAAGCAATGATAGCGGAACAACTCTTGGCGACAAAATAAACCTCAGTAAAAACAGTATGACGTTTTTCTCTTTTGGAAACATGGCATCATCTGGAAATGACATCTACTATGCGTGGGAAAACAACACCTTACCTTATGCCCCTAGATTGTTTTTGATGAAAAGTGCTGACAGCGGTATTACATTTAGCAAACCCGTACTAGTTGTATCTCATGACAGATATTTCAATGAGGCAATGGAGCTTGACAAACTACTTGTATCTGGAAATGACGTGTATGTGATCTGGTCCACAGATCGTTCAGCAGGTGACAGAGATTTTGGCACTATATTTCTTAGCAAAAGTACGGATGGTGGACTGGACTTTGGCAGGCCAATTCCAATCAACTCAAATGATACCAACTGGTCTGATCTTGAGACTGCAACAACAGGAAACAAGACCTACTTTCTATGGCAGTCAATTGTCAACCAGACATGCCTGCTAGGCCAGTGCGATTCGCAAATTCACATAAGATCAATGGATGGCAACGGCAAACTTGGAGACGCTTTCAGCCCTCTTGTACTCAGCAAGGCAGAGTCGGTAAAAATTACAGCGTCAGATGACAATGTATATCTTACGGGCGTCATCTTCCAGCCAAACTATGCCAGTGTAAATTCAAATGGGTTGAAGATACTTACCCCGGCAACCTCACTACAGTGGGTCTTTTTTACAAAAAGCAGCGACGGTGGAGCAACTTTTGGAAATCTGACAAATCTGAGCGGGTCACGCTATGACTGTACCTCGAGCGGGATGGCCTGGATGTGCAGTCTGGGTAACGCATACTCGTATGTATCTGGAAGAGATGTCTACATCACCTGGGTTGCGTCAAATTATACGGCAAATGACAGGGAAGCGTTCCTTGTTAACAGTGTAGACGGCGGAAACACTTTTGGCAGAGCAACAAAACTGGATCCTTTCGACCTTGATGGAATTGACTGTGAACACATTGGACAATGCATCAGCATTCAATCTCCTTTGGCATCAAATGATACTGTATATCTTGCATGGAGTGCGTATGATATCCACTCGAACCATGGTGCCGCCATCTTTGCAAAGAGCACCGATGGAGGCAAGACATTTGGCTATTCCAACATGACAAAATCTACCGGCATTACGGCGTCGCCTGACATTGCTGTGGGTCCTAATGGTACAGTATACCTTGCAGGTACAAGGTCAGGCTTTCCAGAGGGCAGTCATGCCTTTTTTGCAAAAAGTACAGACGGCGGAGACTCTTTTGGCAAAGGAATCGATCTGGATCTATTGCCAGAATCGCAGGCACCGGAATTTCCATTTGCCATCCCAGTTTTACTTGTTGGAATTGTATCAATGATAACATTTTACAGGATTAGAAATAAAAAATGAAAACCATACACCTTGCGATAATTGCTGCTTTTCCGGTATTGCTGATGACTTTATCGCAGACTGCATTTGGTTTTGCAATCCATGACCTTAACTATGAAAACTCGCCTTACGACAACAAAATGATGCCAATAGCAGGTGAGCCGATGAAACTGTTTTACCAAGTAGTAAACAACACTCCCCAAAGTCACGGTTATAATGTTACAATCTCAATCAGATACTTGTATGATAGCACACAAGTATATCACACAATGTACCATTACGATATAAAATCAAACAACTTTGAGGACATTATATGGAACTTTACACCAAACGCAACAGGACTATACTCTATAGTTGCTACAGAAAACTCAACTGAGACTGCCAACTATGTTTTTGCAGTCACAAAAGATGGCGGCTTCAGAGAGGCAGCAAAAAAGGATCCTGCCATACTGGACAACAAAAGCCCTCTAGAACAGTTTCGTTTAGGAATGGACCCAAAGGAGATAAAATGCAAAGACGGTTATTTCCTTGCTCTCAGGCAGTCAGGCCTTCCCGTTTGTGTTAGTCTTGAGACCCTCAAGGAACTGAGGCAAAGAAACATTGTCACTCCTGACGACATTGATTATGACAAAATAGGATACGTAGAATCAGAAAACCAATTCAAGAAAATGCTTGCTGAGAAAAGCATCGAGTATTCCTCAGACAAGTTCTTGCTAATCACAGGAATGTCTCTCCTGTCACTTCCTCCAACCACTGACTATTGTGGGTATGTCAAAGACAAAAATGAGATTGAACACTGGTTTTCGAGTAGCTATCACTATGATAATCTGAGCAGCTCTATCCTGTTTGATAAAAATCCAAACCAATGCCAGCCAAATACCATGAGCTGCTTTTGTTCTCTTCAGACAAGGCTTGCAGAAATGAATCCAAAACTAGCTTATTTTACAAAAGATGAGGAAGAAATTACTGGAACAGCAGTCTCAAATTATCTTAATGAGACCAGGATAGCAAATGTCTCAAACCAGTTCATCGTCGGAAAATACAATCTAGAGTCAAGTTCTGCTGATATTCATTACTGCGGTAGATTCACAGGCGGTGCCGGACTCAAAGATTTCGAAGGCTATATAAAAAATGACAAGGTGGTAGCGTTTTCCCTCGCTGCTGAAAAATCGAAATTGTGTACAATATCTGATAATGCAAGAACATTTACGTTTAACAAATCATCTATTGTGCCTGATACGGTTGGTGGAAAATGAAAATTCTCTCAATCATGGCAATTGTTGGGATATCTATCATTGTAACAACATCAGTTGGCGTCTTTATCGAAAAACTAGGGGAAAACCAACTGCCGCCCTACACTAGTATCGTAATAAATGGAATGAAGGAAAATTACACAGTAGGCGAGCCTATCTCATTTTCTGTAGTGCTTGAAGGATATGGTACTGGCTGCGGTGACATCAAAGCAGCAATCACAAAGGAAAATGAAACGCACTTTCAACCAATCAGATGGGCAAATGAATCACAATGCGTATCTAATCCAAACTTTGATAATTTCAAATTCACCGCCCTCTCAGCGCATGCCGTCATAAATCAAACGGGAAATTACACTCTCAGGGTAACATCTGACAACTTGGTTACCAATCGTCACTCTGAAACAGAAACAAGATTTCTAGTAACACCATACTATCTTACTGGCATTGTGGCAGTACAAAACAAAAACAATCTCGGGATAAATGCAACTGTATATCACAGCCATCGGTCGTATCCATGTCCTGCTGGTACGCCTTGTTTCAACCCTTTGGTCTATTACATGGTAATCTCAGCCAAACCAAAGAATTTTCTCCTGAACTACAATATCTGTGATGGAGACTCGTGCATAAGTGGACCTGATGGAGAAGCCCAGATACTGGAAGAAGATTCGCACACCATTATAAGACTTGCAGACCATAATTGGAGTGATGGTGATCTGGTCGATATACAGGTACAGTTGCCTCTCAACGGGACACTTGCATTTGATAAAAATTCTGGTTATGATCCTGCTCATACACAGAAGATCTGGATTGATCTTGACAAGTCAAAAATAATTCCGGAGTATTAGAAAATGAAAACTATACATCTTGCAATAGTTACCGGCGCTGGAATAACAATAGCTGTCGCAATAGCATTGTTCCTTGTTGCTAGTTTTCAGCCAAACCCGATCCAAACTTCAGACTTGAAATTCATCAAACTGGAAAAATTATCCTCCCTAGATGGCATCGGTGCATACAACTTTCAGTTCAGTCATGACGGCAAGTTTTTAATTTTTAGACAGTGCATGGGCTCACCCAATTGCTCATATTGGATTATGAATCTGGAGGGAAACAAAGTGCGGAAAATTGAACTTCCAATACAATTCATATACATTAATCAGCCAAAAATTTCTCCTAATGATAATGCCCTCTTATTTACAGGTGACTATGACATATACAATGGAACACGTTTTACTACTCATTCAGCACTGTTCGAATATTTACTAGCAGGAAAGAAACTTGTTCAAATCGAAAACAATACGATGCTGGGCCCTTATGACTGGGTGCCTGACGGAAACATCGTCTTTGTCAAGTACAACGACACCATGGCATGTCTTGCTGGGATAAACACAATGTCATGTGCAAATAGAATTGATGACATTCATAACATTATGTGGCTTGCAAATTCAGATGGGAAAAAAATAAAGGAACTATACAATGGAACCGAGTATTTTGATTCCATGTCAATAAGCCCAGACGGAACAAAGGCAGTTTTTGTAAATCAGCTGTACGTCTATTCCTACAGGAATCTCTACAAACTTAATATGCTCGATATAAGCAACGGAAGGATTATGCAACTCACTGATTATTCACATGACTTCTACGGAAGCCCAATCTGGAGTCCTGATAACAAATTCATCATCTATACTGCATTCACAAACCATCCTGTAAAGGGTCCGACTGGTGGTGAGACATCACCTGCCGGCTGGCTTGGTATGATGTCTGTCAATGGTTCAGGCAAGAACAAGATAATCTTTGGAAACAACACAGGTCAATACGACCCGCCTCCAATAAGTCCCACGATTAGCCCTGATGGGAAGCAAATAATTTTTGGTCTAGATTATGATTTTTACAATGGGCTCGTAAGCGGGCCTGGTATGTATAGGTTGGATCTTAACCCTCCTCTTTGAAACCTCGAATAAAGATACGGTATTTTTTTAAACCATACTCGTCCAGTACATGTCAAAAATGAGTGAAAAAAACGGCCTTACAGTACTTGAAGCATACACAAGAGACGTGGGTCGCGGGGTTGCACGAATTGAGAGTCAGGCGAGAGCAGTGATTGGACTGTCAATAGGAGATATAATTGAGATCAAGGGGAAAAGAGCAACGACAGCGCGATGTCTGCCCGGACTGACGCCGGAACAACTGGAGGTGGAACGGGTACAGGCTATTGCACGCCAAAAGGTACCAAGAACTGTGATAAATGAAAAAGACATTCACATAACGGGATTCAACTGGGCTGACAAAAATGCTTCTACGTACCAAATGAAACCGGTAACTTCGGGCAGAACCATACGAATAGACGGCCTGATACGAAACAATGCTGGCATTGCAATAGGCGATACCGTACAAGTACGAAAGATAGTTGCGCCATATGCTGAAAAAATAACGGTTGTACCTCTTGAAGCAATACCACCAATTGACGAAAGGTACCTGGCAGACACACTGGAAAACATTCCTGTAATGAAGGGAGATAACATCATGGTTCCATACTTTGGAGGCAGGCTTACGTTTAATGTAACGGACGTAGTACCAGATATCATCTCGGTTGTGACACAAAAGACAGTGTTTTCCATAACGACCCAGGGACCAGCACTGAGGTCTGTGGATGGCTTCAAATATTATTCTGATGGGAAAAATGTTGCCTTTGTTTTAGAACATTTTGTACGAAAAGAAACCCATGAGAATGTCTATCTTGTACTGAAAATACATCTGCACCATGGAGGATTTGGGAGAATGGGAGAATTTCAGACAAGGCTTGGAAGAAATTCCTCAATACAGAAGCTTGTCACCATATACAAGGAAGCAGCAGAGCAAGTTGTTGCAGATGCAAACAAGAAACTGGCAGAATCGACAAATGTAAACTCTGCAGACCTGATAAACGGTCTAGAATTTGAAATTCTTGAGATATGGAGAACCGTGCCTCCATTAGAATAAATGTTGCCAATGGCCCAGTATGTAATGTTTGGTAGCCAATATGGATAAAACAAAAAACTGCCCGGCAAAAACTACCGTGTGTCTTGTATCGATTTTTCTAATCTCTGTGGCCGTTCTGCCTGCCTCTGCCTCTGTAAACTTTAGTGGCTATATGCCAATTGCAGGAGGTCCTGTCACTCCAAGCTATGATTTTGAAAAAAGTTTCTACATTGATTATCCAACCGGAAGCAAGCTGCAAGACATCCTTGAAGGAAAGAATGCAACAATCTCGTTTGTTGGCAATGCAGACAACAACCCTGACATCAAAACCCTCATGCATCAAATCAATTCAGACATGACGGCAAACGAACACAGTTCTGTGATTCTTACAAATCTGGCAGTCAATTATCAACTGACTGTAACAGGATACTA
>JAGWFW010000260.1 GCA_028867735.1 Nitrososphaerota archaeon
GATGCTGATGCAGAACAAGATTCGCCATTTTCTTCATTACCGTCATTGTCAGAATCGCAATTTGTAGTAGCAACTACATCACGATTACCTGCAACAGATGATGGTACTGAAAAGGTTGCGGTAAAGGAGCCTGACGAATCTGTGGTTATTGTACCAGGCGAGGTGGCAAGTGCGGCGTTATCATATGTCAGTGTTACTGCGGAAGAACTGGCAAAGCCGGAGCCTGTTACTGTTACTGTACTGCCAGATGAACCGCTGCCAGGGTTTATCGTAATTGAAGGTGCAACAGTAAAGATTGTAGATGCTGAACAACTCGATTCATCAGCATCGTTATTATTGTGTTCATTCTCATGACTACTGCCTTCTTCACTCTCATGGTTATCATCCTCTCCATTATCTTGTTCACAATTTGTTGCGGTAACTGTATAGTTTCCTGCTCCCGATGTTGATATTGTGAAATTAGCTGTAAATGAGCCTGACGAGTTTGTAGTTATGGTAGAGGG
>JAGWFW010000261.1 GCA_028867735.1 Nitrososphaerota archaeon
CCTCAAAATTCATCAACCGTGGCTGAATTTCCATTTGCAGTGCCCATGCTTGTTATGGGTTTTCTTTCGGTAATTGTATTTTATAAAGCAAAAACTAGAACCTTGTCTCATTGTTAACCTGCAAAATAAAATGTTTTTTGGGCTTTGACACCAGACGAGCCATATTGCACTGATACAGTATATGTTCCGCCAAGTTTCCAAATACTGGGAGTAGTCGTGATTGTAGTCTGAAAGCTACCGTCTTGCGAAACAGAAATTCGCTCAGCTTGAAAAAGCAAATTATTTGGATCAAGAAACAAAATTGTTACCGGAGTGCCCGCAGTTGGCGATTTAACAACACCGGAGATTATGATCGCATCGCCCATACTGTATGAGGATTTGTCCGTGGTAACAGTGATGGATGGAGTTGGAGCTTGGCTGGTTGGCTGTATAGCGTTTGACGTAGAGTTGACAACAGTGGCCTTGGATGTGGAGTTGTTGACTATGACAACCTTGGATTTGTC
>JAGWFW010000262.1 GCA_028867735.1 Nitrososphaerota archaeon
TTCAGTGCACCTGCGCTAAGTTCACTCTCTCCTGAGGAAAATGTAGTTACTGCTACCTTTTGTCCTTTGTACCCGTATCCGGCTGTCTCACTTAGCGTATATGCTGGATCGAAAAGACTGTCCCATTTGTTTACTGGCTGTTGGCTGAATAGTCCAGTTGCATCCATCAAGTTTGGCTGTTGGAATACTGTGTAGGCGTCGGTGCCTTTGAGTGCATTGTAAAGGTCAGGCAGTTGACTGTGGATTGAATTTATAGGATAGTTGATTTCTATTGGTCCATACTGGTTGGTGGCTATAGTGATAGGTGCATTGGCATTGAATGCCATCCATGATGCATCAAATGTTTCTGGTATGTCTCCACTAGCTGTATTCAAGACATAGCCTGTAACTGTAGGAGTCAGTACTATTTTGTAATCAAAAGATGCATGATCAGAATACCCGTTTACGGCTAATTGATAACTGACACCCAAATTAGTCAAAACGGCAGAACTGTGTTCATTTGA
>JAGWFW010000263.1 GCA_028867735.1 Nitrososphaerota archaeon
ATCAAAACTAAACAGAGGTGGAAAATCTTAAAGAAATATTTTCAGATAAATAAGATCGATTATAGAGAAGTACACTCGGTGAAAGGTTCCATAATATCAAAATTGATTAACATGATCTATCTGTTGGATTATTCTACGATATATTTAGCTGCCTTGACAAAGACTGATCCGACGCCCACCAAGTCTATTGATTTTATCAAGAAATTATCATAGAATAATAACATACCTGAAGAAAACCTAATCTTATTTTTTGTATTTTTTTGCAATAGTTTTCGTATTCTTTACTTTTTTGACATATGTGTCATTGATCTCTTTTATCAAGTCAAGTGTTTGGTTATGGATAAGATCCAAATTAGGAATAACACAATGGCCACCAATGAAACCAGGAAACATTTTTGGTCTGTTACCCAAGAATTTGTGAATTTCATCTGAGAAGGACCACATTTCATCGTAATTTACTTTGTGTTGTATTGCGATCATATTACTTAGTTGTGCGTAGTTA
>JAGWFW010000264.1 GCA_028867735.1 Nitrososphaerota archaeon
GCTTCTCCCAGTATGAGCAACCATCTATCAAGTCATAAGTCAAGGACTGAAGAGAATAAAAATCGGTTATCTGGTTAACTTGCAAAATCTATTCTCCCCTACACACCAAAATACGTCAAAGGGTATTTGTAATAATTTAATAAAAAGAAAATTAAAACAAAGATGCCTAACATGTAATAGTGGGTTTCAGTTTCTGGCCACATACCAGCGTTATCTACTTCATCCCCCATACGTGCGTATGTAGAAAACACTACGCCGTTCAAAACTAGGTCGATTTGGAAATGAACGTTCAATTAGGTCGATGGTCGGTTTTTTGCAAGTGTTCAAAGAGGGAGATGAAAAAATGCTGTATTATCGTTCCTTATTCTTGAAGATTTTGGAATCTTCCTTGAACAAGTCCTCTAGCATATCTATTAATTGTGGCGTATTCCACACCCAGCCAACAGATTCTACCTTAAGAAATTCTATCGTTTCTCTTAATCTTCTGACTATTTCCTTGTCT
>JAGWFW010000265.1 GCA_028867735.1 Nitrososphaerota archaeon
CCTTTGTTGAAGATATTGAAAATGGGGCAACTGAGTTTGGAGCTACAACTTGGAGAAGCGTGGTGCCAGTCTTGTATTCTAGTACGTTGGTGTTTTGATCCTCAAATGTAACTCCGACTTTGACATTTGATACTGGAAAGGTGTTGGTATTTTCAACTTCGCCCAAGACCACTGTTGTGCCATCTGGCGCCTTGTTGCTGTATGTGGAACATACCACAACTGTAAGCGTAGTTGAAGGCGGAAGGTTCTCGCCTGTTTGTGGGGCATTTTGCTGGCATGGCTGCTGTACTGTTGTCCCCTCTGCTGATGTCCAAAGAATGCCTGCTGAAAATAATGCAAAAATCAGCAAACCAGAAAGAATTATGATTCTCATATACCATACTTTTTGCGCAAGTGATTAATCATATGCGACATATCATAATCTATACAACGTGGACTAGAAGCTTTTACCAAAATATACCCCACTGTGGTACGATTACAAAAAGAAGAATAAAAGGTGGTA
>JAGWFW010000266.1 GCA_028867735.1 Nitrososphaerota archaeon
CTGATAACGTATCCATCAACGGGAGACTCGGTTCTTGACCAAGAGGCATTTAGAAAATGGAATCTTATCCGTCTTCCTGCAGATCTGGGTGGAAGTATAAATGATGTAACTGCGTTTCGTGCGTACAGTGTAATCTGCCTACACCTGTGGTGCATGTGGAAATACAAACCTGTAGGCGAGATTGGAGGAAATGACAAAGGACAATGTCCCTGCCATGGCAGCATGTATGATCCTGTATCTGGAAAGGCAGTTGCAGGCCCTGCATCGCTTCAAGCTCCGCCATCAAATGCGCTACCAATATTATATCTTGAAGCAGACAGTGTGGGAAACTTGTGGATAAAGCCTGCTGTCTGGAGTGTGGATGAAAATGGCGTAGTGGGATACGGGAGATTTTTAAAATCATAGTATTCTATCTGAAAAATGAACACTGAATACTATTGCCTCAAGCCTTATAATATTCTGAATACAAAAAAATTCATGCTACAATTCAAATGCAAAGACG
>JAGWFW010000026.1 GCA_028867735.1 Nitrososphaerota archaeon
CTGGAAAAACATTGCAAAACACACAATGCTGCCGATAACCATAATTGACAAAGATGACGTCATTGGAAAATTGAAAAAAATGATGGACAAGGGTCTGTTTCACAGACATTTGCAGGAAAGCTCTGTACTAGAAGAGATCAACCTCAGCATGATACCATACTGGGTGATACCGGTTGCAGCTAGAACCAACCTTGTTGCAACGGATATTGCGGCAGAGGTTGGAAGTATTGCCACAACAGCTGCCTTGTTTGGCGTCATGGGTGGAGCCATGGGCGGCGGGTTTGACTCGAGAAGAGGGAATTTCGGCGGCGGAATGATGGACGGCATGCTCATGGGCAGCATGCTAGGCGGAGGAGGAATGATGGGTTCTGCAAACACAAAGAAAGCATATACAATTGACGAAAATTACAATTGCCCTGTAATTGCACTCAAAGCTCTGACATTATATCAGCCACATGATTATGAATTTTCACTGGATGGAAGGGTTGATTTTGATCCAAAAAAGATTCCAAAATCAGTCAAGATCCTAAACGGCGACATAAACGAAGATGTTGCAAAAAATCAGGCCAAGACAATAGCAGACAAGTTACAGTCAGACGCGGCTCACTCCAAATACCACATGATACAGCAAATGCAAACTGAGATGGATGTATCAAGTGGAGAACTCTTGCACGCCCCGATTTGGTTTGCAAGGTATGATCACAAGGGGAAAAAAATAGTCCTAGTAGTTGATGCAAACTCGGGCGCCGTAATAAACAGCATAGGCATGTAGGAGTTTATTTTCCAAGAAAATACGTCTTTACTGATTCCAGCATGTCGCGTACTGGTTCAACGTGGCCAAACTCGTCCATTACCAAGTCGTGCGATTCAAGTATCTTTCGCTTGTTATCTGGCTCGTCCTTTAGAAGTACTATCATGTCTTCAAGCCTGTCTGCCAGTTTTAGCTGGTCCTCAGACTCTACTTGGTTGAGTGCCTTGATGTCATCCTGGTCCAGCACGTTACCATGCGGCGAAGCTTTTGAAAGTACGCGTATAATAGAATCAACTTTTGAGATTGTTTCGTCTGTGTTCTTTGGACTCATTTCTTAAAGTATCCATAATTCGTTGATATAAAAAGCACACCTTTATTCCCAGCCGTTTGGCTTGTCAAAAATTCTGTCGAGCATTTCCATTATGATTTGGCAGGCCAAGCAATAGTATAATAATAATTGTAGATTTTATTGCCATATGAATACAGTAAGAATTCCAAAAACAATTAACTATGGTAAAGATGCGTTGTCTGAAACACAATATCCAAAAAACGCCCTTGTTGTCACAACAGCTCCTCCTGATGTGTCAAAAAAATGGCTTACCAGAATGAAGATTACAGATTACATGCTCTATGACAAGGTTGAACCAGAGCCGTCTATTGAGACAGTAAACAGAGTGATTGCAGAGTTCAAGCCAAAAAATCCATCAGTCATCATAGGACTTGGCGGGGGAAGCTCCCTTGATGTTGCAAAATATGCAAGTGTCGAGATGAAGATGCCAAAGATGCTCATACCGACCACGTTTGGAACAGGAGCTGAGATGACGACATACTGCGTACTAAAGTTTGATGGAAAAAAGAAGCTTCTCCAAGACGAGCGATTTCTTGCCGATGTTGCGGTAATTGATGCATACTTTATGGAGGGAACTCCAGAGGCAATAGTCAAGAACTCTGTCTGTGATGCATGCGCACAGGCAACAGAAGGATATGACAGCAAGAGGGGCAACGAGTTTACACAGATGATGTGCAAATCAGCCTTTGATGTACTATACGATGCAATAATGAACAACAAGCCGGAGAACTATCCGTTTGGCTCAATGCTATCAGGAATAGGGTTTGGCAACGCATCAACCACGTTGGGACACGCACTCTCATACGTATTCTCAAACGAAGGTGTGCCACACGGATACTCTCTGTCGTCGTGCACCACGGTAGCGCATAGGTTTAACAAATCAATCTTCTATGACAAATTCAAGGAAGTAATTGAAAAGCTAAAGTTTGACAGGCTGCCACTCAAGGCACCGTTTGATCAAGCAGCAGACACTGTCATGACAGACAAGGGCCATCTTGACCCAAACCCAATTCCCGTTACAAAGCAAGATGTTGTGCAGCTGTTACAGGATATCGTAAACGGAAAACTGTAGGACAGATTCATTTCATCCCACTTTTTCATTTGTGTCATACATTCTGACAAATGCAATATTTGCAACCATATTGTATAGTTTTTTCATTTCAGATTAAGCTTTTATGCCACCGGCCCCAAACAACTAAAAGTTCCAATGCAAGAGTTATACAGCACAAACGACCTGAGAGAAAAAATAGCAGAGATTCTAAACAGTGCTGGATTTGATTCTCAGTGCTATTGCAAGATACTTGATTATACCATAGACCTGTTTCACCAAAAGGGGCTAGGGATAGACTATTACGGATATCACAACATAGTGCACGAGCTTGAAGTGACATATGTCACTTTGGTGGCAGCCCAGTGGCAGAGCCTGCAAGGCAGCATTTCTAAAGATGGTATAAAGTACCTCTTTGCAGCCGCCTTGTTTCATGACTATGATCCTCAAAAACGCATTGACAAGCCGCACGAACCGGATGCGGTAAACTTTGTCAAGACGGATAAGATGCTGGGCACTCTCCTAAAAGAAGCAGACATAGACTCCAACATTGTTGCATCACTCATACTGCGAACAACATATCCGTGGCATGGCAACAAGAAAGAAAATGCAGAACTGCTGATTGACAATTTCTATTCCATGTCTGACATAACAAGAGACAGCCCCTCTGAGATTGAATACTATAAAAAACTTGGATGGTTTCTCTCCGTTGCAGACAGGATAGGCGGATATGCTCTTGGTAATTTTTCATACGCACTAGAGATGGCAAAAAAGAATGCGCACTCGCTTGCGTGGCACCCAAGCCTGATAGCAATACGCTCTGTCGCATACTTTGAGGATCTCTTAAACAATGAATCAGAAATGTGCAATCAAATTCTTGAAGCACTGCCAAGAACCATGCGCAAGTCCTTCATGGACAATGCTCTTGGATTTATGAGACTCAGACAGACTGAGATACAAAACAAGGCATCGGTAATACACGATAAAGTTCAGCTTGTGCCGACAATAGATCCAATCAAGACAAGAGAAAAAGAAGAGTTTGTTAGCGCGCTCTTTGAAATTTTCCAGGAACTGCCGTCTCCACTGCAGTTTACAAAAGCAAACTTTGCTGAATCTATTCGCGATCCAGATGTGCTGCTCAACACTCTAAGATTTGGAGCCGAAAACGGGCCGATTGTCGGTTTTGTAAAAGGCCGGGCGCTTGAAAGCTACAAGCTTCGCCAGGGCATAGATGACCTGCACTTTGGAAAAAAAGATACGGTATTTTTGGAGCCCATTGCGTTGAAGATGGGATACTGGGGACTGAGGGGAGGACGCGAGATGCGGTTATTGTTTTTGATGCAGGCCCAGTCAAAAGGATACAAATATCTCTCAAGTTTTGCACTCAGGGACGTCATACAGGAGAGAATGAAACGAAACGAAAAGATCGAGTTTGTAAAGCAATTCGATCCGGAACGGTGGGACTATTACAGGGTAAAATTATAGAACTTTTGCCAGATGCCTTTTCTTTCAAATTTTTCATCAATTTTGCGGTCCAAACGACAAACCAAGTTCCTCCTTACTAGACTTAAATATCGCTTCCAATTGACCAAATTGCAACAGGATTTCGAATAAAATGATCAAGTTTGGAATTCAGCAGGGGTTGAATGTTGCTCGACTTGGGCTAACAGAAGATCAAATCCTAACAGCATGTGTACTTGCTGACAAGGTAGGATATGACTCGATCTGGTACATGGATCACAGCAACGTGCCCCAGTGGAATCATGCAATTGTAAACGACCCATGGGTTATGCTCTCGGCCATTGCTTCAATCACAAACAAGGTGGAGCTTGGAACCTGTGTAACAGATGCTGTCAGAAGACATCCTTCAAACATTGCACTTGCCACAATCACACTTGATAGAGTTTCACACGGAAGAGGAACCCTCGGGATAGGAGCAGGTGAAGCCCAGAACATCAAAGAGTTCAAGATACAATGGGACAAGCCAGTTGGAAGATTCGAAGAACAGCTTCAGGTAATCAAGTTGCTTTTTGGTTCTTCCCCGGAGCACAGGGTCAATTTCAAGGGAGAATTTTATCAGCTTGAAGAGGCATGTCTGCAGGCAAGGCCAGTACGAGATCCACACCCCCCAATCTACATGGCAGCTGGCGCACCGCGTACCCTTGCACTGTGTGGAAAATACGGGGACGGGTGGATTCCAATAGGATACACTCCCGAGCTTTACGAAGAACACGTCAAAGCAATCAAACAGTCCATGAAGGAGAACGGCAGGGATGGCTCTAAATTCCAGTTCGGTGTAGATATTGATGTTTACTTTGCAGATGATGCAGAAGTTGCGTGGGCAAAGATGAAAAATGCGGTAAAGGTGAGCCTGTTCAAGCCGGAAGTACTCAAGGTACACGGAATCAAGGATGTTGCAGGCTTTGATTTCAAGAAATATTTCACAGAATACTCAATGTCAAACCAGGAATGGATAGTAAAGATGAGAGAGGCAGCACAAACAATTCCGGACAAGGTGGCGCGCTCCTCAATCGGCATGGGAACTCCAGATGATATCATACCGGTCTTTGAGAGGTTCATAAAGGCAGGAGTCAATCATTTCATTGTCAGATTCTGGGGCTCGGGATACTTTGGCTCGATAGACAAGTTTGCGTCCACCGTGCTGCCATACTTTAAGGACCAGAATAACCCACGAAAATAATCCAAGACATTTTTTACAGGTACCTGAAAATCGTCATCTTGTCAGAGTTTGGCAGGTCAGAGACTAGTGCAAAGTTGTACAACGGATAGGATTTCTTGTATTGCTTCATAAAGCTCCACGCCACATCATGTGTCTTAAATTCAGACCTCATGCCTTCAATATCAAATTCCTTGCCAAAGACATCAAAGACCTTGATTAGATACCTTGTTGGCTTTTTGTGGGGCTTTGCCTTTAGCAGCCATGCAACAGCAAATGCAAAAACTGCCAGCATTATCAGAGCGGCACCGATCTCTTTTAGGTGCACCCAAAAGACTGACGGGATTGTATCGCCAAACAGCCTATATACAAAACTTGAAAATCCTGCAACAGATGAGCCGATCAGTATGAATGCTCCAAAACTGTGCCGCCCTCTGTCAGATTTCATGCCTCGGTAATGTACCATCCCCAATTTAACTATTAAAGCTATACGCAGAAATACCAACGCTGAGAATCAAAAATTATGCAGCTGCTTGGCAGGCTAGAGATAAAATCAAAGGAGAAGATAATAGAATTTTTGAACAGCCAGGAAACTGGAAGAATTTGCAGCATAGACAAAGATGGATACCCGCAGATAATTCCCATGAACTTTGTCTATGCAAGGGATGCCATCTACATGCATTCTCACACCAAGGGCGAGAAGCTTGAGAACATATCAAGAAACCACAAAGTTGGCTTTGAAGTGGACAAGAGTCTTGAATTTCTGCCTTCATACTTTGGCCATCCAACCGACGCATCGCAGGCAGACACGTTTTACATCAGCGTAGTCATCAAGGGACACGGGACCCTTGTAACAGACAGAAAGGAAAAGGCATTTGCCCTAAATTCCCTGATGGAAAAATACCAGCCAGAGGGCAGGTATGAGAAGATAGGCCAGGAAATGCACGTCGTAGACGAGGTTGCCATAATCAAGGTGGTGCCAGATACCATGCGGGGCAAGTACAAGATAGGACAGCATTTGGACAGGAAAACAAGGCTTGCGCTGGCAAAACTGATCCTTGAGAGAAACTCGACTACGGCAAGAGATACTGTAAAGACAATGGGGATAACCCAGACAAAGGACGGACTTGACATATCAGAAGAGCCCAGCTGGTAAAGATACAAGACACAATAACTTTACACAGACATCTCTTAGGTCAATAACGAACAGATCTCAAAGTTTTTGTTAGGAATCGCTCAAAATAGTGACATCTTGCTGCAAAACCCAACCTTTGAGCTTGTATCTGACTTTGCCCCAACAGGCGACCAGCCGCAAGCAATAGAAAGACTTGTCGAGGGAATAAGAAAAAAGAAGATTCAGACGCTCCTTGGAGTCACAGGAAGCGGCAAGACGTTTACAATAGCTAACGCCATCAAAAAGACTGGAAAAAACACACTTGTCATATCCCACAACAAGACGCTTGCTGCCCAGCTTTATTCAGAACTAAAGCAGTTCTTCCCAAGTAACAATGTCGGATATTTTGTCAGCTACTATGACTACTATCAGCCTGAAAGCTACATACCGCAGACTGACACATACATAGAAAAGGACACACAGATAAATGAAAAGATAGAACGCATGAGGTTAGAGGCAACTGCCATGCTGCTCTCAGGCGAGCCAACGGTCATAGTTGCAACAGTTTCCTGCATATACTCACTTGGCTCCCCTCGCGACTGGGAGACAATGTCCATTACGGTAGAGCATGGAAGAGAGATTGGACGCACCACCCTAATCAAACAGCTTGTCAACGCAAGGTACGAACGAAATGATACAGAGCTTGCCCCCGGCAGGTTTAGGATAAAGGGAGACACGGTAGACATCATACCGGCATATTCTGATTCGGTTGTCAGAATCTCAATGTTTGGCGACAATGTTGAAAAGATTGCGATTTGTGATCACGTATCACTCAAAGAAAAAAAGCAGATTTCCAAGATCAAGATATATCCTGCAAAGCACTATCTTGTTGCCTCTGATGTCAGGAAAAAAGCAACCGAATCCATAAGAAATGAGCTAAAAGAAAGACTCGGAGAACTGCCAGAGCTTGAGCGACAAAGGCTGGAGATGAGGACAAGATATGACCTTGAGATGATCGAGGAGCTCGGATACTGTTCCGGGATTGAAAACTATTCAAGACATTTTGACGGCAGGCTTCCAGGTGAGCCCCCGTTCTGCCTTCTTGATTTTTTTGGAGACGACTTTTTGCTTGTAGTAGACGAGTCACATGTTACCCTTCCCCAGCTGCACGGAATGTACAATGGTGATCATACGAGAAAAAAATCACTCATAGATTACGGGTTTAGGCTCACAAGCGCGTTTGACAACCGCCCACTAAAGTTTGACGAGTTTGAGAAATATGTGAAAAACACAATCTTTGTCTCGGCCACTCCAGGAGAGTATGAACGCAGGAAAAGTTTCCAGATAGTCGAGCAGCTTATCAGACCAACAGGACTTGTAGACCCTCAGGTCGAGGTAAGAAAGACTGGGAACCAGATGGATGACCTTATACTTGAGATAAAAAAACGCACCGAGAAAAACCAGCGAGTTCTTGTGACAACGCTCACAAAACGCATGGCAGAAGACCTGGCAGAGTACCTCTCAAAGCACAAGGTAAAGGTAAGATACCTTCATTCTGAGATAGAAAACCTCCAGAGAACAGAATTGATCAGGCTTTTGAGGCTGGGCGAGTTTGATGTGATGGTGGGAATAAACCTTCTTCGAGAGGGGCTTGACATCCCCGAGGTCTCGCTTGTTGCAATCCTTGACGCCGACAAGGAGGGGTTTTTGAGAAACGTTACCAGCCTCATTCAGACGTTCGGGAGGGCTGCAAGAAACGCAGACGGTGCAGTGATAATGTATGCAAACTCTACAACCCAGTCCATGAGGCTTGCAATGCTTGAGACTGAGAGAAGGCACAAAAAGCAGCTAGAGTACAATAAAAAGATGAAGATAACTCCAACTACCATAGTCAAGGCCATACCGCAGCAGACAATCCAGCTAGACGAGACAAAGCACATGTCGCGCCACGACCTTGAAGTTTATGCTATAGAACTCGAGTCTTCCATGAAGAGGTTTGCCGAGGAGCTTGACTTTGAGCGGGCAATAGAATATAGAGACAGGCTGACAAAAATTCAAAAAGAACTGGCAAAATGAACGACAAGCTAATCATCCGCGGTGCAAGACACCACAACTTGAAAAACATCAATCTGGACATACCAAAAAACAAGATTGTAGTGATAACAGGCCTCTCAGGATCTGGCAAGTCTACCCTTGCCTTTGATACCATATACGCGGAGGGCCAGAGAAGATACGTCGAGTCGCTTTCGGCCTATGCAAGACAGTTTTTGGAGATGATGGACAAGCCGGATGTCGATTCCATCGAGGGCCTCTCTCCTGCCATATCAATTCAGCAAAAGACCACAAGTAGAAACCCACGGTCGACAGTCGGTACCATTACCGAGATTTACGATTATCTAAGATTGCTCTATGCAAGAATCGGCGTTCCGCACTGTCCGAGGTGTTCAAGAAAGATATCAAACCAGTCAGTGGAATCAATCTGCGAGTCAATTCTCAAGGAAGCAGAAGGGCAAAAAATCATGATTCTTGCGCCGCTCATACAGAGAAAAAAGGGAACATATGAGAAATTGTTCGAGCAGGTCAAAAAATCAGGCTATTCAAGAATCCGGGTGGATGGCGACGTAATTGAGCTAAATGGAGAGTTTCCAGCACTTGACAAACAGAAATGGCACAACATTGAGATCGTAGTTGACAGACTCAAGGCATCATGGGAGGAAAAAAGCAGGCTCTTTGAGTCCATCCAGACTGCCACCAAGGCAAGCAAGGGAACAGTCATGGTGCTCAACGGCGAGGCAAAGACTTTTTCTCAAAATAACGCATGCCCGCACTGCGGCATTACGATTGGGGAGCTAGAGCCCAGGGCATTCTCGTTCAACTCGCCTTTTGGTGCATGCAAGACATGCCATGGGCTTGGAGTAAAGATGGAGTTTGACCCGGACCTCTTGATTCCGGACAGGACAAAGTCAATTCTTGACGGTGCAATCATACCATGGTCTGGAAGATTTTCCTCTTTTAGGAGACAGACACTAAGAGATGTTGGTAAAAAGTTTGGCTTTGACCTCATGACGCCAATTGATAAGATGACGCCAAGACAGCTCAGTGTCATATTACATGGCACGGACGAGCTTGTCAAGTTCTCCTACGAGGCCCAGACAACCGACTCGAGGTGGCAGTACACAAACACCTTTAGCGGTGTGATACCAAGCCTTCAGAAAAATTTTGCCGAGACTGACTCGGAATCAAAAAGAGATGACCTGAGCAGGTTTATGCGAGAGACTCCCTGCAACTCTTGCAAGGGAAAGAGACTCAAAGACGAGGCGCTGGCAGTAATGATAAGCTCCATGTCAATCATGGGAGTGTGCGAGCTCTCAATTGATTCCTGCTACGAGTTTTTCAGCAGCTTAAAGATTACAGATACCGAGAAATACATTGCAAAATCCATACTCAAAGAGATTCTCTCAAGACTGGAATTTTTGAAAAATGTCGGATTAAACTATCTCACACTAAACAGGGTAAGCGCCACGCTTTCAGGAGGAGAATCGCAGAGAATCAGGCTTGCAACCCAGATAGGCTCGAACCTTACCGGGGTGCTATACGTACTTGACGAGCCAACAATCGGGCTTCATCAAAGGGACAATGCCAAACTAATCAAGACACTGCTCAAGCTACGAGACCTCGGAAACACCATACTTGTCGTAGAGCACGACGAAGAAGTCATGCGTAGTTCTGACTGGATTGTGGATCTTGGCCCAGGTGCCGGGGTCCATGGTGGAAATGTTGTCTATACAGGAACTGTAGGTGGAATCCAGAAGAGCAAGGAATCTGCCACTGGCCAGTATCTTCGAAACCACAATGCAATCAGGCTTGAAAAAAAGATACGCCAGCAAAAAGAAAAGGTGGTTGTAAAGGGCGCGTCTGAGAACAATCTCAAAAATATCGACGTCGAGTTCCCCCTGGGTCTCATGATATGCGTCACAGGAGTATCAGGCTCTGGCAAGTCAACCCTGGTAAATGACATATTGTTTACCGCACTTGCATCTCATTTTTACGGTTCTGTCGAGAGGGCCGGAAAACACAAGGCAATACAAGGCCTAGAACATGTCGACAAGGTGATAGGAATAGACCAGTCCCCAATAGGAAGGACCCCGCGCTCAAATCCTGCCACATACATAGGGGCGTTTACCCCCATAAGGGAGCTTTATGCAGGAACAGAGATTGCAAAGGAGAGAGGATACGCACCTGGCCAGTTTTCATTTAACGTGGCAGACGGAAGATGCTTTGCATGCGAGGGAGACGGCGTGAAAAAAATAGAGATGCAGTTTCTGTCAGACGTGTACGTGGTGTGCGACGAATGCAAGGGCAAAAGATACAATTCCGAGACACTCTCCGTGCTATACAAGGGAAAGAACATCTCCGACATTCTTGCAATGACAGTTGACGAGGCACTAGAGTTTTTTGAAAACATTCCGACAATACAGAGAAAGCTTCAGACAATAGCAGATGTCGGTTTGGGATATATCAAGCTCGGCCAGCCTGCAACCACATTGTCAGGCGGCGAGGCGCAGAGAGTAAAGCTGGCATCGGAGCTTTCAAAGCGCGACACTGGACGGACACTGTACATACTGGACGAGCCCACAACAGGGCTGCATTTTGCGGATGTTCAAAAGTTGCTCGAAGTCCTAAACAGGCTTGTCAATCTCGGAAATACGGCAATAATCATAGAACACAACATGGATGTCATCAAAAACTCTGACTGGATAATAGATCTGGGCCCGGAGGGAGGCCATGGAGGAGGAACGGTTGTTGCATCTGGCACTCCGAAAAAGATTGCACAGAACCCGAAAAGCTACACTGGACAGTACCTGAAACCTCTGTTGAAAAATGGTCTTTGAGATATCATCCCTGAGCATCCCGTCACACTCTGGAATCTACATTATGAAGGATTCCGATGACAAGATACTGTACATAGGAAAGGCAAAGAACCTGAAGAACAGAGTGAGATCATACTTTGTCAAGAACCAGAACTACAAGACACAAAAGCTGGTCGAGAAGATACGCGACATAGAGTTTGTTCTGACTGACAACGAGGAAGAGGCGTTCTTGCTTGAATCAAACATGATAAAGCGCTACAGGCCGCCCTACAACATTGAGCTAAAAGACCAGCAGAGATACACGTATCTCAGAATCACAAACGAGGAGTTTCCCCGCCTGATGGTGGCAAGAAGGACCAGGACAGGCGAGTTTCTTGGAGGGGGCAGAGTATACGGGCCCTTTACCCACGGCAGCTCAAAGATGCTCTCAATCGGACTGTTAAGAAAGACATTCAAGATAAGAATATGCAAGAGGCTGCCAAAAGAGGCGTGCCTAGAGTACCACCTTGGCAACTGCGAGGCGCCATGCCAGTTCAAGGAAGGACGTGCGCAGTATCCAGGACATGTTGCAGAGCTTGAATCAATCCTGAAAGGAAGGCAGAGGCTTGGAGATTTTGTAAAGAATCTAGAGGCAGAGATGAAGGAGGCGTCATCAAATCTCCAGTATGAGCGGGCAAGAGAGATTCGCGAGACGCTGCAGAGGCTGCAGAACCTGCAGACAAGACAAAAGATGGAGACGATAGGAGGCTCTGACGAGGAATATTTTGGCATCAGGATAAGAGAGCACGCAGCACATGTCATGAACTTCAGGCAGACACGCGGCGTCATAAAAGACATGAACAGGTTTTCGTTTGACCTTGTGGGGGACAATTCTTTTTCAAACTTTTTGTCGCAGTATTATTCGACAAACCCGATTCCAAAATACATCATAGTAAGCGAGATGCCAGACAAGAGAGAAATCCTAGAGGAGATATTTTCACGCTCTGTCGGATTCAAGGTTGGCATAGCTGTACCGTCAGGCGGAAAACGAAAGGAAATTATAGGACTCGTAATCAGAAACATAGACCTCTTGCTGTCAAAGGGTGCAGACCCTGCGCTTGCTGAGCTCCAAGAAAAATTAAAGCTGGAACACGTTCCAAAAAAGATAGAATGCTTTGACATCTCAAACCAGGGAGAAGACTATGCGGTAGGCTCCATGTCATGCCTTGTGGACGCGCAGCCATTCAAGCCCGGATACCGCAAGTTTAGAATCAAGACAGTAACAGGCAGGGACGATTTTGCAATGATAGACGAGATTGTAAAGAGAAGATACCTGAGATTAAAACAGGAAAACGCCAGCATGCCGGACCTAGTTCTAATTGACGGCGGAAGGGGACAGCTAAATGCTGCACTCGGGGCCCTCAAGTCGATTGGTGTAAAGATACAGGTAGTCTCGCTTGCCAAAGAAAACGAAGAGGTCTACCATCCAGGTCTAAAAAGCCCTATCATACTGCCGCGTAGCAGTGCCGCACTAAAAGTACTGCAGCATGCAAGAGACGAGGCACACAGGTTTGGCGTGGCATACAACAGGTCGCTGCGTAAGATTCAGAAATAACCGTCAAGTGCGTTCTCAACTAGAGGCTGTGCGTCATATCCGAGTTTTACCAAGTCTGACGCAAATTCATCCACAAATCCGTGCACCGTATAGATCTTCTCAGGGGTACAGTCCTTTACAAGCTGCAACAGTTCATTGTAATCGCAGTGGTCGCTTAATGGTATGGAATAGTCGTGCTGTCGTGCAAATGCAAACCGTGGAGACTGGGCCCATCCGCTAAATCCTATTGTTATTGCGCCATATTTTGATTTCATGCTCTGCACAAACGCGTTTTTGCCGCTCAGGTTTGGCGCAATCATAAGCCATGGTTTTTTGTTCAACAGGCCTGAACTTTCCGCCTCAGAGTGGCCCATCGAGTCGGGCAGTTTGACGCCAAACTTTCGGTAAACGTCATTTACTTTTTTTACAGAGTCGTGATAGTATGGCTGCCAGTGCGAAAAGAGGTACGACAGGATCTGCGCCTTGCCAAGCTCGTATCCCAAAAGAATGACAGGCCTGCCCCGCGAATACGAGTCGGATATTATTTCATTGACTCGCTTTACAGTGTCATCTATTTTTGGAAACACATACTCTGGCATTCCAAATGTGCACTCTGTAATCAGGACCTTGCATTTTGGAACCTTGGCGCCTTCCATAAAGGCCCTTCTCCGTATACTAATGTCTCCAGTATAAAACACGCCGTCTCCAAACAAAAGGCCTTTTGCACCAAGAATGTGTCCTGCATCAATTAGGGAGAAATTCTCGTATTTCTCACAATAGTTTTCTATCGCATATCCGCGAATCTTTGCAATCTCACTTGTCTGCCTGGATGTTAGGATCAGTCCACCGCGCTGCCTGTGAAGATGGTCAATGTGTGCATGTGAGACAAACGTGATACCGTTTTCTGTGCCTTTCTTCGGATCCAGATGAACGATGGTCCCATTGTGTGTTGATACGATGCCGTTTGGGGTCATCTTGACAACTTGATTCAAATTGAGATTTCCGTGAAATGCATGCGATATAAATTGCAAGATTGATCGTGTGCAACACCGGATCTAAAGGGATTCAATTGCGATCTTTTTTGTCTTGCTTAAAAAATGACTCGAGTTGTTTATGATTTCTAGTGCGAGATTGTATTAATCATCTTACCAATATCCCCTTATGATAGACCCTGCCCCTGCAAGACCCCGATATGGAACCAATTTTTCCTTTAACGTCTATGACCCCGCCTGACATGTACGTGCCAAGATTATCACCTGTATTTCCCTGTATTGTAATATGCCCTCCCGACATGCGGTATCCAATGTAATACCCTGCATTGTGTTCGATTACAATCTCCCCTCCAGACATGGCCTCGCCTATATAGTCTCCAGCATTGCCACGTAGAACAATTTTTCCTTGTTCTAGTCTGTAACCTACACAGTCAGCCCGACCCTCCAGAGCAGAGAAATCAAGATTTACACTGTCATTCTCTTTTATCACCTTGTTTATCGCAGCGGAGACAAAGAGCCCAGCCGTCCAGTAGTTTGCCATGTTTGAGAAATGCTCTGAGCTTATCATGCCTGCAAAAGTCGACACGTCACCAAGTACAAAGTCAAGTCTTTCAAGACGAGACGATGCGTATTTGTAAGATTCTTCGGAGACCAGGCTGTTTGCATGAACAATGTAATCTCTGAAGGTTTTTTCAATCGAGGGTACAGACTGGCCAGAGCCTTCTTGTTCCACGTGTCCTTGAATGTTTTGTTCTTCTTTAATTTTGGGGCCAAGTGCAAAAACCTTGTGTCACCTGCAACGCAAGAGCCTTTATTTAGACAGAGGCCGGATCACGACACATGATAAATCTTGCCATCCTGATTTCAGGCCGCGGCTCCAACATGGAGGCAATCTTGCATACGGTAAAAAAGAAAAAAATTCCAGCAAGTCCTGCAATTGTCATATCCAACAAACCTGATGCAAAGGGACTAAGGGTCGCACAAAAACTTGGAGTCAAGACTGCGGTAGTTGAGAGCTCCGGCCTCAAGGGGGCCAGCTGGGAGTATGATAAAAAGATAGTTGCAGTGCTTGAGGAAAACAACGTCACTCCAAAAAACGGCCTTGTCTGCCTTGCAGGGTTTATGAGAATAATCAGTCCCGAGTTTATCCGAAAATACAGGGGAAGAATACTGAACATACACCCGGCAATCTTGCCTGCATTTCCAGGATTGCACTCCCAGAGACAGGCAGTTGAGTATGGCGTGAAATATTCAGGATGCACGGTGCACTTTGTTGACGAGGGCGTAGATACAGGACCCATAATACTCCAGGCAATAGTCAAGGTTGAAGACAATGACACGGAAGACAGCCTTGCAAAAAAAATACTCAGACAAGAGCACAAGATATATCCTCAGGCAGTCAGGCTTTTTGCACAAGGAAGGATAAATGTAACTGGTAGAAAAACTGCAACGTATTAAGAATCCTGCCCGCTAAAAAAATAGACGACAACAAGTTCTTGCGTGTTGCCGTGAAATTTGTGTTCAATGTTTTTTGCCACAAAATATGACATGCCTTCAGATATGGTGTAGTCCTTTCCTCCCACGTTTAGAAACCCGTTTCCTCTCACCACATAGTACACCTCGTCGCTGTCATGTGGTGCCTGCGTATCTTCTTCTCCAGGCTCAATCCTGAGAATACCTGCAGCAATGTTTTTGCGGTTGAGAAATGTGTGAAAATAGGATTTGCCTTTTGCCAGATCTTTTACATATTTTTTTGTATCAAAACCTATCTTCAATGGAATGCCTGGTTGAGGGACATTAATGACTCTAACTGAGTCCAGAATCTGTTTTCTTGACTTTCTCCTCAAATCTTGCAATCAGGCGAGCTATTTTCGAGTTTTTTGCATCGTCTCGTCGTAGTAGATAATACATCTCTTCGGTTGCCGCATGATAGTCAACTCCGATGGTTTGTGCAAGATACAGCGCCAGATAACTTAGCAGTAGTTTTCTTAGAATCACGTCATGAGTGGCAAAGCGCAGGTCAGAGGTAAGCTCGTCTAGCACATTTGAGAAATAGGTCTCAAGATAGCTGTCCTTTGATTCCCTTTCCCTCATGGCAAATGCGCCGCCCATGTTCCTCTCCTTCATGTGTATCTGCTCCACAACCTCTATGAATTCTGAGTTTAGTGTAGGATCATGCGTCAGGATTTCGGAAAGCAGGTCTGCTGCATCCTGTTCTGATCTTCCAGAGTTTTGCTTTAGTGAAAATATCACATGGCATGCCACACAGTCCTGCCGCAATTCTATCTTGTGATTTTTTATGTCATCAAGAGTTTCTTTGACAAGTGTTTCTGCCTCCCTAAAGTTCATCAGGTTCTTTTTTCATCGTTGAATAATTAACCTCCAAAGATTAAATATCGAGCAAATTACTCAACCATGTTTGACCGGGCAGAAGATTGACGGCATTACAGTTGCAAATTCTGTCAAAGACAGAGTCAGGGCGGCAGTTGCGGAACTAAAAAAAGACGGAATAGAGCCATGTCTTGCCACAGTTCTTGTCGGCGACAACCAGGCATCTGCGTCATATGTCACAAGCAAGCAGAAAGACTGTGCAGAGGTGGGAATTGCCACAAAGGACCACAGATTACCGCAATCATTCTCGCAACAGGAACTTGTTAGCTTGCTAGACCTCCTAAACAACGACAAGACAGTGCATGGAATTTTGGTCCAGCTGCCACTGCCCGAACACCTTGACGAGTTTTCTGTAACAACAATGATCTCGCCCATAAAAGATGTCGACGGCCTTACTCCTTACAACATGGGGCTTTTGGCATCAGGAAGGGCGCTCTTGAAGCCGTGCACCCCGTCTGGAATAATTGAATTATTGGATTATTATAAAATTGACCTGTCAGGAAAGCATGTAGTAATAATAAACAGGAGCAATCTGGTAGGCAAGCCGCTGTATCACCTCATGCTTGAAAAAAATGCAACTGTGACAACATGCCATTCAATGACAAGAAACCTCAGGGAACACTGCCTAGAGGCAGATGTCATAGTGACGGCCGTAGGAGACAGGATCAGGTTCACCCTGACGCAAGACATGGTAAAATCAGGCGCAATTGTAATTGATGTCGGAACAAGCAGACTTGGGGACAGGCTTGCAGGAGACGTTGACTATGACAATGTGATAAAAAATGCGTCATATGTGACACCCGTTCCGGGAGGCGTAGGCCCCATGACGCGAGCGATGCTTTTAAAAAACACCGTTACTGCAGCTTCCATCAGTAAAGGAATTGTCACAAACCGTTGAGAAATCTCGCCTTCGCAAGCAACTTTTGGACCAACGAGACGGCCTCTCGCCTGACTTTATCAGTATAGCAAGCGGCAAGATTCAGGACAACCTAAGGAAGATAGATTTTTACAGAAACGCGCGAATAATAGGAGGATACCATGCTGTAGGCAGCGAGGTTCACACCCGGGATATACTGCAGGAGATACTAAATGCGGGAAAGGATCTTGCACTGCCAAAAGTGGAAAAGGATGATCTTGCCTTCAAAAAAATTTCTAGTTTTTCAGACCTTGAGGTCGGAAACTTTTCAGTCATGGAGCCAAAGGAGCGCTGCGAGGCAGTAAAAAAACTCGAAGTCATACTGGTTCCGGCCATAGCTCTGACAAGGGACGGATACAGGCTGGGGTATGGTTTTGGATACTATGACAGGTTCCTGCACGATAAACGCTCAAAGAAGATTGCCCTGTCATATTCCAAACAAATTGTAAAATCAATTCCACACGACAGCCATGACGTCAAGGTAGACTGTATCGTGACAGAAGACGAGATAATTTATTCAGACAATTAAAAATTAGTCATCGTAGCAGGATAGCCCAAAAGTAGAATTCATACTATCGGCTATCACTTTTTCCTAGCGTCATTGTGTAGAGATCTGCTGATTTGTACAAATAATTAGTCAAGCGTACCTGAATCATTAAATACGGAAGTTCAATCAGACAAACGTTGATTAAAAAACCGTTCATACTTTTTGTTCTAATAATATCAGGTATTACTGGAGTGATATCTTTTTCAACCCCTTACTTGATATCTAGTTCTTTTGCATTATCACAAACTATGGGAGCGGCCTTTGCCGAGTCTGACAACAATAACAATACGACAAATGATCAAAATGAGACTGGACAACAACAGAAAAATGAACCTCAATCAGAAGACAACAATCTTCAATTGGGCCAAGAAAGCAATAAAACACAATCTGAGCATCAATCAGAAGACAATCAGCAGTCATCAAACGAAAACAATCAAAACAAAACAGAAGTGGAAAACCAGCCTCAGGCCAACCAAGAAGGAATAGACGAAATCAACAATGAAAACAATAACGAAAAGGCCACGCATCAAGAAAACCAGCAAGATGAAAATGACATAGGAAACGCAGTAGAGAACAAGACGGTAGCTGCAGAAGTTAACATAGGAACTGGACTAGAAGAGACCAAACCAATTGACAGCAACATAGATGTACACACAAATTCCACAAGTGATGCTGTCAGCGTTACAGTGGATTCAAAGACAGAATCCGGCCCCAAAGTAGTAATCTTCAATCTCAACAGTACTACAATAGATGTTTCAAATGTAAAGTATCTACACGTAACCTATGACGGGCATTCGATAGCTCCTGCTACTGATGTAAATGCCGTGCTGCATCCAAAAAGCACTGACGAGCCAAGCTATGCCATTATCATAACACAAAATGGCGCGCAGGTACTAGTCTCAATTCCCCACTTTTCCTCACATACCATAACCCTCTCTCAAATTTCAAAAGTAATCCCACCACCGGTACCAGAATTTCCATTTGCAGTTCCGGTTTTGTTGATTAGTGCAATATCGGCAATTGTATTTTCTAGAATGAAAAACAAAATCCAACCACGCGGATTCCTGTATTAAAAACATGACTCACCTGAAACACGTGATCAAGGTGAGCGTTGCTTATCAACTGGTTGGTGTACCGGAGGTGCGACAATGACAAAAATCAACATCAAAAATCGGATTTTCTGTTACACGCTGACAGCCATTATCTTTGTAATGGCTACTGTTATGACTCAGATCAGCCAAAAATAGGTGGAACCTCTTCTTCAAGAACTATCTTCTCTTTTGTTTTATTGTATGGGTATCTATCTTATTACGTTTTTTTCATGCAGATAGCTTACCACAGAGACAAGTTCTTTCTCGCTCATGTCGTTCTGGTCAAATAGTCTCATCACGCCAGTAAACCATGGAGGTATAAAGTAGGCATCAACATT
>JAGWFW010000027.1 GCA_028867735.1 Nitrososphaerota archaeon
ACAAAACACAGTAACAATTCCTGAATTTCCGTTTGTAATTCCTGTGCTTCTGATAAGTATAGTTTCGTTGATCATATTTTACAGAATGAGATTCAAATAAAAATTTGGGACGGTACCCACTACAACTATTATGGCGGTAACCCCCACGGTGTTTATGATGAAATTATGATTCTTCAAGAGACTGTCTTTTCAAAAACGACATGTCTCGATACAAAATAAGAACGGGTCCGATGTACCTTTATGCAAAATATGAAAGGAAAGATAATAATTTAACCGCAGATCTTGACAGAAAAAGGAAAAAGATATGGAATGAAATTGAAAAAATGGTATCCAAATTACCAAGATATGAGAAAACCTGACTTTGGCGCGCATTTCTTAAACATCCTCCAAAAATTTCAAGTCTTGATGAATACAGAAAGTTAGAGGGAATGGAGTCTGATATCTAATGTAAATTACCTGAGAATCAAAATTAAGTCTTAGATGCTGACCAATTACGTGACCCACTATGGGGATGGATATACGTGGATTCGTATTGCATGGATGTGAATGACAGATATTTTTGCAACTCAAACACACGAGTAGCTACCGTACTTGTCCTCAAGACCAGCCGCTCGTGTGATGTTTGCATGGAGGGGATCTTTTTCAAGTGCAAGGCTGCAATTTAACCCGTCAGAGTTCTTGCTTATCTTTTCTGTCAGGGATGCATCGGCAATGACAGACGCATTTGCAGGATGCGTTTTGTCAAAAAGCGAATGCCCGACAGCTTCTGGCACTACAATCATCAATATGACAAGCACCGCAAAGGTGTTGATTGTCTTGAACTTCATGGTATCCCTATGGCAACAGGTATTGATATCAAGCCCGGAAACATAACAGAGGCATACATTTCCAAACCGGAAACAAATCGTGCCTGTACATGATACAATTCATGAGGTAAATTCCGATCCGGAAATCGATATTAGCAACCAGAACAAACCTGACTCGTGCTTGACGACATTGACAAGGTAATCCTGACGCACCTTGGAAAGAACGCAAGGACGTCATCTCAGGAGATTGCTGGTATACTAAAGGGCATGAACTTTACAATCACAGACAGAGCGATAAGACAGAGACTTGAAAGACTGCAAAAAAAGAAGGTAATACTGGGATACGCTGCAATACTAAATCCGGACCTTGTATCAGATAAAGTAAACAGGACAGTTCTGATAAAATTCAAGTTTTCAAAAAACACCCAGGAAACAATCAAGCGCCTTGAAACGTATCTCAACGAGTCCCCCTTTTGCATCTATTCCGCAAGACTGCACGGAGACTTTGACTGGGTCTGCCATTTTGTTTTCTCTTCAGTTGAACAGTATGACCTTGAGACAAACAATTTCCTCAACAGGTTTGCAGACCTGATATCTGACTTTCGCTCGTACGAGTCCAAGGCTGCAAAATCCTCACCGTACGTATTGTTTGATGAGCAGTCAACAAATGAGAAAAAGATACAGGTGTACCGAGTGCTAAACTCCATCAAAAGGCACGACAACATAAACGACAGATTACAATCAATAGCTGAAAGCCTAGTAAGATACTTTGACGCCAGGTTTGCACGAATCTGGCTCTATGACAAAAAATCAAAGACGTTGATCCTGAAATATAGCGCAGGAAAATACAAAAACCTTGACGGAGAGTTTTCAAAGATACCGTTAAGCTCGCTAAAAATTGGTGCCATTGCAAAAACAAAAAAGCCAGCAGTCTCAAACGATGTTACACACGATCCTAGGATAAAGTACCATGACTGGGCAAAAAAAGAGAAACTACGATCGTTTGCAGGATATCCAATCTTATACAAGGGAGATGTCGCAGCAGTTCTTGCAATATTTAGCCAAAAGTCACTCTCGCCAAGCGACTTTGAGATACTTGGGATATTCTCAGACCAGTTATCAAAAGAGTTGTCAGGGTTCTTTGAGGCAAAGGACTTTCTTGTCACCTGAAATTGTCTTGCAAAACCAATACGGAATGATATCATCTTGAAATCTTCCATTCCTACCATGTCATTTTCAAAAACTGGTTCCCATCAAACAAAAAAGTGCCGGATTTTTATGAAATGATGCCTCATAGTAAACCAGATGATTCCAAAAACTCTGGTCGTAATAATAGCCGGCTGTGTGGGCGGCGCGTTTGCCATATCGGTGGCAATGATGGCAGGCTCGGGCTGGGAGACACCGGGAATGTACAGTGGAACAAGTGATGCATCGCATGCACCTGCCAGTACAACCCACTGCTACTCGTTCCAGACCGAATGCAAGAGCATCCAATCGGCCACACCGCAGTCTGCACTGACAAGCGGCGCATTTCTGAGCGGCAGCTATAGCAGCCACTAGTCTGGAAAAAAACAATCGTTGAGCAGTACCTGCCCAGACTGGTCTATAGTATTGAAGTTACTCAGTTGCGACGCGTATCAGCTCAGAGATCTGCCTGCCCTTTCCCTGCGAGAGCGCATTTATCCCGCCTGTCAGGCTTTCAGTCACAATGCCCTTTTCTGCAAGAGCCCGCACTGCCATAAGGGAAGTGTTTCCTGCCATGCAGACAAGCAGTGACTTGCGTGACCCAAGCGCCTTGTTTATTGTTTCGGAAACCTGCCTTGTCATGAGCAGCTGCTCCACCTCCCTTGCGGTAGGCACTGCAATCTTGCTCTTGTCTACTCCAAGTGATGCTGCAATCATCTCAATTCCCTCCTCACGGGGGGTGTACTGGGTATGAATCCAGATTATCCTGTCGTAATCGCCAATGTTTGACGCGGCCTCCTGCATGGAAACCTGGATCTTGTTCTGCTTCTTTCCGACTGATTCAAGACTTTTCCTGTACTTTTGAATCCCGTCTGCAACTATGACTACAAACTTTTCCCCAACGCCAAGGTTTGCCATCTGCATTGCGGCATAGAGTGCAAGCGCGCTGCTCTCGCCCATGTCGTGGCCACGGTCGACAAAAAACTTGAGCAGGCGCCTTGCCTGCTCGAAATCAACCTCATGCTGCCCGGCATACTGCTCCGGCTCGTAAAATTTCAGTCCAGAGGCCTTGCCCTTTGTCCTAATTCCGGCAACATCCTGGTCTCCAAGTGGAAACACAACATGCACTGATTTTTTTCCATATTTTTCAGAGATGTATCTGCTCAGGCCTCCTGATGTTCCTCCGGTGCCAAATGTGCAGACTGTTCTGTAATCAGACAGTGACTGTCCCTTTTCGTGCAGCTGCTGGTCTATCTCTGCTCCTGTGACAGTCCTGTGCACGTCAATATTGAGAGTGTTGTCATACTGCTCGGGGCAGAAAGCATTGTAAATCCTGGCAAGAAGTTTTGCCAGGTTTATTATATCCTGTGCGGCCAAAAGCGACTGTACCTCCGTACTTGCACCGTCAAAAACTGCCGGGTCAAACCCAAGCTCGGACAGCTGCGAGCGGATGTTTGCAGCAGTTGCCCTTGCGGCAAGAACATTTGGATTCTCCTTCATTCCGGGAGCAGGGCAGATGTCCATATCCAGGTTTATGATGCGTATCTTTTCATTTTTCAGCTCCTCAAACACTCCCTCCTGGAGTTTTCTTGAGACCAGGGCAACCACGTCAAGCCCGAGCTTGGATAGCTGTCCGAGTGCTATGCCAAAGTTTCCCGACGTTGCCTCAAATACCGTCTGTCCGCTTCTAATCTTTCCAGTTGAAATTGCATCGTGAATGATATGTATCGCAGGCCTTACCTTTATCGAGCCTGCAAGCAGGTTGGAATCAAACTTGCCGAAAACCTGCAGTTTCCTGTCGTCAAGGTTGAGGCCAAACTCCTTTCTTGCACATTCCCTGAGGTCTGCAGTAATGTCAGTGAGGGGGGTTGCATTGACAACCTTCCCGCTTGTACCTTCAAGATGCGGGACCCTGCCCCAGATCTCTTTTTCAAAATTTGCAAGCAGGACGCCGTCGTTATTTCTAGCCGTATTTGTATCCAATTTTTTCCCTTTGAGATCTTTTGGATATGATAGATCTTATAAAACATGACATTGGCAATTGGGGTTTGTTCAGACTAGTTTTTCTTTGTCGTTGAAATACTGGGCCCTGCGAAGCGCCTCAGCTTCTGACCTGCGCAGGCGGTTCCTGAGTATCACATTGAATGCCTTGAGCAGAGCCTTCTTGGCATTGATATCATCAATCAGTTCCTGCTTTAGCTTGAGTACAAGCCAGTTCGTCTTGTCCATGATATCATTGATGTCATACGGCTTGTAGATTATGGCAGACGCGCCAAGCTCGAGGAGTTTTTTTTGCGTACCTTCACTCACATCGGCCGTTATCAATATGACAATGGCATTGGGCTCGATCTCCCTTATCTTTGACAGCGTGTACAGCCCGTCGTGGTCTTCCATCATCACGTCAAGAAATACCACGTCAGGCCTGAGCTTCTCGTAAATCTTGACTGCCTCAAGGCCATCGTATCCCTTGCCAGCTACGGTAATTCCCTTTATCCGCAAAAATTCGGAAAGGACAGATACTGTATCAATGTCATCATCAATTACAATTGCCGTTATCCCGCTCTTGTCCTTGTCTGCACGCGGCTGGAAAAATCTCATTTGTTGTACAGGGTATCACGTAAATATTTTAGATGGGTTTTGTCTGGTTTAAACAAACGATATGCCGTATGGTGAAACCTAGGTCTTGATACGTAAAAATGCTGCAACTCTGTTAAATAACGACCTGTCGATACACCAAGTACGTTGAGAGCGAAAAGTTGCTAGACGGGGAGATCTAGCCTATGGAACCAGGGCTTCCAATATTTATCGTTGTAATTGTTGCCGTAATGATATTTAGATTCAGGAAAATACTCTCTGGCGGCAGGGTCCATAGAAACAGGATAATCAGCTCAACTGCGATGTTGATTGCTTTTAGTTTTCTTGCGGTATTTGGCTCGTTTCAGGAAGGAGTGTCTGCAGACTATGTTTTTGTATATGTTGGCCTGCTGGCAGGCTCGGCATATCTATCAAACAGGTTTGTGGGGAGGTCTCTTGTCATGTGGAATGCAGAAGATGGCTTTGTACATGCCAGGGGAGGAATATTTCCGTACGTAGTCTGGTTGGTAGGGTTTGTGACACGATTCATTCTTGGATACCTCTTCCTCGGAGCAAACCTTCCAGGCTTTTATGGGACGAAAACAACACTGAGCGCGTCAGATGTAGAGATTGTGCTGATTGTGGACCTTATCATGATGATAGGGGCAGGCGCCGTCACAGGAAGAAATGTCCGGATACTGTCAAAACTAAAGAATTTTCAAACCGGAAACGAAAAATCAAACGTTACAAAATCTGGCTGAATGTGCAAGATTCCGCATATTGTGAAATGATGCGGATTCAAAAAAGATTCCTCTATGGTCATCTAGAAAACGACAATCATAGAGGCAGCGATGATATTGTCTAGCCGATTAAGTTGGGCTAGGGTCTGCAATCGCTCGGGAGTAATCTCTGACACTTGGCCTCTGAAACGTCCGCAACCAACTTTAAAGGTTCAATCCAAATTATTACAGCCAGAGATCAATTATAATTCAACAGCCTTTTCGCGGAACTTTATCCGCGTTGTTATGCGACAAATCTCCAATGCCGGAAAATGCCATCTGGTAGCCTGTGCATTACCTAGTATGGTATTTCTATCCTACTAGGTAGTAAATTACTACCATCTTTAAATCAGCTGCTGCACATAGTATACTCATGATACAAAAAATAAGCGCAGGGGAACACCACAAAAGCGAGACTGACTGGCTGTCGACATACTATCATTTCTCGTTTGCAGACTATTTCGACCCAAAGAAGATGAACTACGGGCCGCTCCGGGTCTTCAACGATGACACGATACAGCCGGCATCAGGGTTTGGCTTTCATCCCCACAGGGACATGGAGATTGTAACATACGTAATAGAGGGCGAGCTTGAGCACCATGACAGTTTTGGCAACAATGGGATAATCGGGCCGGGGGAGATCCAGGTAATGACTGCAGGCTCTGGCATAATGCACTCTGAATACAACCATTCCAAGAAAAAGCCCCTCAAGCTATTGCAGATGTGGGTTGTTCCAGATAAAAAGGAGCTGGAACCTTCATGGCAGCAAAAAAAGTACACAAAGGAGCAGCAACTTGACACGTTGCTGCAGGTAGTCTCTCCTCTTGGCTCTGAAAAAAACGGGGCGCTGACAATACACCAGAACGCGTCTTTCTACGTCTCAAGCCTTACGCCTGGCGCCGAGGTCCTGCATGATATCCAGACGGGAAGAAAGGCATACGCGTTTGTGATAGAGGGAGAAATCAGCCTCAACGGCATCAAGATGCAGACAAGAGATGCGGCAAGAATTGAAGGCGAGCAAAAACTTTCAATCAGGTCTGAAAAACAGACTGAGATGATCTTGATTGACCTGCCGGAAAAATATGCCGTAAAAAACTAGTCTTTTTTCTGCCTGGGCTTCCACCTGTCTGCCCACCTGCCAAGATCAAGCAGTATCTCCTCGAGCTCCCTTGCCTGCCTTGTCAGGCTGTATTCAACCCTTACGGGGACCTCCTCGTAAATTTTTTTTGTCACCAGCCCGTTTCTCTCAAACTCAGACAGCCTGTCAGACAGTACCGTGCTGCTTATTCCTGACACAAGCCTCTTTAGCTCGTTGAATCGTATGGTATCGTTCGTACTGAGGTTTCTCAAAATGACAAGGGACCATGTCTTGCCAAGAACGTGCCAAATGTCTGAAACGTCGCACTGCATCATTCTTTTTGGGTCCATCTGCAGTATGTTTTGCATACCTGGCATTAAACGCTTACCAAGTTCCTGCAACTGCTGCTTTCATGACTGGCAAAACACTAATGGGCCCCGGAGATGGTACAATGGGTATGATGTCACCTGACAAAACAAGACGGATTGCAGACAGGAAATGATTGATCTCTACAGGGTCCTGCCAGAAGAGATGGACGAGCTTGTAAAAACACTCGAGCAGCCGCGCTACCGAGCAGACCAGCTACTGCAGGCGCTATATCACGAGTCTACAAAAGACATCGCATCCCTGCACCATCTGCCGTCAGAGATGCGCGACAAGCTTTCTGCGGCAGGATATGCTGTAGGCTCTGCAAGCGAGGTCCACCGCGTCGTAAGCGAGGACGGAAACACTACAAAGCTACTGCTCAGGCTGACCGATGGAACACTTGTCGAGACAGTACTGATGCAGTACATGTCAAAGGGAAAGGGACACCCAAGGTCTACAGTGTGTGTCTCAACGCAGGTCGGGTGCGCCATGGGCTGCACGTTTTGTGCCACGGGACAGATGGGCTTTGAGAGAAACTTGAAGGCAGAAGAGATTGTCGCACAGGTGTTGCACTTTACCTCGATTCTCCGCGAGCGCAGAGAGCATGTCACAAATCTTGTCTTTATGGGAATGGGAGAGCCTCTTGCAAATTATTCCGAGACTATTCGTGCGGTAAGGATATTGACACATGCAAGGGCATTTGGCCTGGGGCAGAGACACATCACAATATCAACTGTCGGGGTTATGCAGGGAATAGACAAACTTGCAGAAGAAGACCTCCAGATCGGGCTTGCGATATCACTGCATGCGCCAAACGACAAGCTGCGAAAAAAACTTGTGCCTACTGCAGGACCAAACTCGGTAGGAGACCTGATTGCAGCAACGCGGAGCTATTTCAAAAAGACAGGACGGCGTGTCACACTAGAATACGCCATGATAGACGGAGTCAACGACTCACCGGAAATTGCCGCAGAGCTTGCAGCCCTGTTAAAGGGGAACGGGGCACATGTCAACCTGATTCCGGTAAACCCGACAGCAGGAGGATTTGAGCGCCCCAAGTGGAAGCGCATAACAGAATTTGAAAGGATACTGAAAGAATCCGATGTCAACTGCACCGTAAGGGTGGAGAAGGGCTCTGAGATATCTGCCGCATGCGGGCAGCTTAGAACCGACATGGCAAAGAATTTCTAATCTTTTGCCAAAACTGCAACTGACGGGCGTCATGAGCAACTTTTGGAACAGTATTTCTGCAATGGGAATTTATTTCTCCTGTGTTTGATATTGTATGTGCACAAAGACAGGGGAGTCTGCAAGGGACTCTGCAAACAATACAAGGTAAGAAAGCCAAGGGACGGGACAAGCAGATATCTGTCAGACCAGGTCAGGTGCCAGATTTGCGGAGTCTTTATGACAAGGGAGGGATGTCATGACAGGGACGACAAGCCTGCAACAAGCGATTCTGTCGGGATATACTGCAACTGCTGCAACTGCATGGTACGGTCAAAACCAAGAAACAAGCCTGGGACAAAAAGCAAAAATGCGGATGAAGACAAGAAACCAGGCTGGGCCTAGCCAGAACATTTTCTGGCACGATGCTGTCAAGCACAGAAAGGTTTTCCTGCAAATATGCGACAACCCAAATCTCTTTTAATTGGACTTTGGTTCCTATCATGTATAGGCATGGAAAAAAAATCATCAGGGCATGAAAGCACAGAGCCCAAAAAATACAACGGAACACTTGAGCATAAAATCCGACATGTAAAGCGTGAATATAGAACAAAGAAAGCGTACAGCGAAGAAGATCGAATGTCTATGGACTTTTGCGCCAAATGCGGCTCCAAGGTATCGCGAGTGTACAGCTTTTGTCCAAAATGCGGCACGTTCCACGACGAATTTAATTTCCGTCAGCCTGCAAAAAAGTCAAAACAAAAAAGATAGGGTAAGAAAAATTATCTCTTAATTGTGGTCCATACTCCAACGCCAGTCAGCGCGGCCGCCACTGCCATTCCTGTTGTCCACCCGTAAACCTGTAGTGGGCCGTGAGGATTGTCAGCACTAGTGTATGACACCTGCGCAAAAGCGTGCGGAAATACGGTCACAACTGCAAGCAAAACCAAAACTCCAAGCAGCATGCTTGTGTGTCTTGTCTTGGAATTTTCCCCAGTCTTCATTGCATAATTATATTCATGAATAAATAAAAGACTGGATTAACATTATTCAGTAATATTTTTTTATCTTGTTTTTCCGTCGCACTGGAAGAACAAACCCAACGCCTTGTCAGCACTCTACGAACAATTTCAGTCATAATCTTTATCATTTACATTAACGTATGGGGTTTACGGATTATAAGACACTGTTTGACAAAATCATGGCAATAGACCCAAAGATTCGCTTTGCCACTATCTTTGACATGAAGGGAAACGTACTGCACAGCGAACACCGGAAGGGAATGAAAAAACCTACTTTCTTCAGATGAGAGCAAAAAATCTCTCCAGCTTGCAATCAACGCCTGGAAGTCAAGAAACGATGTCTCAGAAAAGATTGGGAGAGGCAAGTATGCCCTTGTAGAATGTGAAAAGATAAAACGCATCACAATGCCAATTGACTCTGATCACATCCTGTACATCACAACTGACGTGGAAGCTGACCACGCGCCGATAATTTACCGGGCCCTGAGAATAAAGCAGGATGCCCTGCACAGTACTGGAGGACTGCCGTAAACACTTCTGCATGCTGTTTGTCAATAAAACGGGAAGACGATATGTGCCGGCTTGGATTGATTCGGATCTTACTCAATGGAATATAGCACAACAATGCATCCATTCTTATAGATGTCAGGAACATTGCCAAACAACAAGGGAGGTGCAATGAATGGGTTACAACGAAGGCGGTTATGGTCAATCTAGAGGTTACGGCGGAGGACGAAGATTTGGCGGTAATAGACAGTTTGATGATAGACCAAAACCAGTAGAAACTGGAAAGGAATACGACGTATCTATTACGGAGATCAGTAGAAAAGGAGACGGTATCGCAAGAGTAGAAGGCTTTGTGATATTTGTCAAGAACGGCAAAGCTGGTCAAAACGCAAAAGTAAAAGTTACCGAAGTAGGCCAGCGATTCGCTATTGCTGAAATAGTAGAAGCTGCATCTTAGGAAAAAGCAATTACTTTAAAAAAATCCAATTTTTTCATATTTTTATTCTAATTTTAAACCTGAATAACTCGGGACACGGTACGTATCTGGTTGCAGCAGAACTGAAAATCTGCACAGACTATCATAAACCAACTGTAGCACAGTTGATGGATACAAAAACTCCGTTAGCGCTGCTACATGATCTGGGACATGATCCAAAGAGTATCTCTTTTTTGTTTAATTCACTGTAGCCTGTCAGTATGCGTTAGTGCCTAGTCAGGTTATAGTCTGCAGTCTTTTGCAGTATGTTTTTCACAATCGGGTCTGTCACATTCTGAACCGTATTTCTTATCTGAACTGCCTTGTCAAAGGCAACCCCCACCTGTGTAAAATGAAAATACGCAATCAGAAAAAGTGCAACCGCGCATATGATTATTATCTTGACTATCACTGTAAAATCAGCGTTATTCTTCTTTTTACCTGACGTGGTAAGAAGGATTATAGCCTTATGTTAAAATTTTAAATGAATTTAAAATCTCATGATGGGTCTACCATTTTGGCGTCTTCCAAGAGAGCTGCAAGCATTACAAATCAGACGCGTTCTGTACTTGGGTCAAGCATGAAAAACCCCGGCCACAATAGGGGCAGACTTGAAACTTGTGGTGCAAACCAGCAGCAAGTTACCTCGGGATTAATAATGTTAGTGAACAAGGTTCGTCATTTCATAAATACTCTGGATTGGCATTAGGTATATGATGAATTCAGCAAGTGGCTCAAAAAAGACATCGACCATCACATTTCGACTCAATGAAACTACAATAAACAAGCTGCGCAACCTGTCGCAGGTACAGGAGGTCAGCACAAACACTCTGGTAAACCAGGCGCTGCACAGATTCATCGACTGGGACGTATACCTCCCAAGATCAGGCTTTGTAATTCTGACCAAGCCTGTGCTCAAAAAAATACTTGACGGGCTTGACGAGGAATTCATAGTAGAGCTTGCATCCACAATAGGAAAAGGAGAGATCGAGGACATTGTACTGTTCATGCGAGGAAAGGTGGACCTGAGATCGTTTCTGTCATGGTACGAAACCATGATGCTGAACTCCTCCGTGCAAACAAGCCATCTCATCGATGACGGGGTACACAGCATGGTCCTAAAGCATGATCTTGGAAAGAACTGGGCCTTGTACCAAAAGACAATACTTGAGCTTGTCTTCAAGGACGTGCTGCACAAGAAGATGGAGATAGAGTGCGACAATAATACAATCAGGGTGGCGTTTGCAGATGATGGGTTCTCAAGTTGAACCTCAGAAATACGGCGAATACACTGCTACAGTGACCTTCAGGCTGGATTCCAACGTGCTTGCAAAACTAAGAGTCTGCAAGATATGAAAAGTCAACCGTAAATGCGCTTGTAAACAAGTTGCTTTTGCAGGCAGTTGAATGGGACATTGTTGCTGCAAAGTCAAGGTGGGTTCCAGTAGAGGGCTAGGTAATCAAGTCAATTTTGGAAAGGCTGGATGATAGGACAGTTACACAGGTAGCAAGTACGGAGAGAAGGGCGCTTCCAAGAGACCTCTGCCTCTCAATGAGGGGAAATTATGGAATAAGCGAATGGGTTGATATAATAAAAATGAGATCGTCTGCGACAGGCTTTGATGTGACAACAATACATGACGAAGACGAGGACATTTTTGTCATACGACACTACATGGGGGAAAAATACTCCTTGCACCTGAAATCGTTTTACGAGTAGGCCTTCAAGGACCTTGGATGCAGCGCAGCATTTGAAATCTCTGAGAACACACTGGTGTTCAAGATACCAAAAAAATATCTAAAAAAATAAGGATTTTTTGCGTGTATGATGTGCAACAAGTTATGACACGCAGAATGTATCTTTTCGATAAAAACGGAAACTGTAGGGCTATATGGTCTGGGGGAAAGGGCACATTCCCGTAAAGTGACACGACACCTACAGTCTCCGCCACAAAAGTATTTTCTGATTTAATTAATACTTGCGTACTATTGTTCGTGAACAATGTTTTCTGCCAATATGAAAAAACCGAAACGACATTTCACGCCGCAATAAAATGCTAGGAAAAATCTCAAATTGTTATAGTTTAGTTGCAATTGATTGCAAAATATGGTTATTGGATACATACATCAGCTGAATTATAATAAAGTCAGCTGACAAGACACTATTACTGGAATCATGAATCACAATGAGGGAATAGTCTTTTGGTAAATGAATTGCTGCTGTTTTCAATAATTGCCGGAATCATATTTTTCGGGTTTGGAGGCGAGATCTTTTTCAAAAGGACGGGGATCTCCTACTATCTGTTCCTGATATTGATAGGCGTCGTGCTTGGCCCCGTCCTTGGAGTTTTTCCAAGACAGCCGCTAATCCCTGTCCTTGGCGTATTCTCGTCATTTACCCTGATAATGATCTTGTTTTACAGCGGAATGGACATGCGAATCCGGGAGGTGATCAAGGAAAGCCCAAGAACAATAGTGCAGGTGACAGTCTACGTCGTATCAAGCATATTCGTAATAGGGATATCAATGCACTTTATCCTTGGATGGGATCTTGTCCAGTCTCTCATATTTGGCTCAATGGTTGGAGGGGAGACAGCTTCTGTCGTGGTCATACCTCTCTCACGATCACTCAAGCTCGGAAATAACACGATAACATTTCTCACGCTGGAATCAATACTCAATTCCATCTACTCCATCGTATTTTACACTGCATTTGTCGGACTATACAAGAGCGGCACACCAAGCTGGACAGCCCCGCTGGCTACAATCGGGATGAACTTTACCATTGGGATAACAATTGGAGTAATACTTTCAATTGCATGGATGTTTGTGCTAAAGTTCTTCAGGGATTTCAAGTACACGTACGTCCTCACGCTGGGGTTGCTACTTACCACCTATGCAGTAACAGAGGTCCTCCATGGCAGCGGGCTTGTTGCAGTGCTGATATTCGGGCTTTTCCTTGGAAGCTCAAAATCCGTCCTTGCACGATTCAGACAAAGGTTTGACGTTATAGATCTAAAAAACCAGTTTTACAAATTTCAAGGCGAGATATCTTTCCTTATGGAGACATTCTTCTTTGTGTTTCTTGGCCTGGTCTTTGTAATCAAACCGTCAGAGGTGCTGTCAAATCTATTGTTTGGATTGCTCATCCTGGGAATTCTCATGACGTTCCGGTTTATTGCCACCCGGCTGTCAACAAAAAACTCCATACTGCACGCAGACAGATACGCGATATTTCTCATCTGTGCACAGGGAGTGGTTCCAGCTACCCTGTCAATCTCTGCACTAAGCGACGGAATACCACTCGCAAATACGTTTATCAGCCTTGCCGTATATGTCATCATACTTACAAACATTGTTACAACCGTGGGATTGATGATGATAGTTAGAAAAAACCGAAACGGCGATGGGCAAAAAACCGACGAGGTCACGCCGTCACAGTGATTTATCTTGGCATTAAAATAGGACTGGCATGCTTAACAGATTCATGAGCGATGCAGAGTCGTGGTACACGCAAGGCAATAATCTTATGATGCAAGAAAAAAGCGAGGACGCAATCACCGCCTATTCAAAAGCAACAGATCTTGACCCAACCCATGTGAGCGCATGGAACAACAAGGGGATTGCACTCTTTCGGCTCAAAAGATACCAAGATGCGATTGACTGCTATGACAATGCACTTGAGCTCAACCCAAACCACGCAAACGCGTGGTACAACAAGGCAAAGGCACTACGTGGTCTGGGACAGACATTTCTTGACAAGGCAAACGAGGACAGGGTCTCTGCGGCAAAACTTATCAACCAGTCACTCCCAATCTTTGAATCTGCAGACAAGTGCTACAGCAAGGGGGAGTTTCTTTCCGGAAATGCTCCGTAAACTACTGTCCAACTGAACCGATGATCGCGTTTCTTATCTCTGAGGTTTTCTGAAAAATTGTCTTGGCAATCTCGTCTATCTCGCCGCCGCTTGGCTTTTTTCCAGAGTGTGCTACAAAATAATACGTCTCAAACTTGCCAATTATGGAGCCATGCGTATACCCGTAGACGTATTCTGACTCGTCTTTTATCTGAAACACTCCGCTAAATTCTGGCAGGCGCAGATTCCTGACAAGTCCTGGGATCTTGGCAATCTCGTCATCTATCATTGTCTTGAGCATCGTCCTGTCCTTGTCTTTGAGTGTCACGCTTGTCAATTATGCAAGCTCCATAAAAGCAATGATACCGCGGTTTCACGGCAAGAGGCAGCACATCAACTTTTAAAATACCTTGATACAAGACAAAGATGACTGAAATGGAGCCAATAATTCTTGGATTTCTAAATTATATCGCCTTACAGATCCCGGGAATTGGACAAAGCCAGCTTGGCAGCGTCAACCCGTGGATAAAGGGCCTGATCCCATCCGCGCTTGGAATAACCGGAATATCAATCATGTTGAACCTACTCAATGCAGGAATAAGAAAAAAACTGGTAGACCAGGACAAGCTAAGAAGGCTGATGAAGGAGACCCGAGCTTGGCAGAAGGAAAGAATGGCGGCCTTTAGGGCAAAGGAGCAGGAAAAGATTGATCAACTCAACAAAAAGTCGCCATACATGAACAAGCTGAACATGGAAATAATGCAGATGAACATGAGGCCAATGGCACTGACATTTGTACCGTTCCTGCTGGTCTTTTACTTTGTACTGCCTCACATGTTCGCGTATACCGTTGCCGAGTCTCCAATCCCGCTCAACATATTTCCAGGAAACTTTTTCCACCTGACCTGCTCTGCAGATGATGTCAAAAATGGGGCAAAGACCCACTGCATGCATGAAAATGACATGTATTTCTGGGGCTGGTATTTCCTCTCGTCAATATCAGTCAGCGGGATTATCATGCGGGTAACCAAGACGTCGACAACACTCGACTAGAGCTGATCCCCTCAATTCAGCTAATCTGCTGAATTATAACAACAAAAGCTGATGAACGCCTATCACCTGTTAAACCAAACCTGCCTGTATGGAAAAAACAAGTTCAGGCTGCTACACGACCTTTGCCAGAAAAGTACTGATCCCTCACTGGTTTGAAATAACGTCCGGAATAGTTGTGGGGTTTGGCATGGTTCTCATCTTTGCAGAAAGAATATCTGTCAGCTAAACTTTTGTCCTGTAAGGAATCCATTAAATGACAGGGTGCAGTCACATCCCGCATGAGCTCTGGCCAGCTAAAAGAGACAATAAAGCGATGGCTTGAAAATGAGGATTATGTCATCTCGGAAAGAGACGAGCCTGTCTCCGACTTTCACCTTGTAATATCAAACCTTCACGGTAAGGGAACGTTTGCAGACATTGTCAAGCTGAAGAACAAAGATTTTGTCATACTTGGAAGCGCGCTGCAGAATCCCCCCGAGTTTCTCCGAATGCTTTCAACAGTTGCAGAAAAGGAAAGGTCCGACTTTTTCAACCAGATCCAAAGGGAGCTGTTAAAATTCATGGTGGACCACGAGTTTCATCCAAACAAGCTCATGCCTGAGCGCATGGTAGTCAGGGATACAGTTTACGAGGAAGACATGACAAGGACCGTATTCATGGAACACATAAAGAGAGTAAAATTTGCGTCGCTCTTTTTGCTGTGGTCTATTGGAAACAGGTTCTCAATTGACCCTGCACAGCTGTCAGCACCACATCCGTCATCGACATCAAATTCCCGCACGCCATACGGCTGATCAGCTGGTACCACAATCATACGTGCCGTATTCTCCATCAAGTCCTGCAGCTCTTGTAACGTTTGATGATGTGGGATCGTCATGAACTGCCAAGCGGCATCCAAAGTTTGCAATGTGGTATCCGTGGTTCATCTTGTTGGTCAGAGAAATCGCGGCGTCAACAGACGAGCTTGCAGAGTGAGGCTTGTCAAAAAGAACATGTCCTACAAGTTCTGGCACAAGTATTATGAGCAATACCAGGACTGCAAATTTGTTGATCGTCTTTTTTCGCTTTTGGTCCAACCGATCAATCTCATTGTAGATATCATATATTAACTAAAATTATGATTTTCAGTTTCTGACAATTTAGGCATCTGTCCGCTTTTTGATGCATTCTTCGTATCTTTTGCTGGCGTCGCGATATGATTCCTCTGCTGCCGCCACCGCAGCGTCCGCATGAACCTTGCTTTCTGCAGCGTCACGAAGCTCGGTAAACCCTTCCTGATCGGTGTCTTCAAGCGTGTTTACAATCTCTGCCGCACTGGCAGTGACAAGCCTGACAAGGCCAGTTGTGATGAGATAGCTTTGCGCGCTTGCAAGCGCATTGGAAAATGCAAACTCGGCGCCTTCTTGTTGGTAATACAACTCGTGCAGTCTCTCCGTAGATTTGGTAAGCTCATTGTATTCGTCTTCGCAATACATGCTGAAAAAATACGCGCAAACATGTTCTTATCTTTTGATTATCTACCATGTGATAAAGGACAGGCGGCACATCTGGTTTTTTTGACCTGAGGAATACTATTTGCCAATCTGCCGCTTAAATAGCGAATTTGGAAGAACTGGCTAATATGCCATACGAAGAAATCTACTTTCAAAGGCTAAAGGAAGAAGACCCTGAAGAATACGTAAACATAGAGACACAATAAGTTATATCAAAAAACACGCAATTTTTTCTGCTATCTACCTGGCAAGTCTTGTCCTTGTGAAAGCCACAAGGACAAAAATGGATGCAGTAAGGGCAAGAAGGGTAGCTGTACCGAATTCTGGCACTGTGCTTGATACAGAGGTCGAGCCGGATATTGAAAACTTTTGTATGTTTGGATTGTCAAATGATGCATCAGTCACGTATATGTTCCCAGAGGAATCGACTGCAATGCCAGACGGAGAATCAAATTTTCCATTTCCTGTTCCATGCGACCCGAACTCTGTGATGAACTGTCCTGTGTTTGTAAATTTCTCTACCCTGCCATTCTGGGCATCAGTCACGTATATGTCTCCTGAAGAATCAACTGCTATTCCCTGTGGGGCATTTAGCTGGCCAGGACCAGTTCCATACGTCCCCCACTTGGCAAGAAACTTGCCGTCCCCCGAAAACTCCTCGATGCGATTGTTCCCCGTATCTATCACGTATACATTGTCAGAAGAGTCTACTGCAATGCCGGTTGGAGAATCAAACTGTCCGTCATCGTTTCCAAGCGAACCCCACTTTGCAAGGGACTGCCCGCTGCTTGAAAACTTGATCACCAAACTTTTGGTCGGATCCACAAAGTACATGTCTCCTGAAGAGTCGACCGCTATTCTGGTTGGATAGTACTGTCCAAGGTTGAATGCTGTAATGAATCCTCCCGAATCATTAAACTCCTCTATCCTGTTGTTTGACTGGTCGGATACGTACACGTTTCCCTGTCTGTCTAACGCAATGCCTGTGGGAAGGTTGAACTGGCCCGGGCCAGTTCCATACGTCCCCCACTTGGCAAGAAACTTGCCGTCCCCTGAAAATTTTTCAATGCGGTTGTTGTTGGTGTCTGTCACGTAAACATTTCCTGATGAATCAAGTGCAATGCTTGCAGGCAAGTTTAGCATACCGTCATAATTTCCAAGAGATCCCCATTTTGCAGCAAACGAGTATGATTCTGCTGCGTATGCAGGCGGAAGTCTGGCATGGGCAGAATACAAAAGCGATACGGCAAAGACGCACAATAATACAATCAAAATCCGTTTCGATGGCATGTTCCAAGTCATGTCTTTGTACTTCCTTATTTAAGATCACCTAGTGCAAACAACACGCAAAATCTCAGTCCTGTTTTGTTATCTTGCACTGGCCTGAAATCCCTTTTACTGCAAGATAATATGAATAGCTCAGAATTGCAATTGAAACAAGTCTTAACGGAATCTCATACTGGGTAAGAAATGCAGTTGCCGTGCCCCCGGCTGTTCCAACGGCAGACGCTGCAGTAAATCCAAGTGAGCTGCAACTGCATGCTCCGGCGCTTGCCCCGATTACCGTTCCAAGAAATCCTCCGCCTGATTTTTTCATGCTTTCTCCAAGAAGGCGAATTCTGTATATGCTAAGGCTTGCGACAATGCCTGAAAGAGACGCAACTATGACTATCAAGGCAAAGTTTAGGGCCTCTCCCTGTGGTATGGAGAATACGAACAGGGGATCGAAGAAAATAAACTGCGACATGTAAGACAGAAAAATAAAGAGCCCGCAAAATATGGCGATTGCAAGAGCCGCATATCTGCCATTTGAGAAAACCATCTTTAGCGCCTCTTTTTGCATCAGAGTAAAAATCTTCACGCAATTATTTAATTCCAACCATTCTGATCACGTCTCTCTTACATGCACTGCAAATGGGTTAAAATATGGACTGAAAGCATGGCAACCAGAGACTCTCGATGGACAAGAAGAA